>JBGTKQ010000110.1:0-24465 GCA_041744555.1 Pyrinomonadaceae bacterium
CCGCCATCCCAGACGCGAAAATCGCGTGCGTTATGAATGCGAAACTCGCCCGGGTCGAACCGCAGCAACATCTCGCCGAGCGTTACAACGTCGAACTTCGCGGCGTCTTTTGTTTTAACTTCCAACGTCATTAGTGAACCAAAATTATCTGCCCATCCAGCCACCATCAACGGTGAGAATGTGGCCGTTCATGTAATCGCTAGCAGGTGCCGAGAGAAATACCGCGGCACCGGCGATGTCTTCCGCTTTGCCCCAACGTCCGGCCGGAATGCGTTCGAGAATCTGCCGGTTTCGCGTTTCGTCGGCCTGTAAAGATGCCGTGTTGTTGGTCGCGATGTAGCCGGGTGCGATCGCATTTACATTAATATCGTTCTTTGCCCATTCATTCGCAAGCGCTTTGGTGAGTCCAGCGACCGCCGATTTCGATGCCGTATAAGCAGGCACATTGATGCCGCCTTGAAAGGATAACAATGACGCGATATTGATGATCTTTCCGCCACCATTTGCGATCATGTGCCGTCCCGCTTCCTGGCACATTCTAAACACGCTGGAAAGATTCACTTCGATAATCAGCGACCAATCTTCTTCAGTAAAATCTACGGCCGGCGAGCGTCGTATAGTTCCGGCATTGTTGATCAGAATGTCGATCTGTTCAAACGCGGCAATGGCATTCACGAAGATCTGCGTCGGTGTGTCCTGATCAGCCATATCACCGGTGACTTCGACGGCGTGGCGACCGAGCGAAATGATCTCTGCGACAACGTCGGATGTCGAGCCCTGGCCGCGGCCATGGCACGCGACGTTCGCACCTGATCGTGCGAGTGCGACGGCGATCGCTTTACCGATTCCCGTTGCCGCTCCGGTTACGATCGCGTTTTTTCCGCTCAGGCTAAATGCGTCCAAGCTCATTATTTCGAGGCCTCCAAACCGGAACCCGCCTGTGCGTATTCCGGTTGCACATTCACGACGCCAAACTGTCGGTCAACACCTTCGCGATTTGCTGCCATCATCCATAGAAAATTTATTGAACCGCCCGGTGCGGCAACGTTCGGATGAAAACCCTGCGGCATTAAAACGACGTCGCCTTCGCGTACGACCTGAACAAGTTCAGGCTCTTCGCGGTCGGTGTAAACCATTTGAATTCCCCATCCTGGCTCGGGCATGTCGATGTAAAGATACGCTTCTTCGAGCATTTTTTCGTGTTCGTGCGGGGGCCACGATGTCCAGTTGCCATCGGTCGAAAACGTAACGCCCGCCATAATGCGTCCGGCTTCGACGTTCTTTCCGATCAGAATGTTCAGATCGCGTTCGGTCGGCGGCTTTCCGGCGATGAAATGAAGCGCAGGATCTTTGCGGATCTCTTCGAAAGGAACAACCTGCAAAGGATATTTGTTATCAACAGGAGCTGCGACCTCGGCAAGATCGAATAAACTATCACTCGAAACGGTGACCCGCGAATCACGCGGAACGTAGATCGCGTCGTACCGGCCAAGCGCAAACTCTTCGCCGTCGACGTTGATCGTTCCCGAGCCGTTCAAGCAGATCAAACCGGTTTCGCGTGTCCCGGTTTCGAATTCGATCGGCGAATCGCCGGGCTGAATGATCACGCGTCCGTAGAACAGATTTCGGGATGCAGTCGCACCGGGCGAAACGGACAACGAGCGACCGGGCTTCTGGTGCGTCCCGCGGACGTAACATGTTTCCTGTCGAATGGGTTCGAGCTGTGTTTGTTGCTGCATAAACTTAAAGTGATGCCAGAAAATCTTCGATCGCGACCTCAAGAGCTCCGCCGATCGCCGAACCGACAGGCGAGCCTGCTTCGACAGACCAACCTTCCGTCTTACCGACGATGCTGCGCCGAATGGCATCGTTTAACGGCCCTTCGATGAATTGCCAGCCATAAACGAGCCGTCCGCTGATTATCACTCTCGGAATTCCCACGCCCATGATCACATTTGCGATACCAACCCCGAGATAGTCGCCGATCATCTCAAGCGTTCGGCGCGAGCGATTGTCGCCATTCTCCGCTTTCGCGACGATATCGACGAATCGCGGATTCGTCTCGCCCGGCCTTAACGGTCGATCACCCAGATACAATGATGCTCCCGCCGCCGCCGAAGCATAACGTTCCCAACAGCCACGATTGCCGCAAACGCATTGCTTGCCGCCCGCGACTATTGTCATATGGCCGAACTCACCGGCAATTCCGCGGCTAATACCGGTTCCGCGAAAAACTTCGCCTCCGATAACAAGCCCGACACCGATACCCGTGCCTGATCGAACCAAGATAAAATTGCTCAAAAGACCGTCGTGCGTTTCGCGGATCTTCGTCCGTGCTTCGAACATCGCTGCGGCGGCCGAATCGTTTTCGACGACGACACGCGTATTCTCATCACCAAGCTTCGCCCGAATATCGACGTCACGCCAATTAAGATTCGGAGCAAAAACGAGTTGGCCGCGGTCGGCATCGGTCATGCCCGGAACGCTAACACCGATGCGTTCGATGACGCCGTTATCGATCTTGGTTCGAACGTCGCCGAGCCACGATGCTACAAGGTCCAACGCTCTGGCCGGATCTGTCGGCGTTTCAAGGTCAGCTTCTTCCGAAATCACGCCAGCGAGCGTCGTTAGACCGACCTGCGTCCGGCGAACGCCGAAATTTACTCCAACAAAATATCTGCCTTCATCGGCGAACGAAAGCATTCTGGATCGTCGTCCGGGTGCGCGGGTTTCAAGTTTATCTTCCCGCAGGATCCCGGAATCAATCAGAGGTTTAACAATTTCGGTTACGGTGCTCTTGTCGATACGCAGGCGTTCGGCGATCTCAGTTCGTGAGATGGGTTGACTCGCACGTATCAGCCGCAGCAAAAGGCCTCGTTTATTTACGGGCGCAGCGGCACCAGTTATTTCGGTTTGTAATGTTATACCAACGTTCATAACAAAGAGTAATGAACATCTTACAACGAAACCGTTTGTTCCGCCCAGAACTGGAATTCTCGATGTTTGAGTATTTCAGCTTTTGCGAGGATTTCGCCGCTCGCAACTTGACGCACGTGTTCAAACAACCGGTCGCCGACCTCGGAAATACTTTCGGTCCCATCGATCACGCCGCCTGCCGAAATATCAAGGTCGTGCGCCATTTTTTCAAACACTCTGTGGTTCGAGGCAAGCTTGATCACTGGTGCGATCGCGTTTCCGATAGTGGTTCCATTTCCAGTCGTAAAGACGATGACGGTCGCACCGGCCGCAACCAGTCCAGGGGTTGATTCCTGATCGTAACCCGGTCCCTGCATTAAATTTATCCCACGCGACGTCGGCGTTTCGGCATATTCGATGCAGTCTTCGATGCGTGTTGTGCCGGCCTTTACGATCGCGCCAAGTGACTTGATCGTTATATTGAGAAGACCACCTGCCTTGTTACCGGTGCTCGGATTCTGGTTAAGAACCGCACCAAATTTCGATGCGTATTCCTTGTACCAATCGACCATTGCATAGATCTTGCGGCCCGTTTCTGAGTCTTTCGCCCGATTTGCAAGAATGTGTTCGGCACCGCAAAATTCCGGAACTTCGGTAAGCAATACAGTTCCGCCGCTACGGACAAGCAGATCAGAGCAATTGCCTAGCGCAGGGTTTGCCGAAATGCCGGAGAAACCGTCGGAGCTTCCGCACTTTACTCCAAGCACGAGTTCGCTGATCGGAAACTCTTCGCGGACATTTTCGTTTACGACCGGAAGCATCTTTTCAACTTCTTTCAGGCCAAGGTCGATCGCGGCTTGAGTTCCGCCGACATCCTGAATACCGATCTTTACGAGCGGCTTTTGGATCGGGCTTTCGCGATTCGTAAGATATCGCTCAACATACGTCAGATTTGTCTTCTCGCAACCGAGATCGATCAAAATAACGCCGCCGACGTTCGGATGATCAGCGTAGTTCGATAAGGTCCGCATCATCAGATCGAGGTTCGAGCCGTCCTGGCAGCCACAGCCTTTGTTGTGCGGAATCGCCACCACACCATCAACGTTTGGATATTTCTTGCGGTTGTAATGAAGGAACTCAGACATCATCGAGATCTGTGTCGCCTCGTGGCTTGAGCACATTGATGTAGGGACAATGAGAATGAAATTCCGGGTACCGACGCGGCCATCGGGCCGACGAAAGCCATTAAATGTCGAGATCTGGTCCTGCTCAAAGTAATCCGGTGCGGGGTTATTGATGTCTTCGGGAAGATCACGGACGACCGGCACTTCGTCGGTCATGTTGTCGTGATTGATCCATTCGCCGATCTCAATTCCGAGCGACGTTCCGATCGGCTGCCCGTATTGTTTTACAAATTCGCCCGACGGTATCGAACGAGTAGCAAATCTGTGTCCCGGCGTGATCTCTTGACGAACCGTTAAGATGCTACCGCCAGGAAGAGTGACCGCCAAACCCGATATGGTCTGCACCTTGACGACCGCAACGTTATCGTTCGGATTGACGATAATTGCATAATCGCTAATGGGCTCTGCTGCATGTGGACGCGTATCGGCCATAAAATTAAACCTATTCGACGATCAGATCCGGGAGCACAAGCGACCGAACATTGTCGTGAAGCCTTATCCAAAGGCCGGGATTTTCATCTAACTGTTTCGCGGCTTCGGCCGGATCTTCCGAAATGACTGTGTCTATGAGCCGCTGGAAACTTTCGCGTTTCGCCGGAGCCGTCGAAGCGTCAACGATCGATTGAACGATCCGCCGTGAGCCATGGATCGCTGCCGGCCCAAGCGTCAAGATGTGGCTCGCACTACGGCATTCTTTTTCGTCGGCCTCGGGTACGCTGCTTCCGCCAGCCTTAAATTTTGTTATGTGGTGTTCAAGAATGCTTTCGGAGATCGGGATCACACCGGCAATATCAGTGAAACGAGCACCGGAATTTGGCTTTATATAACAAAGATGAGATGCGGCCTCGGCTTCAGGCCCAAGTCCCAAGAAGAAAATATCGATGCCGCCGAGCGATTCCAACTTCGCAAGATATCCGACAAGTTTGCCTTCTATATCGTCCGTCTCGGTCTGCATCGGCGTAAAGCTCTTTACCTTGCGAAAGAAATGCGGCCCCAACAGCCGTTCGAAATCACGAACAAAGCTGAGGCCGTTTTTCATCCGCATTGGGGCAAGTGCGTCTTGCGTGAACACGTTCAATCGGCCTAGCAGTTCGTCGATTCTGTGCTCTTCCGCAAGCTTCGCAATTATGCGGTACATCGCTTGAGCGCCTCGACCACCGAGCAGAATAATGTTTAGATCGCCGGGGTTCGATGCGGCGTAATCAACAAGTTCCGCATACATTGCCTGTCCGATGGCTTCTTCGCTTTCGAGCACTTCGAAATCATAAGGTACATTGCGCGGTTGAAACTCAGCATTGCCGGTTTCCAACCAAACATGGTCGCCTTCTACTCGCCGATCGTACACTTTTTCCATTGATGTCTGCATCGCCCCTACTTGGTAAATTTCCAATAGGAACATCATAATTGGTTTAACCAATTAAACGCAACCAATATTTTCATTTTTTCGGATTTTCGACCAGATAATGCCTTCCATCTCAATAATAATATGGAAAATCACAGATTAGCGATCCTTGACAAGCATGTTAAGATTGTAAGACACTAGACGGCACATCGCAAAATGGTATGACCTTTAATACCAAAAGCCAAAAGTAGTTGATTGCAAATATGTCCTTTTCCAAATTTGACCTAGCCGGCCGAGTTGCGGTCGTCGTTGGCGGAACCTCCGGCATTGGCAGAGCTCTTGCCCACGGTCTCGCAGAAGCCGGTGCCGACGTTGTGTGCACCTCGAGACGGATTGAACAAGTCGAAACCGCCGCCACCGAGATAGAAACGTTTGGCCGGCGGACGATCCGCGTTGCATCGGACGTTTCCGATCGAGCGTCGATCGAAATTTTAATAAAGGAATGTGTCGAACATTTTGGCAAGGTGGATATTCTTGTGAATTCCGCCGGGATCACAAAACGAACGGCGACCGCGGATGTAACGGAAGAAGAATGGAGCGGCATCTTTGAAACGAACCTAAACGGCACACTTCGCACTTGCCAAGTGTTTGGCAAGCATATGATCGGCAATGGATACGGACGCATCATTAATATAGCTTCGCTCGGTTCCTACGTTTCATTGTTTGAGGTTGCAGCATATTCCGCCAGTAAAGCAGCGGTTGCTTCGCTGACGAAATCGCTCGCTATCGAATGGGCGAAGAGCGGCGTTAATGTGAACGCCATCGCACCAGGCGTTTTCAAGACCGCTCTAAATCAGAAGCTTCTAAATGAAACCCCTCGCGGACAGGAGTTTCTAATGCGAACGCCGATGGGCCGATTTGGTAAGGTCGAAGAGCTTGCCGGTGCCGCCGTTTTTCTTGCGTCGGAAGCGGCGAGTTTTGTAACCGGTGAGATATTGGTCGTCGATGGCGGATTCCTGGCAAGCGGCGTGAATCAGTAGATACAAGAATGGCATCTGAGACCGAGATCAAGACCGAACGGCTGATGCGACTGGCAGAAAGTGAGGGCCTCGCCGGTATTTTGCTGAATGGCCAGCACAATTTTGCTTGGATCACGGGCGGAGCTTCAAACGGGATCGACCAGACCAGAGATAATGGTGCGGCTTCTGTGTTAGTCGCGAAAGACGGCCGCCGCATTCTGTTAGCAAATAACATTGAAATGCCTCGGCTGCTCTCGGAAGTAGTCTCGGCAAGTGAGTTTGTCCCGATCGAATTTCCCTGGCAGGATGAGAAGTCTTCTAGCCGCTTTCTGATCTCTCAAGCGATCGGTGCACTTGGCGGTGGGCAGATCGCTACCGATATTCCGCTCGATGCATCGGCACCGGCGATCGAAGGAATGATCACGAAATGTCGATATAGCCTGACCGCTGACGAAATAATTCGGTTCAAAGAGTTGGGCCGAGATGCTGGACAGGCAATGAGAAAAGTTATCGATCAGATCAAACCGGGCGAGACAGAAATTGGAATAGGTTTGGCGATCCGACTTGAACTAGGAAAGGCGAACATCACGTCGCCTGTGGTTCTGGTCGCAGCAGATGATCGAATCTCGAGGTACAGACATCCGGTACCGAGCGATAAGAAATGGGAAAAGACCGTAATGCTTGTCGCCTGCGCGCGAAGAGGTGGCCTGACGGTAAGCCTTTCGCGGATAGTAAGCGTTGGGACAACTACGCGTGATCTATGCGAGCGGACGAACGCGACCGCTTTCGTAAATGCTTCGCTCTGGAATGCGACACGTGAGGGAACGAGCGGGCGTGATCTTTACCAGGTTGCCGCTAATGCTTATGCCGAAGCCGAGTTTCCGGATGAGATCAACAAACATCATCAGGGCGGAGCGGTCGGATACCGAACGCGCGAGTGGGTCGCACATCCGGAATGTAACGAAACGGTCCAACCCGATCAGGCATTTGCATGGAATCCATCGATCGCGGGAACAAAGGTCGAGGAGACAGTTATCCTCGAAAATGGCTTTGTTGAAACGATAACGACATCGCCCGATTTTCCATCGATAGTGCATGAGATCGACGGGATCGAATACAGTTCGCCGGGAATTCTTGAGATCTGAAATACAGGAGAGCAATTTAATGAGCAATATTTCCGACAGAGCAGACAGCCAACAAAGCCAAGACGACGGGGAGTTTCTCGCCGCACCTGAAGAATCCGGCGGTTCGGCAACCGGTGCAGCGATCGCCGGCGTTGGCGATCCGGTAAGGCGGATCGGCAGGTATCGTTGGGTGATCTGTGCACTCCTGTTCTTCGCCGCGACCGTTAACTACATTGATCGCCAGGTCCTTGGCATACTGAAGGGAACACTCACTACTGAGTTCGGTTGGTCTGAGGTCGATTACGGATGGATAGTGTTTTCGTTTCAAACGGCATACGCGATCGGGATGTTGGGCGTTGGCCGCATGATGGACCGTTGGGGTACGAAGAAAGGCTTTGCTGTCTCGATCACGGTTTGGAGCCTGGCGGCTATGGCACATGCGTGGGCAGTACCGATCGGTGTTGCCGCTGCTGCATTGCTCGCATATTTTGGCGTTGTTTCCGAATCAACGGCATTCGTTTCAGTTCTCGGTTTCATCATCGTCAGATTCGTTCTTGGACTGGGCGAGGCAGGAAATTTTCCTGCGTCTATCAAGACCGTTGCCGAATGGTTTCCAAAAAAGGAGCGAGCTCTTGCGACCGGTATCTTCAATTCCGGCACGAACGTCGGTGCTCTTGCAACGCCATTGCTGGTTCCAATCGTCGTAGTATACTGGGGCTGGTACGAAGCGTTTATCATCACCGGAATTATCGGCTTTATCTGGCTCGCTTTTTGGCTTCTTATCTATCGCAGGCCCGAGGACCACCCAAAGCTTTCACCGGAAGAACTTGCCTACATTCAAAGCGATCCGGTCGAAACAACAGCACGAATCCCGTGGAAGAAACTTTTTCCGCATCGTCAGACATGGGCTTTTGCGGTCGGCAAATTTATGACCGATCCGATCTGGTGGGTCTATCTTTTCTGGCTGCCGGACTTTTTGCAGAAACAGCACGGGCTCGATCTAAAGACGTTCGGCCTGCCGATCGCGGTGATTTACATAATCGCCGATGTCGGCAGTATAGGCGGCGGCTACATATCGTCGAAACTGATCAAAATGGGTTGGTCGATAAACAGCTCGCGAAAGACCGCGATGCTCGTTTGCGCCCTTGCCGTCGTGCCTATCGTTATCGCGTCGATCACGTCGAATCTTTGGCTAGCGGTTGTCTTGATCGGGATCGCGGCCGCTGCTCACCAAGGTTGGTCGGCAAATCTCTTCACGCTGTCGTCGGATATGTTCCCTAAACAGGCAGTCGGTTCGGTCGTCGGAATCGGCGGTATGTTTGGAGCGATCGGCGGAATGGTGATCTCGCCGCTCGTCGGCTACATTCTGCAAGCCACGGGTTCATACCTGCCGATCTTCATAATTGCGGCATCGGCTTATCTTGTGGCATTGTTGTTGATCCACCTGCTCGCTCCAAAACTTGAGCCGGCGAATGTTCATTATGAATAAAGTGGAAGTCCTTGATGCGATACGGGAAGCCGGTGTGCTTCCCGTTATCCGCGCCGCAAACACTGATGAGGCGAAAGCGGTTGTGAAGGCGATACTAGCCGGTGGTATCACTGTATTTGAGATCACGATGACCGTTCCCGGAGCGGTCGGCTTGATCGCTGAACTATCGAAGAACTCGCAACTTCTTATTGGTGCCGGAACAGTACTTGACCCCGAATCCGCTCGCGAATGCATTGGTGCGGGCGCTCGATTTATAATCAGCCCGGCGACCAATTTTGAGACCATCGATTATTGCAATGAGCACGAAACGCTCATTATGCCCGGTGCTTTGACGCCGACCGAGGTCGTCAATGCGGTCGAGGCTGGTGCGGATGTCATCAAGATCTTTCC
Organism: Pyrinomonadaceae bacterium; assembly: GCA_041744555.1. Lineage (GTDB taxonomy): Bacteria > Acidobacteriota > Blastocatellia > Pyrinomonadales > Pyrinomonadaceae > OLB17. The sequence continues at coordinate 9,465 of JBGTKQ010000110.1, forward strand.
GGCAAGTTCGATGGGCGGGCCTTCGTATCTGAAGGCGCTTAAGGCTCCGCTTCCGCACATAAAATTAATTCCGACTGGCGGCGTAAATCTCTCAAACGCAGGTGATTACATCAAGGCCGGAGCCGAAGCGATCGGCATCGGCGGCGAGCTGGTCGATCTGAAAGCGATCCGTGCAGGAACGCCGGAGAGCATCACAAAAGCCGCCGAAGATTATCTAGCCGTTGTTCGCTCCGCAAGAGCTTAGAGATCAACCTCCGTCAATTTCGTTTGTTCTTAGCTCTTCGAGCCGTTGCGACTTCTGAGTTTCGACAAGGTGATCGTGCATGGCTTTACGAGACGCGTCGACGTCATGTTCGCGAAGCGCTCGATAGATGTTGTGATGCTGTTCGGCCGAATCCTTTAGATCGATCGCACGATGAACGGTTTTGCTGCGGGCTTCAAAAAGCGTCGCTGCGACCATGTTCATTAACGCGGTCAAAATTCGATTGCCGGAGGCGGCGGCGACCGTTTGATGGAAGTGCATGTCGTGAACAAGATATTGTTCGGGGTCGCTCAACGATGCGTACATTCCGGCGATCTCTTCGGCAAGTTGAGTCATTTGCTCGCTGTCCGCACGCTCGGCTGCGAGACCGGCAATGCTCATTTCGAGCGCAAGCCGCGCCTCGAACATCTCGTCAGACGTGAATCCGTGCAGTGCCGAAAGCATTTCGAGCGGGCTGCTGTCGAGCATCGGCGAATCGGCACGGGCGGCAACAAACGTTCCCGCACCTTGCTTTGATTGAAGTATGCCAACTGTCGAGAGCGAACGTATCCCGGCACGAAGCGTCGGACGGCTAACGCCGAGAAGTTTTGCCAGATCGCGTTCCGGCGGCAAACGGTCGCCAGCCCGTAGTTCGCCGCTGTGAATCATATCGCGCAGCCGCACGAAAACCTCTTCGGCGGTCTTGCCGTTCTTTTCCGAAAGGATGTTGCTGAATGTTGTGGCTTCGCGGCTCGGCATTATTTGTCTCAGGGTCGTTATTTTATCGCGATAACGTGTACTTGTCGAAAATCTCGGTCCTTATTTCGCCGGTTGAATGTCACGAAATACCTTGATCAAGATCATTGAAAAACCTTTTCCGGTTACGGTCCGCTGATGTGGTGTTCCGCGTGGAACGACGGCAAGATCCCCTTTCTTGATCTTCACTTCTCGGCCGCCCGCCGCCGACTTGCTTCGCCATTCACCCGTAGAGATCTGGTTGGGTTCGACAAGCGAGCCGCCGAGCATCAAAGTTGCTTCGCCTTCAAGCACGTAATAGATATCGTCGGACGCGTCATGAACTTCGTGCTGGTCGTTCTCACGTTTTTCATCATGAAATATCGCCACACGCATCTGATCGCCGGCTTGTGGTACAACGTCAACCTGCTTGTTACCTTCGGCCGCTTTGATCTCCTTCATCACGTCTGCGATCTGCTGCTTGGAGCGGACAACGACAGGCTTAGTCGGCGAAACTGGCCCAGATTGTGCACTCGTAAATGTAACAGCCGTAAAGACGACGCAGAAAATTATTATTGTATCTTTCATTTCTTTTTAGCTTTACTGATCAGCCATCGGCTTAGGTCTTGAGCGGCTTTGAAGTTTTCGAATTCGAGAGGCAGACGCCTTCCGTCAACATATTCGTTGTAAAGCCATGGATCGCCGATCACAAAAACCTTTCCCTTGCCGTGGTTTGCAGTCGCCATGATAGTGTCGCCATTTGCCGAGACTACCGCTTTAGCATTGCCGGAAAGCGATAGCGTCGAAACCTCTTTTACAAATACCTTCTTTGTGGTTTTGAAGATCTCGTTTCCGGCGGCAATGTCAATTCCGCCCATCTTGTAATCGTTGTTCAACACGTCAAATTTCCGATCCATGTTGAACTGAATGCCGAAGGCCTTTGCGAGCGCGTTGAACTTTTCAAGCTCCGCATTTTGTGAATCGTTCCCCATCAGTACAAGAACCCCGCCGCGTTTTACCCAGTCGGAAATTGCCTTGACCGAAGCCGGATCGACGAAATTCGGATTCGGCGTTTCCTTCGCCGTGTCAGGATCAACAATTATGTAAATGCTTGCTTTATTCAGGTTTGCAGCAGTCGGAGCAACGGAAAGTTGTGCCGTTCGAGCGCCCAAAGACTTGACCGTTTGTCCCCAAGCGTAGAATCCTGCGTCGGGCATTTCGTCCCATTTGTAATGCCAAACTTCATCTTTTCCAGTGATCTTGCTTTTGCGGATCTCGCGATTGAAATGATCATCGAGCAAAACGGTCTTGCCCCGACCAGGCCAGCCGCGTTCGTAATTCTCCATCTCGATCGCGGCCTTTATTGCTGGCCCGAGGCCTTTAGCATCGTTCAAGCGGAGCTTTTCGCTCACGTAGTATTCGTACGAGCCGTCACGATATGGATTGCCCCCAAGTCCTGAAACGGAAACGGTTCCGTGCCATTCGGTATGTCCGTCCGCGTTAGTTTTGATGAACTCTTTCTCGATTCCGTCCCATCCGCGGATCGCGACCTTCATGTGCTTTTCGTTCAGATAGCCTTCGCGAACACCGCGTGCTATCGCGTAAACGAACATCGCCGAGGCCGACGATTCGAGATAATTCTTTTCCTTTCCGCCTAGATCGAGTATGTTCCACCAGGCTCCGCTCTTCGGGTCTTGAACATTTGTGATCGCCGTCACAAGCCGGTCAAGGATCGCTTCTAGTTCCTTTCGCCGCGGATGATCCATCGGGAAATGATCGAGCGTATCGACGAGGCCCATCGCGTACCAGCCCATCGCACGTCCCCAAAAATGAGGCGACTGGCCGTTCTGTTTGTTCGCCCAACGCTGCTCTTTCGATTCATCCCAGCCGTGGTAGAGTAAGCCCGTCTTTGGATCCAATGCATTCTTTTCCAACCAGACAAATTGGTTAGCAACGTCGTTCCAATTGTCCTCACCGAAAACACGCGAATACTCAGCGTAGTAAGGCTGGCCCATGTAAAGGCCATCAAGCCACATTTGCCACGGATAGATCTTCTTGTGCCAGAAACCGCCTTCTTTCGTCCGCGGATGAGTCTTTAACTGGGAGCGAAACAGCTCGACCATCTTCTTGTACTTTTCCTGGCCGGTAACGCGATACAAGGTCATCATCCCAAGCGCGGGCGTAACGTGATCAATATTGTATTCCTCAAGCTCGTAATCTTTATGCGTTCCGTCCGCGTTGATCCAATGATCCATTCCTTTCTGGATATGCCGAAAATACTTCGGGTCGCCGGTCTGATACCACATCTGCTCGATGGCTTTCAGCACAACGCCTTGCTCATAATTCCACTTTGGCGGAATTCCAGGCTGATCGCGGGAATCGACCCAAATACGATTCATCGCCGTGTCGGCAAGCCGCTCGGAAACCGGTGCCTGCTGGGCAATAGAGACACAGACCGAGAAGATGATTAAAGAGAGAACTGTTTTAAATTTGAAGATCATAACCTTCGATCTAATTAACAATTTTCCAATTACTAATTAGTAACTATTTTTAACGATTCCGTTTAGACTTAGCTTGTTTCTTTGAATCTCCACAACCACGAGCTTTGCCATTTCCTCGGCACCGAAAGGCGAAAAATGCGTGTTGTCGTCGATGCCGTTCGGGTAATTTGCGTTTTCGCCCGGTTTGAGTTGAAGGAAAAGTTTCCTGGAATTTTCGACCCCGTTTTTCCTGATCAACGCTTCGCTTGATCTGTGCATATCGATAAGCGGAACTTTGTAGTCATGTGCGACCGTGCGGACGATTCCAGGGTATTCGCCGTGAGTATCGTAAAACTTTCCTTCCTGATCAAACCGCCGTCGCATTACCGGTGTGAACAGAACCGGCTCGCCGCCTTTCGCACTAATCTCGACAACAAACTTGATCAGATTATTTTTGTAATCTTCCGGGGGCGTGTACCGCTCGCCTTTGTCTTTGGACGAGTCGTTATGACCAAACTGAATAAACACATAGTCGCCTTTCTTCACATCATCAACAATCTTTTGCCAGCGGCCTTCGCTGATAAATGTTTTCGTACTGCGGCCATTCATCGCACGGTTTTCGATAACAACTTTTCCGGCTTTGAAATGTTGCCCAAGCATTTCGCCCCAACCGGTCTCGGGACGTCTCTCAGGTGCCTTTGCCGCCATCGTCGAATCACCCGCGAGAAATATTGTTACCGGCGGGTTTTGTGCGACCACGAAAATGCTTGAAATAAATGTCACGATGATCGCCGCAAACAGCTTCATAATTTTTCAACTAACTTGCCGGCTATTCTTACGTTGCTGAGCTTTAAGCCGTTTACGTTTTTCACAATGCTCGGATTTTTGATAGTTCCAAATTCGCAGTTTTCCAACCGCACGTCGTAGATCGGAGCCTTATCCAAACCTTGCAGATCGACGGCGCGATTGCCGGTCGTGCATTTCAGGTTTTCAACAACGTAGTTGCGCATTACCGGAGTGTGTTCGCCCTTTGCACCTTCTTCATAGTTGAAATCGATCTCCACGACTGCACGCGAAACCTGACCGACGGTTATGTTCTTGAAGTAAAAATTCTCAAGCTTGCCGCCGCGTGAGGCGTTATTTTTCACACGCAAAGCGGTCCACAGATCAGCGCTGTCGAGTGTGCAATCGTGAGCAAACAGATTGCGAACGCCGCCTGATATTTCACTGCCAACGGTTATTCCGCCGTGGCCGTCGCGCATTGTGCAATTGCGGACAATGATATTTTCGGTCGGCGTGTCTAATCGGCGTCCGTCGTTATTGCGGCCTGATTTGATCGCGATACAGTCGTCGCCGGTGTCGAAAAAGCAGTCTTCGATAAGCACGTCCTTGCACGATTCGGGATCGCAACCGTCATTGTTCGGCCCGTGCGTCGCTATATGCAGTTTTCGCACGGTGACGTTTTCGCAAAGTACAGGATGCACTTCCCACATCGGCGAATCGATTATTGTAACCCCTTCGATCAACACGTTCTTGCATTTATAAGGCTGTATAAACTGCGGCCGGAGCCAATGCCCTTCACCAAAAATGCGTTCTTCGACGGGCACATTCTTATCCATCATTTCGTAAAGCCGCGCACGTGCGGGCCGCTGGCTCATAACATCCGGATCGCCGCCATACCGCGGATTTCCGTGCCATTTCCAAAAGAACGATTTGCCCTGGCCGTCAAGCGTTCCTTCGCCCGTGATCGCTATATTCGTTTCCTCGTAGGCGTAAATGAGCGGAGATAAATGGAACAGCTCCATGCCTTCCCAACGCGTATGAACGATCGGCGTATAGGCTTGAGCGTCGGTCGCAACTTTCAAAGTCGCGTCTTTTGAGACGTGCAAATTCACGTTCGACTTTAGACGGATTGCGCCCGTTAGAAAGATGCCTGCGGGCACCACAACGCGGCCGCCACCGGACTTGCTGCATTCTTCGATGGTTTTATTGATAGCCTCGCGACAATCGAACACGCCGCCCGGCTTCGCACCGTATTTCAGAATACTGAAATCTTTTTTGCGAAATTGTGGCGGCTTGATGCGGGCAAGGATCGCTGGGTACTCGGTCGTCCACGGATCTGCTTGGGCAAAAATAAACTGAGGGAAAAGTGCGACACCGGCTGCTCCGATCGAAAGATGTTTAATGAATTCTCGTCTGTCTTGCATATAATGCTATTTCTTTTCAGTCTTGGCTTTCCACTTCGGATAATCTTCAGTCAACAATTTATCCGCAGCCGAGACATACCATGCGTAGCCATTACGCCTCTCAGCCTCGATCTGCGCAATATCATATTTGATCACGCCGTCGCGTCCGATGAAGATCGGCTTCATCGATTTTATTTCATAGAACCGAGCCCAGATCGGTGGTGCGAATTTATCTTTGACCACGACTCTTTCGCCGTTCACGCGTTCCCAGCGCATGCCTGTTAGCTTTGTAGATTCAAACCACTTGACTGCAGATTCGATAGCGTCACGAACTTCCGGCGAAGGTAATGAGTCCAGCATCAGAAACTTTACAATACCAACGCTTTCACCTGCCGTCAGCGAAATCGGTTCAAACTTGCGTGCGGCTGCGGGCTGGAAAGTTATCTCATCATGCTGTGCCGCCCATACGGTTCTCGTCCCGTCGATGACTACCTGCGTTTTCAACAAAACGGGGATCGCTTTCTCAACTGCTCTCTCAGCTTTCAGCCGACGCTCTTCATCGACGAACAAATAATCTTCCTTCTTTTTTGCGATGTCGCGAAGCACTTTCAGTACATTCACCATCGCGTTATCGTTATACGTGATGTGCCGCGAATAATCTTTTTTTAACGGATAAAATTGTGGAAATCCGCCGTTCTCATATTGCATCGCGAGCAGAAAATCGACTCCTTTATAGAACCCGACCCGATGATTATCGATGTTCTTTGCGGTGATAACTTTTGCGAGGTATTCGAGCTGTGTCGTTGTCGCCGAGTTGTCGATAGTCGTGTCCGTTGCATTTTTTTCCGCGATCAGTTTGGCGCGTTCTGCCTGAGTCAGCATCGCGGCCATATCGACATTCTTTTCCCAACCGCCGTTGTCACGCTGATAAAGCAGAACCTGATTTGCGATCCGTGTCGCTTCATCGACTGCGTACCACAGCTTTGGCTGTTTGTGCACATCGTTCCACGAGACAAGCCCAAAATCGGGCGATGTCTTTTCCTGCCACGCAAAATTGTCTTGCTTAAACGGATCCCAACCGTCGCGGCCGCTTAGGAAATATTCAACTGAAAACTGTTTGACTTCCGCATCGTTAAGCTTCCGAGCCCAAGCAACGCGAGCCTCCGGGTTTGAACCCTTTCCAGTGGAGCCATACTCAGCGAGGAACGCTGTCTTTTCACGATGCGGTTCCCAATGATGCCAGCCTTCGGGGCGGATGTCGGCATCCATCGTCGTGTTGATAAATACTGTTCGGCCATAGTCACGCCATGGCCTGCCGAGATAGATTCCTTTTGCCGTGTTCTCGCTGGTTAGCCGAGACTTAATGAAAAGAAACCCCGCCGGTTCGCTTGCCGCAAACCGCATCGGCGCCGCAATGTATCCATCGCCTTTGCTATGAAGATGACAGTTTTCAAAGACCGCGGCGGCTTGGCCGAAGATATAATCAACGTGACCCTCGATGTAAGAATCTACATAATATTGCCGGCCGTTCTTCGCATAAAGCGTATCCTGCCAGCCGAGAAATCTGCATTTGTTGAATACGGCACGGTCAGCCTCAACTAAAACCGCAACGGCTTGCGAACCTGTTCCGAATGAATTTTCAAACGTAATATTCTCAGCGTAAAAATCATGCCCGCCAATGTAGGTCGCATATGCCGCCGAGGTCGAACCGGCTTCTCTGTTCGAAATCGAAAACGTCAGCTTGGTCGTCTTTGCGTCTTGGCCAAGAAATGAAATGTACGGTTTGTTTGCGGGAACGCGGATCTGCTCAGTGTATATTCCCGGCGAAATTCTGATGATGCATCGAGCCTTGTTCCCAACCGGAACTTTGTCGATCGCCTCGCTAACCGTTCGTGTGTCACCCCTGCCGTCGGCGGCAACCTTTATCTCGCATGCCGCGTTCGCGATCGACGGGCCGGCTAGGAGCAAGATCGAAAGCAATGCTAGTTGGAACAAATTTCGGAGCATGGAAACTAAGATGAAGCTGGTGCGATGCTAATTGCCCTGAATTCTTGTCGGGAAAGAAATGCGCCGCACAATCGCTTATGCGACGCATCTCTTTTTGTTCGGTCAACCCGGATGGGCTAAAAGGTAAACCGTCCACCGATCTGAATGTCACGCGGCGGCTGCCGTTGTGACGTTGTTCGGCCAAATCCCGAGTTCGCCGGGTCTGTATTCGGAATTGTGAAGTACGGGCGATTGAGGAAGTTTATCGCCTCAATGCGAACCTGAAGTTTCATTCCTTCGCGGATACGAAAGTTCTTCGACATTCCCATATCGAATTTCAGGAAACGCTGATGGCGAAGATTATCTAGCGTTATCGGGAAATACCTCAGTGTATTTGTCGAACTGCTTGTGTAGTTGTTCGCAAAACCCGGTGAGTTTGCGGTAGCTACGATCCCGTCGAGATAAAAGCCAGCCAAGTCCCAAGCCGGAATATCGACGCCGTAACGCTGGCCCTGCTCGTTCTTTTTGCCAATAAGGCTCTTGATCTGCGTCGGGTCACCGTTGTAGAAGACGTTTCCAAAGATCAACGGTTCACCGCTCTGCCATTCGTAAACGCCCTGAAACTGCCATCCGCCGAGAAATGCGTCCACCACCGGATGCCAATCATTTCCAACCGATCGTCCCTTGCCAAACGGAAGTTCATAGATCCCGGAGAAAGTGAATCGATTCGGACGTTCGGTAGGCGAGATGAACTCCGTAAGTTCTGTGTCCTGCGGATTCAAGTAACGTGTCGATTCACGCTCACGCGAAAAGGTGTACGAACCATTCAGCGAGAGTCCTTGTGTGAAACGCTTAACGAACTGTAGCTGGAATGATTGATAGGAACTCTTACCGTTTGATTCACGAATTGAAACATTTCCGTATTGCGGAAACGCGGTAAGTAGGCGGCGGCGTTGGATCGTTGATGCGTTCCAGGTTCCACCGTCCGGGATCAAAGTTCTAAATGGATTCGGAACAGTGGCGTTCAAGTTCGTATTTACCGCATTGATCGCAGCTGTGATCGTTGCCCGATCAGTAACACCTTCCAAGTTGTTAAGGAACTCACGCGGGATCGAATTCAGTTCGCGGCTGACCGCCAGATTGTATCCGCGTGAATTGATGTAGGTCGCCTCCATTCCTATGCCGCCAGGAAGCTCTCGCTGAATTCCGATCACAAATCGCGAATAGTTTGAGTTTTCGCGATCATATTCAAGCACATTTGTCGTCGGGCCATTTGCACCCGAAGATGTAAGATCGCGGCCTACGAACGTCAGCAAACCTCGTGACGAGCCCGGATCAGCAGTTATTCCGCCAGGAAATGGATTTTGAAGCGTTGCCGTGAAGGTCAATCCGTTGTTTGTAGTCGGCGTGTAGAGCGTCGGCGTCGAAAAGCCGGGTTGAAACAAAATGTTCGTGGTCTGGATCTGGAACGGAGCGGTGAATATACCAAATCCGCCGCGGATCACCGTTTTATTGTCGATCGCGTAGGAGAGCCCTACCCTTGGCTGAAAGTTGTTCTTATCCGTCGCCTGGTTTCTTTCGTTGCCACTTGCAAAGATTAGCCCGCCGCTGAGATTCTGAAACGTTGCGATCGGTATGCCCGACGGAACGTTTGCGTTGTAGTTAGTAAGGGCCGCCGCTTGAAGCGGGCTTGCGATCGCTTGATCGAATCCAAGAATCGCTCGTCCATCTGCTTCTTTGTAGCCTGTTTCAAGCTCGTAACGCAACCCAAGATTGAGTGTAAGTCTCGGCGTGATCCGCCAATCGTCGTGAACGAAGAAGCCCTGGTAGTTCGACGAAACGTCATATTCTTGCGGGTTGTCGATCAAGCTGTTTGAACCGGCCTGAGCAATGCCCAAAAGGAAGGATGCGACCTCCATTCCCGGATTGTTTCTAAGCGTTGCGCTTGAATTCGATGCCTGTGCAGTATAGAGTCCGCCAACCGTGAATCGGCCTGCGGCATATCCGCCACTTACAAACGTTTCATTCAACTGACGGTAATCGTAACCGAACTTGAAAGTATGGTTACCCGTTATATATGTGGCTGTCGGCTGCACGGTAAAAACGTTGAACGGACGATTTCGGCCATCATTGTAATCGGCCCGGAGCGACCCGATCGTTGTGTAGTTCTGGAAATCGAATCGCGGAAAGATGCTATCTTGGCGGTCTGCCGGTATTCCGGTGAAGCCTAGGTCACCTGCGGTTGGCTGGTCTTCCTGAAACCGGCGAAGTCGAAATTGTGTAAGACTGCCGCGAAGGTCAAAGATCCATTTTGACGAGAGCGTAGATGTGTAATTTACATTGCCGCCATTATTCCGGCGATTCTCAAAACCGCGAAAGATCGAATCGGGTTCGCCGGTCCAATTATACCGATCTTCAGTATTTCGACTGTGATACCACTTACCGGTTACCTTATTGCTTGCGTTAAATTGGTGGTCCAGCTTTGCCATATACGATTTATATGGCCGTAGAAGGTTTTGGTCTGTAATGTAGTTATCGGTCGTTCCGGGCAGATTCGGTTCCGGATAAAGATTGAGCAAGGCCCGCGCAGGCCCATAGATCAAATTCTGCGGAATGATGTTTCCGGCAAAGGGTTGACGGCAAACTGTCGTTCCTGTGCTGCCCGCCGTACAAGTGCTGTTTCGGAGTTCGCCCGAGAACGGATTGTAGATCGTGTACGGTAAAGCCGAAAAGTCACCGTTTCGCATCGCCAATGTCGGGACCGAATAGGTTGTCGGCTGGGCCACGTTGTCTTTCTGTCGCTCGAACGAGAACAGGAAGAATGTCTGATCCTTGCCGTCGAACAAGCCCGGAACATAAACAGGGCCATTCAAGACAAATCCGTAACGATTATATTTTCTCCCCGGACGCTCGCGGCCGGCTCGGTTGTTAAAGAAGTTGTTAGCAGTTCTGCTTTTATCCCGATCAAAATACGAAGCAGCACCATGTAGCTTATTGCCGCCCGACTTTATCGCTACGTTTACCGTCGAACCTGACGTGAATCCGTCTTGAGCGTCGAATGCGTTCGTCTGAACCCGAAATTCGCGAACCGAATCCGATGGCGGCGTGAAGCCGACCTGTCCATCGGACGCAGGGTTTGGCGAACCATCCAGATTGATCTGGTTTCCGGCGGTTCCGTTTGAGCGAAAACCGGCGAGATTGCCGTTAGCGGTCGGTCCCTGAAAGTTCGGGTCGCCGGTATAGACGATTCCGGGTGCTTGGGTTGCCAGCGTATAGGCAGCACCTTCGGCGAGCGGCAGTTCTTCGATCTGACGCTGGGAGACCTGTGTACCAAGCGTGACGCTTCCGCGTTCAAGCAATTCCGAATCTGCGACGATATTGACCTCGGCAGCAGTTCCGATCTCGAGCGAAAAATCCACCGTTGCTCTATCACCGACCGCAAGCGTAACGCTTTCTCGTGTCGCCGTCTTAAAGCCTTCCCCAACGACCGTTATCGAATAATCGCCGGGTGTAAGCAGCGGTACGGTGAACGAACCAGAGGAATTGGTTGTAGCAACGCTTCCAATATTGGTTGCCAAACTTCTTACGGTAACGGTCGCACCAGGAACGACTGCTCCATTCGGATCGGAAATGGTTCCGGTTATCGTTGCTCTAAACTCCTGACCGCTTGCGGTGCTTACCAGCAATGGGAGGAACAACGCCGCACAGATGAGCGTTAGGTTACGGATTTGTGTCTTCATTTTTCTAATCGTCCTTGCCTGAATGAATTTTTAAGTGATCTTGCCCGTTTTCGGATCGAATGCGGAACATTCTATAATTGGTAATACCAATTAAGCAAGTTCTTTTTTCACTTTTTTCGAATTATTTTTGCAAGCATACGAATATACACAATAAAGTGTGACAGAAAAGGCCAAAACATTGGCTTCGCAATAGGACTACAAACCGCCATTGTGTATTACCAATGAAGCTGACGCTTTTTATTAGGTATGACCAATCAACGAGTTCCAAATAATACGAGGCAGCGTCTCACCGGGGCCGGAAAAGATCTATTCCGAACAGCTTGCAGCCACCGCCGGATCCTCAAGAAGAAGAAACCTTGGCCGATAAACTGCGGCAAAATTTCCTACGTTCGCCCTGATCCGCTTCAGCACTGAACAATAAGAGCCGTCATTTGCGAGCCGCTGAATAAGAAATCTCATCGCGCTTACCTCGCTCCAATATTCGCGATTTTCCCAGATCTCTATCGGGCGGGCACCAAGTTCGCTAACGACTTCAACAAGCCGCGGATCGTCCGCATTGTAGCCATTCTTCAAGAAGATCTTGTAATAATTCGCGATCAGCTTGTCCTGTCGCTGGAATATAACGCCGTTAGTCTCCGCCGTCTGGCCGACATGTCCAAGCTCGTGGGCGAACTTTGCTGACGCTAGGATGGTACCGTCGAAATTCATCGAAGCCCGCGGCCCGGAAAGCGAATTCATCACCGGATAATAGATAGCATCAGGAAAGCCCCTGTCCAGATCTTTGCCAAGATGGATCGTCGCAGCGACCAGTTCGCCACGGTCATTCCATTTAAAATCGTCCGTGCCGGCTCCGAATTTTCGGTCCTCGGTAACCACGATCTTCAATTGAAACGTAGGATGCTTTTCATATTCCGCCCAGAGCTTGCGGCCAAACTCGGTCGCCAGCAATTCTGATTTCCATTTTGAATAACGAGGCGTAAATCGTGCCGGGACTATCTCGTTGATTCCGGAGTCTGTCAATGGAAGTTTGCTTTGAATCGAGCTGAGGATTAGCGGATCAAACGAATGGTACTGCGAGGCAGAAAAAGATATGAACGGATCGGATTTCGGTCCCTTGGTTAGTCCAGAGCCGGTGAACACAAGGGCGTTAAATAGAAACAAAAGACTAAAGGCCGTTGCGAATATTTTCATTCCGATCGCGTCTCCAGGGTCAGGCAGGTTAACTCAAGTGCCCACCATTCTATTTCAGTAGGAGCTTTCAATCAATCAATATCTTGTCGGTCGGTTCCTTCGATCTCGAGAGCAAGGTCGGCGCCGTAGGCTTTCGCGGGAGTTTGAAAACCGGGCGTGAAATTTCCAGCGAGGATCTTCTCGGCGATATTCAATGCGGCGATCGCTGTCATTGTATAACCCTCCGGACCTTGAAAGCGTGATTCGACACGGTTGCCCTGGTCATCGCTCGCCTCGCCCCAGAGTAGAGTTTTGCCTTTCGCGCGTTCCGCATCGCTCGGGCCGCCGGGAGGAATTTTGCCTTGGAGATATTTCTGAAATGGGCCGGTCGCGAACAGCCAACCGAGATATCGGCTCGTCTTCATTGCCTTTAAAGCACTCGGCGGAACGATCGTATAGACCTCGATATTCGGAATGCCGGTTGAATGATAGGCGGTAGAAACGTCACCCCACGGAATGGTCACGCCGGTCTTTTTAACTTCACCGAAATCGATTTCGCGTGTTCGCCAAGCAGCGGGAACAGGCATTATTTTTCCGTCGCGGCGAACGGCTCCGCCCTTGCCAACGTTCATTGTCATGGTCGCCTGCGTGCCGTGCGACATTCGCCCCATACCGTAAAACGCGAGCGAAAGATTCGTCGCCGTTGGCAGTCGATCCTTTAAATGCCGAGCAAGGCAATCGCTCGGCACAACGTCAAACCCTACGCCGGGCATTACCATAATTCCGGCGTCCTTCGCCTTTTGATCTCCGGCCGCACACGCTTCAAAGACAGCGATCTCGCCGGTGATGTCCGTGTAATGCGTCTTTGTCCGAAGGCACGCTTCGCCCATCTGCCGCGAAGTCAGCGAAAACGGCCCGGCAGAATGGAGCACCATTTCGACCTCATTCAAAGCTGCGTCAAGCTTCGCAGTCTCATCAAGCGAAAACACACGATATTCAAGCCCGTGCTTTTCACCAATCGCTTTGATCGCCGCCTCATTCCGCCCCGCAATCACCGGCTTCAGCCCGCGCTCGACCGCAAACCGCACGATCAATTCGCCCGTGTACCCGTTTGCTCCGAAGATCAGGAAATTTGGTGTCATAGGAAATCCTTAGTGGCCGGATAGACGATATCGAGCAATATATCAAATGAATATTTTTCCAAGCCAGTCGCATCGTACGTCCCCGCAGTTACCACAACCATCAAACCATTCTTCTTGTCCATCATCACTTTTTGACCACCATTGCCGGAAAATTCGACCACGGAAAAGTGCCGACCGGTTCCGGAAAAACTCTGAAGCCAGATCTGATAACCATAATGGGTCTTCCAGCCGTCCGCCTCTTCTGAAACTTTTACCCAAGGTTTAGTTGAATCGTCTAACAGCCGAGCCGAAACGATCTGCTTTCCGTTCCATTTACCGCCATTCATTAAAAGCAATCCGAGCTTGGCCATATCACGTGACCTGAGTCGCAGTCCCGAATCGGCGTCGGGTAGGCCGTTCAATTTAGCCCACTCAAATTTTGTTATCCCGAGCGGATCGAAGAGATGTTCTTTAACGAAAATATCAATATCTAATCCGGACGTTTTCTTTATGATCGCCGCTAGCAACTGTGTCGTCCCGCCGTTATATTCGAAAACGGTTCCGGGTTTATTGATGAGCTTTCGACTCAGCAAAAACTCAACCCTATCAGCCGAGGAATTCATTTGATAAGCCGTATTCGCCGGATCGCCATATGAGCGTCCCTCATTCCATTCAAGCCCGGGTGTCATGGTTAGTGCATGCCGAATTGTTATGTTCTTCTTTTCGCCCTGGAGGTGCTCCGCGTACTCAGGAAGTATCGTGAATATGGGCTCGTCGAGGTTTTTGATCGATCCCTTAAAGTGTGCGATAAGAACCGCTAAGCCTACAACGCTTTTTGAGACGCTGCGCATGTCGTGGAGTGTCTCCCGGCTGTGGGCGATGATGCCGATCTTGCCTTTGTGATTATTTTCATCGGCGCCAGTGAAATACTCTTCACTAATGAGCTTGCCGTACCGAAAAATCAGAAGGCTATGGATGTTAGGGTATGTGCCTTTGATGATCTCGTTTGTACCGGCAATGATCTTTGTTTCATCTATCTTTGCCGAGCGCAGAGTTCCAGTTTTAATGCCGTCATTCAGTTTTGCAGGCCGGGAATATTTGTAATCGGGTGCCGGCTGGAATAGCGCGAGTGACGGGGTCAAGATCAGGGCCGCAAATACGATTGCGATCCGCGTTGCATTCGTTAAGCTTTTCATATTCCAACAAGACTTGCGCTGTCCGAAAGTTGCGTAAAGAGTAACTCAATATGGATCCCGCCAGCTAGTCTTCACTGTCACTTATAAATCGCGTCACTCTACCGACTTGGCCGTCGGTTAGCCTGACTTTGATTCCATGCGGATGG
>JBGTKQ010000111.1:0-17678 GCA_041744555.1 Pyrinomonadaceae bacterium
TATTGAACGGGCATTGATAGCAATTCGGATACGGAACGTGGACAACGTCTAAAGCCTGTCGGGCAAAGCCGAGCCTTTGAGCTTTCTTTGATGAGGTTAAGGACAAAGCTCCAAGCGTGCGACCGTGGAATGAGCCAAAAAACGAAATGAACTTCTGCCGCTTGGTGTGGTACATCGCCAGCTTCAACGCGGTCTCGATCGCTTCGGCACCGCTGTTGGCGAAGTGCGATTTGGTCGGGCCGTCGATCGGGACTATTTCGTCAAGCTTTTTGCCCAAGGCCGGCATGTGGCGGTAATAGAAATCGGTGCCGCAAAGATGTATCAGTTCGGCGACCTGTTTCTGAATCGCTTCAACCACTTCAGGATGGCAATGACCGGTCGAGCAGACGGCGACGCCGGCGTTGCAATCGAGGAAAACATTGCCGTCCGGATCGGTGATCCAAACGCCGCTGGCGTGGTCAGCAACGAGCTTGTAATCGGGCCGCGGATAGCTCGGCGTTACATATTGGTGGTCAGCGTTGATGATCTCCTGAGCCTTCGGGCCAGGAAGCGAGGTTTTAATTATCGGTCTTTCAAAGTCTGTGGTCGGTGTCATGAATTCTCCTTTTTTGGTTAAGCATGCGGCCTTAAGCCGCGGCCAGAGGTGGATCGATGATCGGAGATCATCGGCTTAACGGAAAATGAGAGAACTAGTCTCCGCCGAATAGGTCGGCGCGTTTGTCCGCGGGTCGGAGTTTTGCAATGCAACGAGGGGTCATATTGATTGATTCACGATAGCACAAGGACGTGTGGTTTCAAAGAAACACTAAACGCGAATACTTTTATTGCAAGGTCACAATTTCAATCGTGAAAGAATCTCGTTGAATTCCGGGTCGCCCGCCAGAAAGTGATATTCGGGATCGTGCAACACCTGCAACAGCCAAGGGTCTCTCATCTTATCTGCCTCACGAAGCCATCGGATCGCGGAATCCCGGTCTTTTCCGAGTGCTGCAACGAGGGCGAAACAAATTCAGATGGCTCTTTCAGCTTCGTTAATCTCACAGCGAACGGAAACTATAATGTTTCGCCGATACAAGTTGGATTTATTTTTGAGGACTACAATACGGTGATTTTGCACGAATTTCTTCACTTGGTCTTGGATCTGCCACGGTCGATGCATCACGGAAAGATCAACCGGATCATATCAAAGGGTTTAGGAATGAAAGGCGATCCAAATCCGTTTGGTACTGACTGATAATTTATTCAGGTCAATTTCGGAGTTATGGAAATGAAAAGCCTACACACTGAGTTGCGTACACGTTTAATGTATTTCCGTTTTTGTTAATAGCGTGGTTATCTCGCCGAGATCTCGGTGGGAGATGACAACGGTGCGATGAACTCGACCAGATCGTCGTCGGCGGTTCTGGGCGGCCGGAGTGATGTTGATGTTTGTATATCTCGCCAACGAAGCCGTCCGTTGACCCCATGCGGGATAAAAAGCAGTCGGCCTGTAGATCGTTCGACTCGAACTTCGAGAAAGCTCTGAAAAAAGGGAGCACCATTGAAATCGAACGCGTTGGAAACGATCTCGCTATCGAATGGATAACCGCCGAGAAGCCGCATCCACCAAAGGAAGGGGCGCTTCCAGAAAGGCGTTTCGCGGTCGAGTTTCTCATTCACTTGATCACTACGGGGATAAAACGCATAGTGGGGCAGATCAGGATCACTTGGGAACGCTACAGCAGTTCCCACGCTTAAATATGCTCCGCCACCGCCGTTCACGAAATGAAACATCTCACCGCTTGTGTCACCCACGGTGTACGGCTCGCGGTAATGTTCAAGATCGTGCGTGTCGCCGGCCATGATGGTGTTCACGGCGTACCGTTTTGCCATTTCGTGGATCTTCCTGAAATTTTCGTCTGAGCCCACGGTGTATCGCCCAGCGACATAATATGGATGACCAAGGATCACAAGCTTGTAATTGTTCCCCGCACGAAGCAAAGCGTCCTCAAACCACTGCATCTGCTTCTCGTCAAACTGTCGAAGGATGCCTGTGTCGCCAGCGATTAGGGAAAATCCCGGCGTATGCATTTCAAAATATGGAGCCCGCTGCATGCCGTTTCGGATCCGATAATATTCCCGCAGCCGTTTCGCTTTTTCAGTTAGCGCGGTGAACTTATCATCGCTCGTAATAATGTCAGTTTGCAGGTCTTCAAGCAGACGTGCTCGCATTGTCGTGAGGGCCGCTTCAGGTTCCAAAAAGTTCGCACTAAAACCTTCGTTCGCGTCGAACCAATCATGATTTCCGGGGATAGCGTATATGGGTTTCTCAAAACCCTTGAACGGCAAATAGAAATTGCGTTCGTAGTCTTTCATCTTGCCATCCGGATAGATCACGTCTGACGAAAGAATCAGGAACTTTACATCGTCGCGCTTTCCGGCGGCGATCAATTGGTCGCGCAAAACCGCTTGCGACGGGTCGCCTTCACCCGTATCGCCGATCACTATAAAACTGAAATCGCCTTCCGGCACTACACCTTCGGGCTCGATCGAAAAAACTCTTTCCCGGAGAATGCCGGCCGCGATCGCCTTCGCTTCGACATCCTCCGCGGCACGCTTGCGCCAAGTGTCAATTCGGGATTTTGTTATCTCTTGCCAAACGGCGGATGCCCAATTCTCCGAATTAAAATACCAGCTGAAGCCCCAGATCGAATTGACGGCGATCAGTACCGCGACGATGGGCAGGCCGAATCTAAGCAAGCGCCAGAACGAGTAATTGAGCGAAAGCCGCATCTCTTTAAGTTCGAGTGCGAACCGAAGGCGCAGCGAAAGCCAGTATTCGAGCCCGCGTTCGAGCAGCGTTGAATCCTGTCCGATCTCGCTAAGCTGGTTAAATCGCCGCCACGCTACACGTTCAAGAGGACGAGTAAGCTTTCGCCACAGCAGACGCAATGGAAGAAGCAGTACGGTACCAAGCACCAGAGCCAAAATGACGTCGCCAATGACAGCCGCGAATGGCGAAATGAAACCGAGAAAACTCCAGTCTGCATCGGTGCGAAGAACGTGTATCGCAAAGAAAAGAGCGATGAACGTAAGGCTGTATAGAATGTTGTGGCTTGCTTCGACGTCGCGATGCTGCAGAATCGGCTCTTGTACTTGGCGAATGATCGCGTGGGGTTCAAGGCCGAGTCGATGATCAGGATGCTCGCTTGGGTCAGGCTCGCGGGCATCGGATTCGAGGTTTCGCTCAGGCATGAAAAGCATCGTCCAACCTTCGAACGTAAGCCATAGCCCAAGCACTATGCCGATGGCACCAATGCTCAAGTCCGCGTTTATAAGAAACGCGACCACGATGGCCAGGCCGATAGTGAAAAGGCCATTTGCAACGGTCCACCAACGGTCCGGGCCGGAAAGTTTGAACGAAGAATAGATCCGAAATCCGCCATCCACAAGAAACGTGAAAAAAAGAATGAAGAGAACACCGATCACGGCCATTCGGGGGCTGAGGAACAAAATACAGCCAAGTACGACACAAATAGTGCCCGAAAAGTAGGGAATGATCGATGCAAACCGGTCGTCGGATTCTAGGGCGAAAATGAACTGGATCAATCCGGCGACAAAAAAGACAATGCCGAGCAACGCGATCACCCATGTACCAATAACTATCGGTGCGAACAAGACGCCGATGCCGAGGGCCATCGTGATCAGTCCGAGCGAGCGATGCTTCGTCAACTGTTTCCAGTCCGGTTTATTCATAAATGGAACGGCGATGAGAGCCGAAGCTTTACGATTCTTATATCAGACGTCCTAAGTGTTCGCCAATCGCTTTGGATGATTGGCCGAGCGTGAAAGAATAAGCACATGGATGAAAACACAAGGTTTACGAACAAGCTGATCGACGAAACGTCACCGTACTTGGTTCAGCACGCGCACAATCCGGTCGAATGGTATCCGTGGGGCGAAGAAGCGTTCGAACGTGCAAGAGCCGAGGACAAACCTTTGCTCGTCAGTATAGGGTATTCAGCATGCCATTGGTGTCATGTGATGGAACACGAATCGTTTGAGGATGAGGCCGTCGCGGCGGTGCAGAACGAACACTTCATCAACATCAAAGTCGATATGGAAGAACGGCCGGACGTCGATCAGATCTACATGAACTTTGTTCAGATAACGACCGGCCGCGGCGGCTGGCCGATGAATGTATTTATCACGCCGGACAAATTGCCCTTCTTTGGCGGAACGTATTTTCCACCGATGCCACGTTACGGAATGCCTTCGTGGCAGCAAATATTAATGGGAATATCTGAAGCATGGAAAGAACGCCGCGATGAACTTATGGGTTCTGCTTTCGAGATACTCGAATCGCTGCGAAAGATGACGCATACCGAAATGGCAACCGGCGGCATCGACGAAACGCTTTCAGAAACGGCGTTTAAGAGTTTTGTCAGGACATTCGACCCAAAAGAAGGCGGATGGGGCGGTGCGCCAAAATTTCCCGGTGCTATGTCGATGGAATTTCTGCTCCGTTATTGGAAACGAACCGGCAACGACAATGCTCTCGAAATGGTCCGACATACGGCCAAGAAGATGGCGTGCGGCGGCATTTATGATCAGCTTGGCGGCGGCTTTCACCGCTATTCTGTCGATGCCATTTGGCTTGTGCCGCATTTCGAAAAAATGCTTTATGACAATGCACAATTGATCAATATCTATTTACATCTATATCAGATTTTCTCAGGTTTAAAGTCTAATGTTCAAGGTTCAAAGGCGGAAGAAGCGGAGTTTTTCAAACAAGTCGCGATCGAAACACTTGAATATGTCCGCCGCGAGATGACCGATGCGGGCGGTGCTTTCTACTCAACCCAGGATGCTGACAGCGAAGGGGAGGAAGGGAAGTTCTTTGTATGGACACGCGAAGAGATCGCAGAAGTACTTGGCGAAAAGGACGCCAAGGAATTCTGTTTGGTTTATGACGTGACCGATAGCGGAAATTTTGAAGGTGCGAACATTCTAAACATGAAAGAGTTTTCGTACAGCTCTCAGTCATCGGCGTTCAGCTTGAAGCTTGACGAACAGAAACGGAAATTGTTTGAACATCGGGAAGGCCGCATCAAGCCAAACCGTGATGAAAAAGTGTTGACTGCATGGAACGGGTTGATGCTCTCAGCATTCGCTGAGGCATCGGCGGTTTTGAACAAACCGGAATATTTGGACCTGGCGAAGCGAAATGCGGATTTTTTGATAAGCGAACTTTATCGCGACGGACGGGTGTTGCGCACGTGGAAAGATGGCCGGGCAAAGTTGAATGGATATGTTGAGGATTATGCGAATCTGGCTGATGGACTGATCGAGCTGTTTCAGGTTTGTGGCAACGAACGTTATTTATCGGAAGCACGGCGTCTTGCTGATACGATGGTCACGGAATTTTGGGATGAGGAACGTGGGGGATTCTTCTTCACCTCGAACGATCATGAAAAGTTGATAGTTCGCAACAAGGACTTTTATGACAATGCCACGCCGTCGGGAAATTCGGTTGCCGCTGATGTTTTGCTTAAACTTGCGAAGTTGACCGGAGATGAGCGGTACGAACGATTTGGAACGACAGTGTTGAGGATCGCGGCTGCGCAGATCCGCACGCATCCGCAGGGCTTTGGGCGGGCACTCTCGGCAATCGAGTTTCAACTGGCGAATGTAAAAGAGATCGTTGTCGTCGGTGAAAAGGGAAACAAGATGGAACGGGAACTGTGGCAAGAATACAGGCCGTTCAAGGTGGCGATAGTCTCGGACGGTAAGCCTTCAGAACTCGAATTGCTAAAGGGTCGGCTAACGATCGACGGAAAAGCCGCGGCGTATGTTTGTCAAGCGTTCGTCTGTGAACGGCCCGTGACAGACGTTGAAAGTTTGATCGAACTTCTTGCGTGAGCAATTCGCGGGATACCGATCGGGAAAAGAAAAAGACGGTTCCGAAGAGCCGTCTTTCCGTAAAAGTCCATTGGTGGACACTATTTCATGTTGGTGTTCGAAGCACCATTCATAGCCGGTTTGGCATTCATTGCATTCGATGCAGACGAAACAGCGTTCGATGCAGTCGACATCGCATTGCTTGCCTGATTCATCGCGTTGCCCATCTGTTGTTGAGCGTTCGACATCATAGCATTCGCCTGATTCATCATGTTTGCCGCCATTTTATTTGCGTTGGCCATGGAATTATTAGCGGTCCCTGTACCTGCGTCGCCACAAGCCATCCCTAACGCACCCAGAGCCAAAACGGATGAAAGTGCAATAATTTTCTTCATTTAGATAGTTCTCCTGTCTTCTTCAAAGATTAACGTTAATCAAAATTCAAGCTCAGCGATCTTTTCGGACCGCTGCGGTCCCCATCAATCAAATTGTGGAACTCACGACAATATAATGACGAATCGCTAGTTAGTCAACCCTTACATAGTCGATTCGTTGAAAAGATCAGCATAAAAAAAACAAGAAAGGCATCCGGAATTTCTTCCAAATGCCTTTCAAGAACAGATCGTTCGGCGAACTATTTAGCGTTCGTGTTCGAAGCTGCCGGTTTGGTGGTCGTCGTCGAGTTGGTCGTCGTCGTACCGTTGCTGTTTGTCGTCGAGGTCGAGTTTGTGGTCGACATCGTCGTGTTGGTGTTTGTCATTGCCGGTGAAGGCGATGCAGCAGGTGTGCTGGCATTCATTGTGTTTGCCGGTTTGTTAGCTGCCGAGTTTGTGTTAGCTGCGTCGCCGCAAGCCATTCCTAAAGCACTGAGAGCCAATACTGACGAAAGTGCGATTACTTTTTTCATAACTAATTCAAGTCTCCTGTCTTCTTCAAAGAGTAAAACTAACCTATTTATTTCTTACCACTACGCAAGCGCAGTTTGCCTCAATCTCAAAGATTTTTTGAAGCAAACGTCAATATAGAAACCAAATCGGAGTTAGTCAACCCTAAAATCGCATATTTGGCTACTTTTATGAACTTTTTTTTGGTCAGATTTTTAGGGAAATTCGGGCACATTCTGCGATCGTCACCGCATGTTATCAAATAAAAGCAAAATGTTGACGAAAGTGGAGTAAAAACAGTATCTTTCTAGATGGGAACTCGTTCCCGTTCCACCGCGTTCGCCTTAGATACCCTCCTTGCCGTATATGGAAAATCCTCATCCATCAAAGACAGTTTTGGTCGATGACTCGGCTTCGATCACTGCCAGAATGATGCTTGCATTGTTCGGTTTGGTAGCGCCGCTTTTTACTTATTTCATCGCGATCTCTACCATTTCCATTGAAATCAAAACTGCGGCGTTGTCGATTCTGGCAATAACTTATGCCGTGATTTGCGTTTGGTCATTTGGTAGATCTAGGGCGACCCCTCTAAAAAAACGAAATGGAGACTCTGGGAAGTTGCCGATCGAAACTGATCTGAGTCTTGATGCGTTCGATGACGTACATGCGTTTTTTGGGAATTCGCTTCCTCCAGCGGATATGTTTCGCCTCGTTTCAAGCCGTGTAAATACGATATTAGCTCACAATGCCGCGATGCTTCTTATCCCGGATATAAGTGGCGAACTCTTTCAGATCAAGGAAGTTGAAAGCAGTGAGAATATTTTTCTTCGGTCGATTGATCTGCCGCTCGAAGCTGGTGTAAGTGGCCTGGCATTTCTCAGCGGTGAGGTCGAGATCGATTCTGAACAGCATCGAATACGCAATTACGTTTCCGAGGATGCCGAAGGCTTGATCAAAGCTGCGGCAGCGATACCGCTAGTTCACGACGATGCGGTTTTCGGTGTATTCATGATCTTTTTGAGCGACGTTCCTGTTGCTCTGGAAGCGACGAAACTCTCGCTGATGAATATCGGCAAGCGAATCGCACCGCTCTTTCTTGGTTCGCTTTCGTTCGAGCGATCGTTATCGAATGCTCTTACCGATTCGCTGACCGGGCTTCCAAACGAACGCGCATTTTTCATGGTGCTTGAAAACCAACTGGCAGAATCGCATCGATTTCGAGACGAACGTCCGCTTACTGTAGTAACAGTGGATATCCGCGGCTTCGAGGAGATAAATCGTGATCTTGGGCATGCTGCTGGCGACAACGTCTTACAATTTGTTTCCGGTGGGTTGCGCGAACAGTTGCGCAAAATGGATTTTCTTGCCCGCTCCTCGAACGATGAGTTTCTAGTTGTTTTGCCGACAGCGACAGAATCTACTGTATCCGACATTCTGAACCGGATCGTTGATCATTTCAGCGGCAACGCATTTGCGTTCGACGATTTGCAGCGGATCAAGATCAGGCTAAACTTCGGCACCGCCACTTTTTGGAAGGACGGCGAAACCGCAAAACAATTGCTCGGACACGCGAATTTAAGGAAAACGCAGTCGAAATCAGAGGAGCCCGATAATGTGATCTGGTTCCCAAAGGAATACGTGAACTAGGTAAAAACTCAAAACTCAAAACTCAAAACTCAAACCAACAACTAAAAACTGAAAGCGATAAGCAAACAATGGGACGCTATCATCTGACTTCTAGCTTTTCGTTTTTCGCTTTTAGCTTTTCGTTGCTACTATCTCGGCATGGCAAAGATATCTTTCTATGGCGCGGTCGGTACTGTTACTGGGTCAAAGTATTTGATCGAGCACGGGGAAAAGAAGATCCTTATAGATTGCGGTATGTTCCAGGGTTACAAGGAATTGCGGGAACGAAATTGGCAAGAGCCGCAATTCGACCCGCGTTCGCTTGATGCCGTAATAATAACGCACGCTCACATCGATCACACGGGCTATCTTCCGCGTATCGTAAAGCTCGGATTTAAAGGGCCCGTATTCACCTCTCGGGCAACCAATGATCTGTTAAAGATATTATTGCCCGATTCGGGCCGCATCCAAGAGGAAGATGCGGATTACCGCAACCGAAACGCACTTACGTCTCACTCTCCGGCATTACCGCTCTATGATGAAAACGACGCACACGACACACTAAAGCTCATTCACCCCGTTCCGAACGACGCGACGCCCGTAAACATTTGTCCTGGCGTCAAGGCGAGTTTTATGGTCGCGGGACACATCATGGGCGCGAGCCTTGTTTTGCTGGAGATCGATGGTGCTAAAGAAAACGGCGAAGACCTCCGCTTTTTATTCTCAGGCGATCTTGGGCATTATGACCAGCCGATCGTTAAAGATCCCGCGTCGCCGCCGGCGTGCGATTATCTGATGGTCGAATCGACTTATGGCAATCGACTGCACGGCGACGTCGATTCGGCAACGCAGATGGCACGGATCATTAACGAAGCCGCGAAACGAAACGGACCGATCCTGATCCCCGCATTTGCCGTCGGGCGAACGCAGGAAGTGCTTTACCTGATCCGTGAACTGGAAGATGAGAAACGCATTCCGATCCTTCCGGTAATTGTCGATTCTCCAATGGCGGCAAAATCGACGCAGGTTTATGGTCGGTGGTCGGAGGAGCATGATGAGGAATACGTCTCGATAATAAACACAAAACGGCATCCGCTTCGAACTGCTTCAATGACAACAGCATCATCCCGCGACGAATCAATGAAATTGAACTCGATGAAAGGAGCTCGCATCATTGTCTCCGCTTCGGGAATGATGACCGGCGGCCGCGTTATGCATCACGCAATGCGGATGTTGCCGGACGAAAACGCAACCGTCATTTTCGTCGGATTTCAGGCCGCAGGAACGACCGGTCGACGCGTCCAGGATGGCGAGAAAGAAGTAAAGATAATGAAGAATTGGGTGCCGGTCCGGTGCCACGTAGAAAAGGTCGAAGGCTTTTCTGCACATGCGGATTGGAAAGCCGTGCTCCGTTGGCTCGAAGGTGTGCCTGATGCACCAAAGTCGATCTTCACGACCCACGGCGAACCCGAAGCCGCCGAAGCAATGGCACAGCACATCCGCGATCGCTTTGGATGGAACGTTGTCGTGCCGGAATATCAGCAGACAGTTGAGCTTACATAGGTGCTCATGCATTATCGCGAAACAAAACCTTTGGCACCGATATCCGCCTATGTGAAACTTTATTGGGAAATGGCACACAGTCGCGATGAGATCGTGGCCGGTCCGGAGCCTGTGCTGCCAGACGGCTGCGTCGAGATCGTGTTTGATCTCAAAGACAAATTCCTTACATATTCTGCCGACAGCACGACCGTTGAGCAGCCTCGCAGCATGGTTGCCGGGCAGCTTACGTCGCGAATAATGATCGGCCCGAGCGGCGATACGGAAATGTTTGGTGTACGGCTTCAGCCGCAGGCCGCATTTTCGATCTTGGGAATCCCGATGAACGAGATACGGGATCGGGTCGTTGATCTCGCCGATATCAAGACAGTGGGTTTTGAATCTACGATCTTTGACCAGCTCTCGTTGGCAACGTCTTTTGAGGAAAGGATTGCGATATTTGAATCGTCGTTTATCCACAGTCAAAGTGTTTTTGCCGACCGTGAACTATTTGAATGTCTTAGGCTGATGGCAGTCTCGGACGGCGCTGTTCAGGTCTCGGCATGCGCCGAGCGGATCGGCTGGTCCGAGCGTCGGCTCGAAAGAGTTTTTCAGGAACGGATCGGCCTGGGGCCAAAGCTTTATTCCCGGATCATCAGGTTCAAATCGTTTCTAAACGCCGTAGAAAGGCCACAGATCTCACTTCTTGACCGTGCATTGGCTGTCGGATATTACGATCAATCACATTTGATCCGCGATTTCAGGCTTTTCGCAGGCACGACCCCTACCGAATATTTCGGCCGCGAACTTGTCTTCGGCGACCGCCTTTCCGGACTATGAGGTACGTGTCGGATTTTTACAATACGTATTAACAATCAACCGCTAGATTTCTTGCATGCCTTTTAAGGTATGAAAGGAGAAATGAATGAGAATTTTGATTTTAGTGTTTTTCTTGTTTCCTGCGGCGTCGGCCTTTGGTCAGGCCGCCCAGACGGATCTTTCAAAGGTGACTTGGCTTTCGGGTTGTTGGGAGCGACAGAACGAAAAAAGCGGACGAACGACCTACGAACAATGGACACGGCCTGATGGCGGAGCATTTTTGGGCATTGGGCGGACGATATCCGGCGGAAAGCTTGCTTCCTGGGAATTTATGCGGATCGAACCGAAAGATGGTTCGGCGGTCTTTTCCGCACAACTCCCTTCGTCGACGACGGCTACGTCTTTCGGACTGAAGTCCGGGCGTGCGACCGAACTCGTCTTTGAAAATCTTCAAAACGATTTTCCTCACCGTGTGATCTATCGAACTAAAGGTGCGGATGCTCTCGAAGCCCGAATCGAAGGCAAGATAGACGGTAACGACCGCGGAATAGATTTTTCCTTCAAACGGGTTAAGTGTGAATAAGTTCAATCGCGTCTAACTGCGATGCGGCCTAGGGTCCATGCGGCCGTGTCCTCGGCGACTGCGAGCAGCGGGTCGGGTATGCCTAAGTCAAGATTTGCGTGCCTTCGTGCAGTATAAAATATATGTGCTGAAACCCCGGCGGCTAGACCGCCTACCAATCCGCCGAGCAAAGCGTTTTCCCGATTTGCCCGGGAAACTACGCCTCCACAAATCGCTCCGGATACAGCACGGACGAAAAGCGGCCCCGCTTCGACACGGGCTCCCATCTGCGGAAGTTTGTCGGCGGCAAGCTCAACGCCCGCGGCAATGTCGAAGAACTTTTGAACTTTGGGATCGCCGACCAACCCAAGCGGCCCGAGCTTTTTTGCTTCGTCCGAACCAATTGAATTAGCTACGATCGCCGGTGCGGACATGCAACGCATTCCTGCTACAGTGCCAATAAGGACAGCCTTGATCAAAGGGAGCGCCATACGCGTAAGCATAGCGCATTTGGTTATTCGTATCTAAGGCATTCGATTGGGTCGAGCTTCGCAGCCTTTCGGGCAGGCAGAACACCGAAGACAAGGCCGATCAGTACTGAGATCGTAAGTGATGATATGATCATCCAGATCTCAACCTTTGCGGGCAAAGTCGGCAGCAGAAGCATTATCAAATTTGAGATCGCGATCGATATAGAAAGTCCGATTAGCCCGCCAAGGAACGTCAGAGCCATTGCCTCTGCGAGAAATTGAAGGACGATATTGGAGCGTGTTGCACCGAGGGCTTTGCGGATCCCGATCTCTTTCGTTCGTTCGGTCACGGATACGAGCATGATATTCATCACGCCGATCCCGCCGACTAATAGGCCGAGCCCGGAGATCGCGATGGCAGCGATCCCGATTCCGGCGATCATCCCGTCGAACTGTTTCATGAAGTCGTCGGCGGTTTTGACATCGAAGTCATTCGGTTCGCCGGTCTTTACTTCACGGCGGACGCGTAAAACGCCTTCGATCTCCTGAACCGCGTCATTGAGCTGACCCGGTTTCGCTTGCGCAATGTGGAGAACTGCGTCGCGTGTCGGCGCGACTTTTCGGGCCGTGCGAAACGGCATAAAGATCTTTCGATCTTCTTCGTTCTCACCGAAAAATCCGGCTTCGCGCTTTTCCAGGACGCCGACGATATGCCACATCGTTCCGTTCATCCTTACTTGCTTCCCAACGGCTTCCTCCGCGTCAGAGTCGAAAAGAGCCTCGACCGCATTCACGCCGACGACCAGAACGTTTCGGCGTTCGTATTCGTCCATCTCAGTCAGCCAGCGGCCGTCCTTCAGCCGTACATTTGCTACCTCGAGATAATTCGGCGTAACGCCATCTGTAAGTGCCCAACGATAATTCTTATCCTTGTAGATCATATTATCGTCGAAACCCGTGCCCCAGGAACCGATGTTAACTGCGACCGTAGCAATGTCATTCACAGCGGGAGCCTGCGCGACGATCGCGCTCGCATCGTCCATTGTTAACGCTTTACGGTTTCGTTCATCGCGATTGCTCGGCCCGAAACCGGTTGAAAGGTGGAAAAGATAGATGTTGTTTGTGCCGTATTCTTCAAACATCTTCACGATGTTTCCCCGCATTCCGGTCAAGATCGAAGCAACGACGACGAACGTGATAATACCGACGACAATGCCTAGAATGGTCAATGACGAACGAAACTTGTGCGAGACAACGCTGTCGTATGCCATCTTGAGAACTTCGATAGGTAATGATGTTGAAACGGTCATATTATGACTTCTGCAAGGCAACGATCGGGTCTAGCCGAGCAGCCTTCCACGCGGGATAAAGTCCAGCCAAAACGCCGATCCCGGTTGAAACACCGATTGAAAGCAGAACATAACCGGCAGTGATTGACATCGTCATTCCCAACGCATATCCGACGATCTGTGTTGCTCCAATCGCTACGACCAGCCCAATGATTCCGCCGACAACACAAAGCAGAGCGGATTCTATAAGAAACTGTAGCAGGATCTGTTTCCTAGTCGCTCCGATCGCTTTTCTGAGTCCAACTTCGAAGGTTCGTTCGGTCACGGATACGAGCATGATATTCATGACAACAATGCCGCCGACAACGAGAATGATCAGCGTGATCGGAATTACAACCGTTGCGATCGCTCCGGTGACCATGTCCATCGTCTTGTTGAAATCATCCACGTTTACGACCGAGAAAGTACTCTCGTCGCTGCCGAGCAGTTGGCGTCTGTTTCGGAGCAGAAGTTCCGCTTCTTCAATTGCTGGGTGAAAATCGGCTTTTTCGATCGTCTTGCCATGGACTTGCACGCCGTCTCTTCGGCTGAATATCTGATTGTGAAGCGTGATCGGAATATAAATGTGCCTGTCCTGCGAGTTACCGAATAGCGATCCGCGTTCCTTCTCAACGCCGATGATCGTCACGGGAACGCCGCGGATCTTCAGGGTCTTGCCTAAAGGCGATATAAACTCAAAGAATTTCTTTTTAACATCCGTGCCGATGACGGCGACTGCCGAGTTTCGCGTGACCTCTTCCTTGGAAAAGAAACGGCCTTCTTCCAGCGTTTTGTCTTCGATATCGGCCATGTTGTCGGTCACGCCCATCATCCGAACCGACGGCATCTCGACGGTCCCTTCCTGTAGGTCTGCTCCGGCATTCATCTGTGCTCCAACGTAAGTTGAAAGCTTTAAATTATCCCTGAGATATTCATATTCTTCCCACGTAATATCTTTGTTGCGGCGGTTTCGGCGTTCGAACTCTTCATCGGAAAGGTGTTCCATGCTCGCCATTCTTGTCATCATGTAGTGATTCGACCCGAGCACCTTTGAGACCTGATCGATCACGTAAGTTTTCAGCCCCGCGATCGACGCCCCGACAACGACAACCGCTGCAACGCCGATGATAATGCCGACGAGCGTCAACAAAGCCCGCAACTTGTGTTCGAGGATCGATTTTAGTGCGATCCAGAAAGCGTCGGAATAAAATGAGTAAATCTGCCGCATAGTTTTGAGTGCCAGTTCTAACAGGCTATCTCACCAATGAATCTTTTGGATCGCAAAAAGGCCGCCCTGAGGCGGGACTCTAAACAGAAGACATGAGAGCAAACGTAAATTTTCGAAGGAAAGTTCAAAAAAAGTTAACTATGAACAATTACGAGACGAAAAGGCGGTCGTGATATACTTTCGTTTTATTTTAAACAACGTAGGAGATAACCACTTTGGCAGTTTTAGTCGATAAGAACACCCGTCTGATCGTTCAGGGTATTACCGGAAAAGAAGGCACGTTTCACACGCTTCAGATGGTCGATTACGGGACGAATGTCGTTGGCGGCGTTACGCCCGGAAAAGGTGGCACAAAGCACGAAGGCATTCCGGTCTTCAATACTGTTGCCGATGCCGTTAAGGAAACTGGGGCAAATGCTTCGGTAATTTACGTGCCGCCGCCATTCGCCGCGGACGCGATAATGGAAGCAGCTGACGCCGGTCTTGCGCTCGTCGTGTGCATCACCGAAGGTATTCCGATCGCGGACATGGTCAAAGTAAATGAATATCTGTCGACCCGTTCAACGCGTATGATAGGCCCGAATTGCCCAGGCGTCATCTCGCCAGGAAAGTGCAAGATCGGCATTATGCCCGGACATATTCATAAGGAAGGCCGCATCGGTGTGGTCTCGCGCTCGGGTACGCTAACGTATGAAGCGGTTGGACAATTGACTGCTCTCGGCCTCGGTCAATCGACCGCGATCGGCATCGGCGGCGATCCGATCATCGGTACGACGCACACCGACGCTTTGAGATTATTTCAGGAAGACGATGAAACCGATGCGATCGTGATGATCGGTGAAATCGGCGGAACCGCTGAAGAAGAAGCCGCCGAATACGCGAAGGAAAACGTCACCAAACCGATCGTTGCGTTCATCGCCGGCCAGACCGCACCTCCCGGCCGCCGCATGGGCCACGCCGGCGCGATCATCTCCGGTGGAAAGGGAACTGCCGCCGAAAAAATGAAAGCTCTAACCGAAGCGGGAATTCGCGTCGTTCAATCTCCGGCCGACATTGGGCAGGCAATAGTTGAAGTTTTGGGAAACCGGGCTACAGCGTAAAAGGACGTGACAGAATAGTATATTGAGGTGTCTATGAACGAGCGAATATTAGTCGACCCTATGATCCATTTTGGAAAACCAACTGTCGCCGGAACGCGGATTACGGTTCAGGATGTTCTAGAATTAATGAACGATGGGCTGTCATTCGAACAGATCACGACAGATTATTATCCCGATCTGACAAACGATGACATTAAAGCGTGCGTCGATTATGCCATTTCGCTAATTTCGGCTGAGGATATTAAGGTCGCCGCGTGAAATTGCTCTTAGATCAAGATGTTTACGAAGT
This sequence comes from Pyrinomonadaceae bacterium, assembly GCA_041744555.1. Lineage (GTDB taxonomy): Bacteria > Acidobacteriota > Blastocatellia > Pyrinomonadales > Pyrinomonadaceae > OLB17. Next base: position 15,726 of record JBGTKQ010000111.1, read on the forward strand.
TACGGCTAGGTATCTCGTCGAGATCGGTCACGATGTATTGAAAGTTTCCGATATAGGAATGGCGAGGGCAGAAGATGAGGAGAATCTTCGAAAAGCCCTTGAACTTGATCGGATCTTTGTAACACGCGACCGGGACTACGGAAATCTTGTGTTTGTACGACGAATGAGGATCGGTGTTTTGTATTTGCGGATGCTTCCGTCAAATCGCGATGCGGTCCACCTGGAACTAGAACGCATCTTGAATGAATATTCTGAGGACGAATTGAAATCGGCATTTGTTGTGGTAGAGGCTGGAAGACACAGATTTAGGCGAATCTGAGGTGCTGCAAATATGAAAAGTTTATTCCTTACAGCAATTTTCTTATTGCCGATTTTTTCTTTTGGGCAGCTCTCGTCGGAAAAAAGCACTTTGACAGGTCTTGTTTATGATGACAACGGCGCGGTGATCGCAAACGCGGTGATCAAGGTTCGCGGAGTTGATAAGATTGAGAACACATTCAAAACCAATGATGATGGAGTGTACGAGATTAAGTTGAATCCGGGCAACTACTCTATTCAGGTTGAATCGCCGGGCTTTCAAACCTTTCGGATCGATAAATTTAGAGTCGTATCTTCTTACAAAGGAAAACAGAATTTAGATATAGCCATGGAAGTTGCGGGCAGCAGCTGTGTAGGAATCGTATTTGATCCCACGAATGACGCGAGAGTTTTAAATAATTTATAAAAGGAAATCTATACAATAAATGAGCACATTAACATTTGGAATTATTAAGCCGGACGCGGTGCGTGCGGGGAATCAGGGGAAGATCGTGGACCGCATTTTGGGTGCGGGGTTTAAGATTCGCGGGATGAAATTGATCCATCAGACGAAAGAGCAGGCTGAGGGCTTTTATGCGGTTCATGCCGAGCGTCCGTTTTTTGGTGAGCTGACCGAGTTTATTTCGAGCGGGCCTTGCGTTGTGCTTGCTCTTGAGAAAGAAAATGCGGTTCCGGCATGGCGCGAACTGATGGGAGCAACAAACCCTGCGGAGGCTGCAAAGGGAACGATACGAAAAGACTTCGCAGCTTCTATCGGCGAAAATGCTGTTCATGGTTCCGATTCGGAAGAGAACGCGGCGATCGAGATCAGTTATTTCTTTAGCAAACTTGAATTAGTTTAGGGCTAAGGGTATAAAGGGTAAGCAATTGCGGATTCGGTTCAGGGAATGCGGGATTTGCATTCCTCATCGAAGTTCCACATCCCAATAGTTTCTTGATCAAGGAAGATAACTGATGAAACGCTGCCCTACGTGCGATAAGACATTCGACGATAACCTGAAGTTTTGCCAGATCGATGGAACGGCGTTGCTTGGCGACCCCGAAGAAGTCGATCCGTTTAAGACAATGGTCGCGAGCAAGGACGAAATTGCCGCCGCGATGGCTTCGCTTTCGACGCCGCAGGAACCTGTTGTGCCTGAAGAACAGGTGCTTGAAATACCTGAAGCATTTGATTCCGGTAAGACACAAGTCGTCTCCGAAGCCGAACTTCGTGCGGAAATGGCCAAACTGGACGGAGATAACGAAAACGTGATGGACGTACCGCCGGCCACCCCCGAACCTGAAACTCCAAAATTTATCGATCCGAGCATTGAGGCTCCGGAATTCAGTTCACCACCGCCGGATAAGTTCTCACAAAGTTCGCCGGCGATTCCGTCGCCTTTTGGCGATGGCGGGATGTCTTCGGCTGACCCGATGCCCTCCTATTCAGCACAGGAACCAGCGTCGCCGTTCTCATCGCCGGAACCGCCGCCGCCGTTTTCGATCGACGCGATCGAGCTTGAAGCCCCGGTTGATTCGCCACAGTTTGAGCAACCAGAACCGGAATACAATCCTTTTGAGCACTCGGCCCCGAAAGCCGCAGAACCGCTTGCCCAGGCAGACTGGACGCCGCCGGCAGCCATCGAATCAAATATG
>JBGTKQ010000112.1:0-1880 GCA_041744555.1 Pyrinomonadaceae bacterium
CACGGGCACGGCCATCATTCTGTGAAGTTCCTCGCGGTCGCCGTGTTGCCGCGGAGCCCCTTGAACCCATCCGTCGCGCGTATTTCCCTTCCATGGCCACCAATGCGTATTGTCAGCCTGGCCGTCAAGCGTTCCTTCGCCGGTGATCGCGATGTTTGTTTGTTCGTAAGCGTAGATGAAAGGTGAAAAGTTCATGCATTCCATGCCTTCCCATCTCGAGAAAACGTTCGGATAGGCTTTGATATCGGTCGTAAACTTCAGCGTCGCTCCCTTTGAAACGTGAAAATTCACATTCGACTTGAGATGGATCGGACCGGTCAGAAATTCACCTTTTGGAACAACGACCCGGCCGCCGCCGGATTTGCTGCACGCCGCGATCGCTTTCGCGAATGCCAAGGTATTGTCTATCCTACCACCCGATTTCGCCCCGTAACTTATGACGCTAAAATCTTTTTTTCGAAACGTCGGCGGCTTGATCCGAGCAAGGATCTTTGGGTATTCGGTTGCCCACGGATCAGCTTGGCTCAGTGCCAAATTCGGGAAAATTACGATTCCCGCAGCCCCAAGAGCAAGATGTTTTATGAATTCACGGCGATTGTACATAATTGAAATTCCCTGGCGAGTCCCTACGATTATCTATTGACTAGCTTCGCTTTCCATTTTGGATAATCTTTGGTTAACAAGGTGTGTGCGCCGTCGACATACCAGGCGTAGCCGTTTCGCCTCTCCGCCTCGATCTGCATTACGTCGTATTTGACCACGCCATCGCGGCCTATAAATATCGGCTTCAACGTTTCGATCTCATAGAATCTTGCCCAGATCGGCGGAGCTGCTTTGTCCAGCATGACGGTGCTTTGGCCGTTCTTTCGCTCCCAGCGAATGCCGGAGATCTTGTTCGCCACAAACCATTTGACCGCGGCTTCGATGGCTTCACGCACCTCTTTTGACGGATTGGTATCTTGCATCAAAAAACGGACGATACCGACACTTTCGCCGGCTGTAAGCGAAACAGGTTCGAAAGCGCGTGCCGGCGCCGGTGTCAGCAAAACCTCATCATACTGGGCAGCCCAAACCGTCTTTTCACCGTTGATAACGACCTGTGTTTTCAGCACTAATGGTATCGCGCGACTAACCGCGGCCTCGGCCCGCAGACGCCGTTCTTCGTCAACGAATTTGTAATCGTCCTTCTTGTTCGCAATATCGCGAAGCACATTAAGCACGCCGACCATTGCATCGTCATTGAACGTGATGTGCGAATAATAACCTTTTCGAAGCGGATAGAATTGCGGGAATCCGCCGTTAGCATATTGCGAACTTAACAGATAATCGACACCTGCATTGAACGCTTCTTTGTACTTCGGAAAATTGTTCGGCGGCGAAGATTTCTTTAGGCTCGCTGAGATCAGGCGGCCGAGATATGCGATCTGCGGATAAGTTGTTCGGTTGTCGATCGTCGTTTCCTTGATAACGGATTTCGTGTCGATCAGTCTTTGCTTTTCCTTTTGAGTCAGCATAAGGGCCATGTCGACATTCTTTTCCCAACCGCCGTTGACCTTTTGAAAGACGATGACCTGATCGCCGATCCGTGCGGCCTCGTCGGTCTGGTACCACGCGGGCGATTGTTTGAAAACATCGCCCCACGTTACTAGCTTCCAATCCGGCACGTTCTTCTCGATCCATTCGTCGGTCGCCGTTTTCGGATCCCAACCGTCGCGGCCTCTAAGGAAAATCTCCGAAGCAAACGCCGCAGCTTCCGTTTCGGTAAGCTGACGCGACCAGGCTACACGCTTTGAACTTTCAGCTCCTTTTCCCGCCGAGCGGAACTCCGCGAAATAGGCAGTCTTTTCACGCTCCGACACCCAATGATGCCAGCCCTCGGG
>JBGTKQ010000113.1:0-6257 GCA_041744555.1 Pyrinomonadaceae bacterium
GCCGAAGCGAGCCGAAGCCGTGCATCGCGATCGTCGATTCGCGCAATAAGGTCACCCGAACCGACAAAATCACCGGCATTGACGGCGATGTCTGCGACCTTTCCGGCGATCTTCGGCGCAACGTTCGAACTCTCATCCGCGACCATGCTGCCGGTCGCCTGAACGACCGCAGGCACTTCTCTGGCCTCGGTTCGGCCGACGGTTATTGCAACAACCACCTCGGCAGTTTCTGCAGAATTTGTGTTAGCTCGTTGCGACGGAGTGGACGACGAAAAGAATGAGCAGCCGGAAACCACCACGCTCGAAAGAAGGATGGTCGTGAATAAGAAGCTGCGTAGTTCAGCGAACCTTCGGATCATATGCTTGTCTCGAAATTCCTGATTTTATAACACTTACGATGAATTGGGTAAGCCTTTACGTGTAAAGATTTGTAAACCGAGAACTGCCCTAGAGGTATGAAAATTAGTTCAAAAAAACCGCTCGCAGTTGCCTTTTTGGCTGGCAAAATATACATTCTTGGCAACGCTCGAATTCAATAGATCAAGGACGAAAAATGATGATAGAAGAGATCTCCGCAACAACGCTGAAGGCAAAGTACGACGCCGGCGAAACCTTCCAATTAATTGATGTTCGCCAACCGAATGAAAATAGTTTTGCGAGTATCGAAGGCGGGAAGCTGATCCCGCTTGGCGAGATCGTTAGCCGAATGGATGAACTCGACCCGAACGTCGAGGCGGTGGTTTACTGCAAAATGGGCGGCCGAAGCGCACAGGCGATCCAGGTTCTCCAACAATCCGGTTACACCGGAAAACTCCTAAACCTCCGCGGCGGCATCATCGGCTGGTCAACCGACATCGATCCGAGCATTCCGAAATATTAACGACTCACCGCCCGCACTACTGATTGCAATCTGCATTGCGGCTTGCCGCCATGTTGTGCGGAAAAGTTTACTTTTCCGCACAACTCAAGAATTCGTTCGGGCTTGCCCACGATCGGGACTAACTGGGTATTTCCTCCCGAGCAATGTTCGATGAAAATTAGACGCTTCGAATTGCAAAATGCGGGCGAGCCCGGATAAGTGGCTCACGAAACGGCGAAGCAAGCTTCGCCGCTCAACTTGCCGGCAAGCCGCCGGAGCTTTTCAGTCGTACCAGCCCAAGGGCGAAGCCTGACATTGCAATCTCGCTACGAATGATCCAAATCCGGCGGCGTGAAGCTGATCTTTTCGTTCACTGAGAGAATTTCGGTTCCGGTTTGAACGATCGAGCGGCAGGCAATCAAGGACCTTTGCCCTGCTCCATTTCTAACCGTGACCGTACAATCGAGACAATCACCATTCCAGCATAGTTCCGCGTCGGAAACTCCTTCAAGATCTAGAAACTGAAGACACCGAAGAAGCGAATTGTTCTCCGGCACTTGAAAGGCACGGCCCTCGATAGTTATGTCGATCAAGCGTTCGTATGTTTCGAAGATCTCTTGGTTATCCATCGTAAGATTTGGCGGAGTTTTCGAAGTAGCTAAGTTTCCTATAGACTTAATAATATCTGGTAGGAGGAAATGCACACAATGTCGATAGTAATGTATGTAAAGCCGGGCTGCCCTTATTGCCAGTCGGCCCGCGACCACTATAACAGCAAAGGCATCAAGTTCACCGAATACGATGCTCAGAACGATATGACGCGCCAACGCGAAATGCTCGCAATTACAGGCGGCGATCTTACCGTACCGGCCATCGTCGAGGACGGCGAATACGTCGGCTCAGGTTGGGGCAGCCCACGCCGTGGCTGAACGATCATACCAAGTTGACCGGCAGTTTGCCGGCCGAACGCTCAATTTGCGATTTCCGATTTTGGATTTTAGATTTACAGACATAGACTAAGAGCTCAAATGGACAAAGATAAGGATCTTGGATAGCAATCCAAAATCGGAAATCCAAAATCCAAAATCGCTATGGTTGGTTCCCAAATTAACCAGTACAAGATACAGGAAAAGATCGGCTCAGGCGGACAAGGTACGGTTTACAAAGCCCTTGACACTAAGCTGAATCGAACCGTTGTCATCAAGGTACTGCCCCCCGAACTGACCGCAAAAACCGCGAATTTCAAACGCTTCGAACGAGAAGCCCAGCTTTGTTCCCAACTCGATCACGCAAATATCTGCACGATCTACGACTTCAACGAAGCGAACGGCGTTTTTTACATCGCGATGCAGTACGTTGAAGGAAAGAACGTTCGCCAGCATGTTAGCGGACGTGCCCTTGAATTACGCAGCGCGCTCTCGATCGCGATCCAGGTGACCGACGCTCTTGCGTACGCTCATTCGAAGAACATAATCCATCGAGACGTTAAGGCCGGAAACATAATGGTCTCGCCGACCGGCCAGGTTAAGGTGCTCGACTTTGGGCTCGCCAAACTGCTCGAAGACGAATATGCAGACAGCCATCAGGGACATGACAAGTCGGAAATAACTGAGCTCGGAATTCCCTACGGAACCGCTACATATGCTGCCCCGGAACAGGCCCGCGGTGAACGTGCCGATGCTAGATCGGACATTTTCTCGACCGGAGTTCTGCTGTACGAAATGCTGACAGGAATTTGGGCATTCCAGGGAAAGACCGTTATCGACGTTCGCCATCAGGTGCTTTACGGAACGCCAAAACCACTTGCCGAAATGCGTCGAGATCCGGTTCCGCCGGCTCTGCAAACTATCCTCGACAAAGCTCTTTCCAAAGAACCGAAAGATCGGTATCAAAAGATCTCGCAAATGCGTGACGAACTCCGCGACGTGCTTCAAGAGATCAGCGGGATTCAGTTGATGCCCGGCGACACGGTCGTTCCCGGCCACGTCGGAAGCGGCGTTATCAAGCGGGCCATGAATTGGTTCACCGGGAAATCTGTACCTGAAAACTCGTCGGGCTCTGCAATGTCCAATCCGCCTTCGTTCATTCCCGAACTGAGTCTGACGGCAACATCGACCGGAACCGAAAAGAAATCCGTCGCGATTTTGCCTTTCAAGAATTTAGGGCAAGAAGAGAGCGCCAACTTTTACGAATTTGCTCTTGCTGATGCCGTAATTACCGAACTTGCCCAATTGCGATCTCTGATCGTGAGACCCAGTTCCGTCATCGCAAAATATCAGGGAAAAGATGTCGATCCGCGGGAAGCGGGACGCGAGCTTAGAGTACACGCGGTTCTTTCCGCAGGCTTTATTCGTGGCGGCGATAAGATCCGTGTGACCGCACAGCTCCTCGACGTTTTGACGGGCGATATACTTTGGAGCGACCGCGTCGATGCCGAAGGCGGCGATATTCTTACGCTGCAGGACGGCATCGCCCAACGAATTCTCGAAGGCTTGAGGCTTGAGCTATCGGATAACGAACAGGAAAAACTCGGCCGACGAATGACCGATAATCACGACGCCTGGGAAGAATATCTCCGCGGCCGCGATAATTTCGGGCGGTTCATTTTTCGTACTCTTCTTGCCGAAGACTGCGACGCGGCCATCCAGAATTTCAAGAAGGCCATCGATCTCGATTCCCATTTCGCCCTCGCTCACAGCGGACTCGGTGCGTGTTACGCTAACCGGGTTTTCAAGGGAATGGGCGACGTAGACGACTACACGAAAGCGGAGACCGCGTTCAGCAAAGCGTTCCTATACGATCCAAACGTAGTTGAAGCCAGAGTCTTGATGGTGATGGTTTATATGGCCCGCGGCGAGAAGAAAAAAGCTCGTTCCGAGATCGAACTTCTCGAAAAGCAGTTCCCCAATGACGCTCCATTGTATTTCGTAAAGGGCGTGATCAATCGGCTCGATGGGCTGTACAATGAGTCGCTAAGAGCATTCGAAAAACTCTCAAGGCTTGATCCGGCCGCACGCGCTGTTTCATCCTACAACCGCGCCCGAATATATCTCTACAAACGCGAATACGATAAGGCGATCGCTGAGATCGAGAAGGGTGAAAAGGCCGAGCCAGATCATCCGATGCTTAAGATCTTTCGGTCCGGAGTTTATTACTACAGCGGGAACCCCGAACCGGCTATCGAATTGATCAAGGAAGTGCTTGACCAAAATCCTCGAATGGACGGCATCAAGCCATTGTATGCGATCTACCTCGCCGGTAGCGGACATCCCGAAGAAGCGTTGGTTCAACTGTCGTCAGAGGTTCTGGCACTATCGAAGACCGACCACGATTCGGCTTATTGGGTCGCATCAACCTACGCCATTCTCGGTGACAAAGACAATGCTTTCAAATGGCTCAATAAGGCGATCAAACTCGGAAACGAAAATCGACCGCACTTCGAAAAGGATCACAGTCTCGACCTAATACGTGATGATCCGCGATTTACCGAAGCAATGGAAAAGGTCGGCAACGATCTTTAATTCGACCGGGCCGACCCTAAAAAAAAGTATTGCTCCTACGAGATCGCTACGGCTTCGAATGCTTCGATCCGTATTTTTACTTCCTGTTTCAACGCCTTTTCGAAATGTCTTGCTTCGTTCACACCGTTGAACGCAAGCTGTTGCAAATTCGCTTCGATACGTTTTCGATAATCGGAGACTAGCGAATCGGAAACTCCTAGCATTTCAGCAACTTCAAGCTGCGTACCGCCGTTCGACGTTAGATAACAGTGCCACAAAACGCTCAGCATACGGTCGTATTGTTTCTGCTTACCGCGAACCGACTTGCTTAGATTAGCCAGAAATCCTTCAACAAAAGTAACGGCTTCTAGTTCGCCTTCGACGCGAAAGAGATCTTGCTCGGGCGTTTCACGTTGATCAGCGATCTCAAATGGAGCGCGGTCGTCATCATCGCTCTCTCCTGATCCGCCTACCGGAACAAGGTGTATGTCCATGATAGGCAATCGCGACATTACAAAAGAACGCAGCGAACGTACATCGACCGGCGAATCTATCGCCTTAAAAACTCGGATGATCAGTTTTTCAAGCTCAAGGTTACTGATTACGATCTGGGCATCGCCTGTACACCCGACCATTCGCGTATCGCGGCCCCAGAACGCGACCGATTTAACGCGTTCGTCCATCTCCTGCCCGTCGCGCGTAGATTTGTCATTCATCCATGCGGCAAGACCATATAATCTGTCAGCCAATCGCCGATGGGCGTCGGGATTGCCTTGGTTATCGAATCGTTTGAATCTATGGCTTGATTGAATGATCGTCGAAATACGTCGCGCTAAACGATACGATTCCGGGTACCGCTTCCGCAGCTCGGACGTCAACATGTTGGTCAACTCGATCTGGCTGATCTCTGCTTCAACCTCGACATCCGTCATCGATGTCTCAACATAATGTTGGAAACGATCTTTGCTGAGCAAAGCGACAAATAGTTCTTGCGTCAGATCAGTATATGCGTTGAACTTACCTTCTTCGACAAGGAAGCCGGCTCGTTTCGACGCACGAACAAGCGGGTGTGAGGACACGATCCGATGGAGCTCGAGCCAGATCTGATTTACGTCTGAGTTCTTTAAACTCTCCGTCCATTTGCCAACTTTGATCAGCCTGCCTTGGCTTGATCTCGGCTGGCTATCCTTTTCTTTGATTTGGCTCATAATTGACCTGTAGCTATTGATTTTGAGAGCGGCCCGGGCGGTCTATCAGTAAAAAAGTGTCGTAGAGAAATTTAGATTCAGCCCACCATTTGAAGAGCTTTTGATCTCAAATCGTTTGAGATCGTCCGTGTAAGTTTGGATTTGGATAGTGGTCTGCTGGCGCCGAGCAAAGCGGACAAACTGGCTGGCTAGTTAAGGCGTGGTTTCCGCCATCACTCTGCTAAAGAAATAATAGCAAGAACTTCCAAAATGAGCAACAAGTTTTTACATTCTTGTTTATTGCGTTACTCGGCAGCGGAATTGACGGAAATTATCACGCTGTGATGGCCAAAACGACTCTAATTCATTGATTTTGAATACATATCTGGAAGATGTTGCAAATTGGAGCTTTAGTTGAACTGAAGTATTTTAAGCTGATCGGTGCCGATCAATGTTGTCGGCGTCGGAAAATTTTGCCCTTACTTTGGTTTGGGCGTACGAAATAACAATGTCCAGTTTTTCGAAAAACCAGGAATGCCCGTCGTCGTTTGAATTGAATTTATTTCAACAAGGCGAGGTGTCCGCTGAAGAAGGAAAAGAGATCCGAATGCACCTACGTGTTTGCGATTTCTGCTCGGCGGAATCGGATTTCTACGCTCGTTTCCCGCAGCCGCTTGAATCTTCGGAAGAGATCATCGAGCCCAAAATGCC
>JBGTKQ010000114.1:0-5865 GCA_041744555.1 Pyrinomonadaceae bacterium
GGATTATTTAACTTCCCGAAATACGGCCTCCGGCTTTTTATTGGCGTTCGGCTTTTGGGATTACTTGCAACTTTTCCAAATGCCGATTCATCAGAACTGACGCCGGATGATGATTTCATGGTTCGGCGGACGAGCAAGGGACTTGCAATTTTTCGATCAGGTTGGAGGAAGTTAGAAGATGAACACATTTAAGAAATATCTTGGTTACGGAATGCTCGCTGGGGCGTTCCTGACGGTCGGCACAGCGAACAGCTATGCCCAAGCAAACGCGAACTGCGACGACGTCGACGGCTACACCGCTCTCGACGCAAAGATCCGCGAAAACTACGCAAAGGTTGCGACTCTGCCGGAGGCGATCAAAGCCGGTAAAGAGTTCCTTGAAAAGTACGGCACTTGTGAGCCTACCGCAGGCATGGCCACATATTTGAAGGAAAATATTGCCAAGTGGGAAGATACGGTGCGAAAAAAGGGTATCGAAGACGAAGTCAACGAAATGTTCGGACGCTTCGATGCTGCGATCAAAGCCGGTAACGTCGCTCAAATAAATTCTGTGGGTCGGGAGATACTTGCGAAGCAGCCAGGTAACCCGAACGTGATCATGGTCATGGGCGCCGCTGGATTGGACGAGGCTATCAAAGGCAACCCTGCGAATGTTGATGCTTCGATCGCGAATGCGAAAACTGCTCTGGCTTATGCGAAGAACGCGAGTTCGGAGTTTCCAAAAACTCGAGCTACAGACAAAGCGAAGACCGCCGGTGCGTTTCAGTACGAATTCAGCCGGGAACAAGCTGTCGATCAAATGACGTATGCTCTTGCCTATTTGAACTACTACACGAAGAAAGACAAGAAATCTGCATTGCCGTACTTTTACGAATTAGCTCAGACCTCGAATAGGTTCAAAAATGACCCAAGCATTTATGCGGCCGTTGGTTCATACTACACGGATGAAGCGGTACGGCTCGGCAACGAGATCAAGCCTTTGATCGAAAAGCTGAACAATGCGGCTACGACTGATGAAGAAAAGATAGAATTGGACAAGCAGATCAAGGTCAAGGAAGCCGTTTACAAAGCTTACGAAGAACGGACCCTCGACGCATTCGGGCGTGCCTACAACGTAGCCAAGAACGGAACGCCTGCTGAGAAGACGTATCGTGAGAATCTCTACAAGACGATTCAAGCGATTTACGACAGTCGGTTTCCAGGGCAGAAAGTTGGTGTCGATGCTTGGCTTTCGACTGCAATAGCAAAGCCGATGCCGAATCCGCTTTCGGAAGTGACGCCGGTGGTTGAAGAAACGACGACTATATCGACGACGCTTGCCCCGGCAACCGTAACTAACAGCAAAACTGCGACCGTCACCAAGCCATAACGAACTGACCTCTAACCTGAACGGGCCGTTTGGCCCAAAGACAAGCCGGGCACTTAAGCAGTGCTCGGCTTTCTTTATTTGCCGTTCCTCAATAAAATCAAAGCGGAAATGAATACAGCAAAACTAGAAAATGCTCTCGGGTATCGTTTCAAAGACATTGCTCTGCTTGATCGAGCGCTAACGCATCGCTCGTGGACCCACGAAAATCGACTGGTCGAGCATGATAATGAATCGTTTGAATTCGTTGGCGATTCCGTGCTCGGGCTGGCGATCGCAGAACATCTTTTCAAGAAACATCCGGACCTTGCCGAAGGCGACCTAACGCTGATGAAGCATCGGTTGGTGAGTATGCCGACGCTCGCAAAAGTTGCGGTTGGACTACGACTTGGTGAGTTCATCAAGATGGGCAAGGGCGAAGAACGCTCGGGCGGCCGCGAGAAACCGGCGATCGGTGCAGACGCACTTGAGGCAATAATTGCTGCTGTTTTTCTTGATGGCGGATACATTGAAGTTCGTGCTTTTATCGCTAGGCTGTTTGCTGACGAGCTTAGAATGACAACGCCGGGAACATCGCTCGACCAGAAGACGACGCTTCAAGAGCTTCTTCAATCGCAGAAATTAACGGCTCCAAAATATAGTCTAGTAAAAGCCGAAGGCCCGCCGCATGACCGAATGTTTTTCGTTGAGGCGATATGGGAAGGCGGTCGAAGCGAGGGCTCAGGACGTTCCTTAAAAGCCGCTGAAATGAATGCGGCCGAATCTGCCTTAAAGACAATACAAGTCGTTACGGTTCGCGGCAACAATACGTAATCTGTTATATTTATTCACTTATGACCAACGACGAGACGCCGAAAACTCCGCCCACTGCGGAGGAAGCATCAACTGAAAAGAAGCCGACCGGGCCGCCGAAATCGATATTCCGCGAATATCTTGAATCGTTCACGGTAACGCTGATAATGGCGATATTTGGGATGACGTTCATCATTCAGGCCGTGACCGTCCCGACCGGTTCGATGCAGAATACGATACTCGTCGGCGACTATCTGCTCGTAAACAAGTTCATATTCTCGCCGGGCGGCAGTCCGCTGCCATTCCTTCCGATGCGCGACATCGAACGCGGCGACATTATAGTTTTCAAATATCCGGGAAATAGCGTTGACCCGGATTCCGATCGTGAACGCGGGCTCGTCAAATATCAGATCAATTACGTGAAGCGTGTGATCGGGTTGCCGGGGGAAAAGGTTGAATTTAAGAACAATCAGGTTTTTATCAATGATCAACCGCTTGCTGAGCACCGAATAGTCGGCGATCCGCCCCCACGCGATAAGGGCCAATCGGCGCTTGAGGTCAAGCAATACGAAGAACGAGTCCCCGAAGATAAATGGGATGTGTATTACTCGCAGCGGACGATGAGAACAGTGGAATCTGGCGGACGGCTTCGCCTCGATCATCTGAATTTCGGCGTTGAAGGCAAGCCGATGATCGTGCCCGAGAATAGTTTTTTTGCAATGGGCGACAGTCGCGATCAGAGCGACGACGGACGCGGTTGGGGCTTTGTCCCACGCGGACTGATCGTCGGTCGGGCAATGTTCGTCTATTGGTCTTGCGATCGCGGTGCTTCTAACGGGGACTTTTTTGGATGCATCACACACCCGCGGCTCGATCGTATCGGCAAGTTCGTCAAGTAATGCGGATCCTCTTGTTTTTATCGGATGAAGATCACTTTAAGCGAGGAAGTCTCAGGAGCGGTGCATTTCGATTCGCCGATCGTCGCGCTTGAATCCACCGTTATCGCACACGGACTTCCCTACCCGCAGAACATCGAAACAGCTTACAAGATGGAACGGATCGTCCGCGAGATCGGTGCCGTTCCCGCGACTATCGGTGTCTTTGACGGCGAGATCCACGTCGGCCTAAGCGAAGAGCAGATCGAACGGTTGGCAACCAATAAGGAGTTGCTAAAGCTTTCCGTTCGCGATCTTCCGGTTGTGATCGGACGAAAGCTTTCCGGTGCGACAACTGTTTCCACGACTGCACTCATTGCGCATACAGCAGGCATAAAGGTATTTGCGACCGGCGGTATCGGCGGTGTTCATCGCGGCAATGTGCCCGACATCTCGGCGGATCTTCCGCAACTTGCTTCGACCCCGATCACGGTAGTTTGTTCGGGTGCAAAGATCGTCTTGGATCTACCCGCAACTCGCGAATGGCTTGAGACGCACGGGATAACGGTTTTAGGATACCGATGTGATCAGATGCCGGCGTTTTATTCGCAGGATAGCGGCTTGCCTGTTGATCAGCGGGTAGAAACGGCGAAGGAAGTTTCGCGGATAGTCGATGCACGCAATGAGCTAAAGCTTTCAAACGCGATCTTGGTCACTGTGCCAGTCCCGGACAAGTATGCGATGGAAAATTCGGAGCTCGAGAATTTTATCGCGGAAGCGTTAAAGGCTGCGGCTGAACGTGGAATTACCGGAAAAGATGTCACACCGTTCTTGCTTTCTGAGCTCTCGGAGCAGAGCGGCGGACGAACGCTTGCGGCCAACATTTCCCTACTCGAAAACAATGCTCGCGTTGGAGCTGAGATAGCAAAAACGCTCGATTAGTTTCCGTTTACTTTTTCTCCAATTTTTCCTTCAACGCATTAAGCCTATTTTGTGCTTCTACGGCCTCCGCCGAGGTCGGAAATTTGGCGACGATCTCTTTCCAACTCGCTCCATCATAGTGAAACTGTTTGGTCGCCGAATTGAACAGGTAAATTATCCCTAGCCGCCGATAGCGGTCAAGCATATTGAAATTCAAATAATAACTGTGAAGCGGCGCTCCGCTCGCGGCCATCTCTCGGCGGTCGAGCCGGCTCGTGGCGTCACGCGAAAGCCGTACAGATGCGATCTCGAGAATGTCACCGTAAAGCAAAAGTATCGGTGGCCGGAATTTGGATCTCGGATAGATCTGAAAGAACTGGTCGGCGGCTTCAATTTGTTCGAACCCGCTCGAAGCCTGAACAAGCTTTGCAAGGCGCTCTTCGTCTTCGGCGCGTTTGTCGCTGAACACGGCATCGGCCTGGACCCAACCCGCAGCGGGCGGCGTGGCTTGTACGCGAAAGTACCTTACGCCGTCCGCTTCTCTTACGCCGAGAATGCGCACCTTTCGGCCGCGACGCATTCGCTGTATCACTTCAGCGTAGAGGCTCGGTTCCTTTCGAAGTACCGAGATGGTTTCGTCGACGACGACCGCTGTATAAACGGCATTCGCAGAAGTCGGTCGCTTTCGCTGAGCGTCAACGCTGAGACTAGAACTCAGTAAAATAAGGAGTAATATTATCGTCGTTCTCATAACGAGTGTCGGCTATTTAGAAGCCTTCTTTATTCGAGCGGCCACGCCCGAATGGTGAATGTGACAAATGGCGATCGCGAGAGCATCGGCCGCGTCATGCGGTTTCGGTACGGCTTTGAGCGAAAGCAAGATCTTCACCATCTCGCCGACCTGTTGTTTCTCTGCGTTTCCGTAACCGACCACAGTTTGTTTTATCAGCCGCGGGGCGTATTCGGCGATCTCAAGGCCACGCTGTTCGGCGAGAAGCAATACGACCCCGCGGACTTGGCCGAGTTTGACGGCGACCTTCACATTGGTTGAGTAGAACGCGTCTTCGACCGAAATTGCGTCGGGAGCGAATCTATCGATCAGCTCTGCAACGCCGTCAAAGATCGTGTGAAGCCGCTTCGAGAACGCGAGCTTTGTATTTGACCGAACGGTCCCAAATTCGACGCACTTGTACCGAGAACCTGAGCCCTCAACAACGCCCCAACCGAGCGTTTCGCTGCCCGGATCGATACCTAAAACACGCATCTGCTAATACTTAAGAACAAGTTCGAAGCAAAGATAACCGATGTATTTTTGTTAATGCAAGCGAAGGCGGGCGAAAGAGGCCAAATTTGTAAAAACTGCCCCCAACCCTTATCATTTTCACATCACAAGTTTGACCACACAAAGTGAAATGAACGTTCAGGCCGCGGCAGCTCAGCCGCCAGAATCAGTCCGAGTCTTATTAAGCGAAATTATTGATTACGCAGGACTTTTTCCGCCTTCGCAGCTTTCGATGCAGGAGGCGGTGCTTAACTACGCCACATATCGGACGAGCAATTACGGGTGGATGTTGGGCCGCTTTGTCGTGCCTGTTTCGCGGCTCGAAGAGTTCATGGATCATGCCAGAGACTTCGTTTCGCGAGACGGTAAAAGCAATTGGCGTTTGAGCGTGGTCGCCGGCGAAGACATCAACCAAACGATCAGGGAAGTGCGCGAGTTCATCCGTCTTTTTCCGACGGGCGTAAAGATCGACATGCTTGAGGTAAAGGCCGCGACCGCATCGAAGATCGAGAACACGGTGATCGCCGTGCCGGAAGGCATTACCACCTATTTCGAGATCGCTCCCGGAGCTTCTTTCGTTGATCTGGTCACGACGCTTGCGATGAAACGCCAGCGTGCGAAGCTGCGTT
>JBGTKQ010000115.1:0-6664 GCA_041744555.1 Pyrinomonadaceae bacterium
AAACGCGATCCGTTTGTTGAATCAAAAGATCCCGACAACCAGGCAACGGGTTTTGCCGGCAAAGCGTTCATTGACCGGAAAATGACCGGTGCAAAGCTGTGGTCGAAAGCCGGATGGACAAGCAAATCACGGCACGATGCGGCATATATCGAAACTGCAGACGGCCTGAAATTCGTCCTCGTGATCTTTACCGAAAATCACGCGACCGAACGCGATCCTATCCCGCGCATCGCCGGAAAGATAATCGACAGGTTGCGAAAGAAAGAGTAATTGCCTGAGTTTTATTAATGTGTTCCAGGCGTTAAAATGTTCAACGTGTCCTAGTGTCCCGTTGTCCAAGGCTGTTCCACACTCTGTTTTCTGCGATCAAGCCAAGCCGCTTGCACAGACGGTTTTGATAATTCAGTAAGGGAGAAAGTTCAAATGAGATCAATTTCTTTTCGTCGTGTAAATTCTTTTCGTCGTGTAAATCTTGTTATTTTGTTTCTTTTCACGACCGGCTTTCTATTCGCTCAAGGATCATATAAAAAGCCGCCGAAGGAGATTTCCGATGTCCTGAATGCTTCGGCCATTCCGAGCACATCGTTTTCACCGGTGAGGGACAGGATCGCTTTGCTCGAACCGCTTCGGTATCCGCCGATCTCCGAGCTAGCCCAGCCGATGCTGCGGCTTGCGGGTTCGCGGATCAACCCGAATACGAACGGCCAGCATCGCCAGCCGTATTTCGTAAGCATAAAGCTAAAAAATATCGCAGACGGCAAGGAAACAGCCGTTGCAATGCCGGCCCGCGCGCAGATCATCTCGCCGCAATGGTCGCCGGACGGCAAGTACATCGTGGCCGGAAACGCCACGCCAGCCGGGATAGAAGTGTGGATCATCGAGACGACGACGGCGAAAGCGACGAAAGTCAAGAATGTCTTCGTAAACACGGCTTACGGCGGGTTCGGATGGGAAGATTCGCGGACGTTTTCCGCTACGCTTGTACCCGCAAAACGCGGCCCGGCCCCGGCATATCAGAACCTAACGCCGCTCGAACCGAATATCCAGGAAGTATCGGGCCGGGCAGGTGCTATCGCCACATTTCAGGATCTTCTCCGCAGCCCGAATGACGAAAAATTGTTCGAATACTATGCCACCTCGCAGCTTGCGGTTGTCGATGTAAGCGGAAAGATCAGGGAGATCGGCACGCCGGCGATCTATGACAACGCTGATTTCTCGCCGGACGGAAAATACATACTTGCGTCGCGAATACAGCGGCCGTTTTCCTATCTCTTTCCGTCGTTCCGCTTTCCAAAGAAGGTCGAAGTTTGGGATGCCAACGGAAAACTGGTTCACACCGTTGCGGATATTCCGCTGCAGGATAGCATTCCCGTCCAAGGCGTTCCGACCGGGCCGCGCGGCTACGGCTGGGTACCGACCGAGGCCGCGACGCTTGTCTGGGCCGAGGCCCTGGATGGCGGCGATCCGCGAAAGAAGATCACGCCGCGTGACAAGCTGCTGACGCTTGCGGCACCGTTTTCCGGCTCGCCGACCGAGCTGCTGAAAACCGAGCATCGATACCAGGGACGTCTTTTCGGCGAAAAGGACGGTCTGATGTGGTTCTTTGACTACGACCGCGACACGCAGCGTCGGCGGATATTCATGACGGACCACCGAAACCCGTCGAATATAAAGCTCGTCTCCGATCTGAACGTCAATGATCGTTATAACGACATCGGTCAGCCAGTGATAAAAATGCTGCCGAATGGCTCGAACGTGATGCGGCAGAATGGCGACGATATCTTTTTGACCGGAGCAGGTGCTACACCGGAAGGCGACCGGCCTTTTTTCCGGCGGATGAACCTTAAAACACTGAAAACAGAGGAGATATTTCGCTCGGCAGCGGACGGATACGAGGCGTTCGTCGGCATGATCGACGACAACGGAATGAATTTCCTGACGCGGAAAGAATCGGTCACTGAGCCGCCGAATGTTTTTATGCGCCAAGTTTGTCCGGCTGGACAGATCTGCACCGCGCTCGCATACCGTCAGCTGACGGATTTTAAAGACCCGACGCCGCAGCTTCGCGGTATTAAGAAACAGCTGGTCAAATACAAACGGGCGGACGGTGTCGATCTCTCGTTCACGCTCTACACGCCGCCGGGTTACAAGGAAGGGACGCGTTTGCCAACGGTAGTTTGGGCGTATCCGCTTGAATTCACAGATGCGTCAACGGCCGGACAGGTTTCGGGTTCTACCAACCGGTTCACTCAGATCGGCGGCATTTCACACCTGTTTTTCCTGCTGCAGGGCTACGCCATTTTGGATGACACGACGATGCCGGTAGTCGGCGATCCCGAAACCGTCAACGACACATTCGTTAAGCAAATTGTCGATTCGGCCAAGGCCGCGATCGATAAAGGTGTTGAGATGGGCGTTGTAGATCCGGAACGCGTCGGCGTCGGCGGGCACAGCTACGGTGCCTTTATGACCGGGAATCTTCTCGCGCATTCCGACCTTTTTCGTTCGGGAATCGCCCGCAGCGGTGCGTACAACCGAACACTGACGCCATTCGGTTTTCAGGGCGAGCGTCGAACCTTTTGGGAGGCGACAAAGCTCTACACCGATATATCACCGTTCTTTTACGCCCACAAGATCAACGAGCCGATCCTGCTGATCCACGGCGAAGCGGACAACAACCAGGGCACGTTCCCGATACAGTCCGAACGCCTATACGCCGCGATCAGCGGCAACGGCGGAACCGCGCGTCTCGTGATGCTGCCGCTCGAATCACACGGCTACTCGGCAAAAGAATCGGTCGAGCACACGCTTTACGAAATGGTCCAGTGGTTCGATAAGCACGTAAAAAACGCAAAACCGCGCGATCAAAAGCAAACGGCAACGAAATAGTGGCATATTAAAAGGATGTCAGTCTGCTGTATAGGGCTGACATCCTTTTGATATATTCTGCCTGTCTAATTGGGTCGTTCGCCCTATTCGAGTTTTCGTGGATCTGAGTAATGAGCTGGTAGCGCCTCTGGAAAAAAGAGGAGCTTGTCACGGTCGAGTAGCGCAAATGACAAGCTCAGGCCGGCTGGTGCGACGACGTTCAGCAGGTAACGGCCTAACTTTAGCGCGTTATTGACTTTTTAATTATCTCGACCAGAGACCTGAATTCCTCTTTAGACTCAAGCGACATCTTACTCCAGTAGTCATCATCGAGGAAGTCAAGTAGCTTTGCGATGTCCTTGCCTCTATTGCCCTCCGGCAGGTAATCTTCCAATGTGCCTCGTGATAGGATAAAAACGCCGGCATTGCGCCTACTCGAAAGAAAGCTTTCCAGCGCGGCCCTCTCGGATTCGACAAGGTCGGGCCGAAGCGATCGGACACGCGCTTTTAGCGACTCCCACACAAGGCGTAACTTTTCAAAATTAGTTGATTCAATGGCGTCGTCCATCGCCGTTGCCAGCGAGAAGCGGTCGCGACTTTTGGGATTATTCAGTACATCCTTTCCAATCTTCTTGAAGTTTGCCGAAAACAGCGATTTGATTTCAGGCGTTCCCACTTCAGCAACGTAATCTAGATCAGCGACTGTCACGTGGCGAATGCCAACGGCATTGAGCAAATCGTGATATTGAGCGAAGTTGCCTTTTCCACCAACTTCCACCACTTCAAAATCCATTGAGTCTTCGCCGTAGTTACAGTCCCTTAGGAAGCGTTCAAAAAATATTCGATCTAGAACTCCCTCAACCAAGACAACCAAATCGGTAAAAAATATCTTCTCGTTATTTTGACTATTGACTATCCGAAGTCGTTTGGACAAGTCAGGTAAGGACGAGTCTTTTAGTCTAAAGACATTGCTTTCGCCGTTTTCACGGTAGACGCGTGATACGTAAGCTATAGATCGGGGCGAAATGAAAGTCGGCGAATGAGTCGCCATTACGAATTGGTTGCCCCGTTCCGAAGCGGAATGTTCGATGATCTCCATTAGCCGGGTCTGCCACTTAGGGTGCAAGTGGAGTTCGGGCTCGTCAATCACGATCAACGCGTCGCGAACGTCGAGACCGTAAATACTAAACACGAATTCAACAAGTGCTTTCTCGCCCGACGAGGCGTACTCATAGCTGAATTTTCCTCCGTCCCGAGTTATCCGCAATCGATATGAGTTAGAATAAACGTCAACGCACACCAGCTCCCATCCGTAGCCTAACTGCTCCAGTGCCTTAGTCAGCAGTTTTGTATTGTCGTCGTTATAAATCTCTGTTACGGGTTTTCCTTCAACTTCAAGTAAACGCATTCGGGAAGCCAATCGGAATAATGCAAGCCCCCCCGGGCTGCCGCCTCCCAAGCGGGAATTTGGCGAATCGACCGATCTCTTGAAGCTGGGTTCCCTCTCAGTTGCGAGAGTTACGTTCATATTCAGCGACCCGGCTCGGTTTGACGGAAACAACAAAAACGGTAACGGAACTGGTGCGGTATTCGATTCCCCAAGCTTATGCTCGTACAGTTCGAATTGACGAAGCGATTCAAGAAACAGTTTGCCTTCAATCGCGGCCGGATCTTGAATGTTGCCGTCGAGGATTGTGAAGACAAATCTCGAACCAGCATCGAGCGAATACACCGTTCCAGTTATAAAGCGGGACCGGATTCCGCAACGTCCCGAGGGTTCCGCTGTACTCCGCACGCAAGTTGGGCGTCGTACGCATCAACTCAAATCGAGCGAGATCGACGGAGGTCACTTCCAGCTCGACTTCGATAATTTGCGGCCTACCATTCTGCTCGAAGTACAGCTCAATATTGGGCGCTAGAGTTTGACTAACCGTCCCGACAGACTTCTGGACGCCAAAGCCATCGGTTTGCTGATTGAGCTCCCACGGAACAATCACGTGCCGTCTGATCGTCGACGAGATGATGTCGAGAAGATTTGACTTGCCGCCACCGTTTGGTCCAACGAGAATAGAAATATCTCCATCGAATAGAATATCGTTCGGCTCAAGGAAGCTTAGAGCGTTCTCTACTCGAAGTCGTCTAATTTTCATATTTTCATATATCGCCTCGGCGTTTGATGATAATCGAAAATGTTACCAGATTGTGCTCGAATCGTCGGGCTCATACCGTGGCTATGCCAAGAACAAATTCATCGCGCATCGGAATCAATAGAAACTTTTCCTATCATTCAGCGTGAGTATCTCGGGAGTGTGGCAATATGCGTCGATTCTATTTTCGATTGCTAACAGCTTTGATGACATTCGCTTTGGGGTTGGCAGTCGTTTACATGACCGAAGGTCTATCGGCTGTTTGGAGTGAGATACCCGACGTGCCGGAGGTAAGATCAAGCCGAGTAATCCAATGAAGCCAAAGTCTTTTAATTTTGTAGCCCTGGCGGGCGGCCTGATAATCGCGGCGACTTTTTTCGTATACCCGTTAATTACCAGTGAAGCTCAAACGAGCAAAGTAAACGAAGAAATACAAAGCGAAGGAAAATCGGATGAGGAGTTGATGGCCGAACTCAGAAAAAATGTGGTTTGCACAATGCTTTATGAACATATAATGGCAAAAGAAACCGATGAGTGGTCGTTAAAGCAAGCAAGCTGTGGAAATATTATCGCTTATCTGATACTACAAAAAGGAAAAGAAGAATTGAGCATTTTTGTTATCGATCTTCAAACATCCGAGAATGCTAAAATAGTTTTGCATACTACAGTTGGTCAAGCAGGGTTTAGGCCCAATAAAGAGTTCGGAGATGCGGGGCATAAGGATTTCTCAAATATAAATTTTATAAGGGGAAGACTTTTTGTAAATGTTAACCACAGGCATTTCGATTCGGACGAAACGCCTAAACGATTTGCTGGGTATGCACTCACGGCAATCGAAGGGCAATAAAGTTCGACGGCCAACCGCGTCAATTGCAGATGTTGCGTCGATAAAACTCTTGACAATGGCTGCAACACTGTGTCAGAATCGACGTGGCTGGCATTTCATGCCGCCGGCCTGATCTTTGAAAAACGGCAGATCAACCCGAGTCAGTCGATACCAGGATCATTACTGACGTCTCATTTTTCCAGGACGTCACACGGAATAAAAGTTTTTTTCAAAAACTGGCAGAAAATGACCGTAGAATGCCGATAACGCTAGTGTTATCAGTTATTTACATGTCCCAACGGCGTCTGGGACAAGCCTGGGACAGCGTGGGACAGCGCCTTACTGAAGATTCGATATTTCGAGTAAGCCTGTGGCGGCGGTTAGATCGAGCGGCGACGGTGGAGGAGCCGATTGATTGATCAATAGTTCGGCGGGCGGCACGTGCCCGCCTTTTACGTTTTCGATTTTTACTTGAAACACGCTAAACTATTCGAAACACCTCTTCCAAAAATCAATTATGAATAATCGAACAGGCGCGTTTCTTTTCAAATCCGCACTTCTTGTTATTGCTGCAGCATACACCGCAACCGCACAGACGATGCCGAAGGACGCCGATCCGGCCTTATGGACGCGCGCCATGAAAATCCACAAAAAAGCCATTGTCATCGACGGCCACAACGACATCACAGGTCCGATGGTCGATGAAGATTTCGATCTTGCGACCAATTCCGTTGGGAAATTCCATCGCGACGGTGATCCGTTTCACACCGATCTTGCGCGGTTGAAGGCAAGCGGCATCACGGGCGAATTTTTTTCGATCTAC
>JBGTKQ010000116.1:0-24788 GCA_041744555.1 Pyrinomonadaceae bacterium
GCGTAGAAAAGAGCAAAGAGCGCGATCACACCTAGCACGATCGCAATGATCATTTTATTGCGTTCAGTATTATTGGTCGCTTGTGCTACTGCCATTTCACTTTTTCAAAACTACTGTGCCGGAGCGACGGTTGTTGTCGGCCGTTGAAAATAAGCTGCCATTTCGAGCCTTAGACTAACCACATCACCCATCGTTCGGCCCTGGGGCGGTCTTGCCGAATTTGGCGGCGATACGTTCGGATTATTCGGAAATTGGTCCATTCCGGGGAATCCGCCGCGTGTCGGATCTTGTGGCTGAGCCATCGGATCTACTTGTGCTGTTTGTGCAGCTTGTTGGGCAGCACGCCGCTGTCTCGTCTCCGCTGGTTCGATCTCGACGGAGCTGATCAAAACGAATTCACGTCCGGTTTCGACCTCTCGTATAAAGCGGCGAATGTTTTGATACGGACCTTCGACCGTCATCGTTACGTAAACGCCGGGGAAAATACTCAGATAACGCTCGCGTCCGCTTGTACCTGAATCATCGGTCGATTGCGTCTGCTGTGCTTCAAGCTCAAGCGGTGCGTAATCAGGCCCGCTCGTATTGGTTAATCCGTATCCGGCGATCAGACCGTTAATACGCTGGTAAATAGCGGTCCGGCCGTTTGATGCGATCGGCAAGTAATTGGATTCAAAATTATCAACGCTGGTGATCAGATCAGTGACGCGTTGTTGTGTGCTTATGCTACCGCCGTACCTAGCTTGAGCTTCGTTTCGATCCTTTTCAAGCTTATCGCGTTCCATCCGTGCCGCTTCAAGCTCGTTATTCGATGGAACGACGAAGAAAAGATAGAGCACCAAAACGCCGAAGATGGTGAATAACGAAACGGCTAAAGCGGCGATCTCGCTCGTGCCCCACATTCCTTTGTAAACCTTTCGCGGCCGGTTCGACGGCGGAATGTCCAAGTGCGGAGTTTTCTCGATGATTATGGTCTCATCCGGTTTTAAGACGACAGTTCGATCGGCTTCTTCAACAACAACGGTGCTATCGGTAGTCAAGCCGAGATCGTTTACGCTGATCTGCGGACTTGTTTCGGGCAGTTGTTGTTCTTGCTCGTTTTCGTTCATCGAACGCCGCCCTCCTGTCCAAGTTGTGCCACGGCCGTTGCGTCAGTTGCCGAAACACCAAACGGCGGCGTGTAGATCAGCTTCATCGAATATTCTGAATATGTCATCCGGTCGGTCTCTCGAAGGTTCTGTCCGCGAAGTTCCGCCTGAAACATTCCCGAATTATTCATCGATCCTATCATCGCCATAACCGCCTGATAATCACGACTGAGAACGGCGAAATCGAGTTCTGCTTTTACGCGATCGCCATCACGATAAACATTCTGAACCGCGATCCTCGAGGCGCTTACGTTGTTAGGCATTACGCCTTCAAGAACCGCAAAGAGCCGTGACCAGCCGAAGTTCTTATTGGCGACCAGTTTATGGGCCGCCGTCAAAAGGCTTCGCTGATCTGGGGTTAGCTGTTGCTGAACTTTTTCGCCCTCGCCCCGAAACCGTTTCACATCTTCGTCGAATTCACGCTGCTGTTTTGCTACGAGTTCTAGGTTATTGGCGTTGCTGCGAAGCTGCGCCAAGCACAAAAGTGCCGCGATCGATGCCAAAAAAAGCAGAACCGCGGAAAGTATGTATGGCGTTGTTCGATTGCGAAACGGACGCGTTGCAAGATTTAACTTCGTGATCACTTCAGGTTTTGATGCTAAAAATACTGCTTCTATCGTCGAAAACCGAAGTTTAACACGAAAAGCAGGCCAAGTCTCACACGAAATGCCCGTGAAAAAGGTTGCAAAAACTAATCTTTTCTAGCCGGCAATTGCTTCGTTGCTTCGTCGGCCGACATATCGCGATAAGCGCAAACCTTGTTGCGGCCTTCGCGCTTTGCCCGGTACAAGGCCGTATCCGCCATTTCGACTAGCTCGATCGGGTCGCTCGAATCGTCAGGAAAAGACGAAACACCAATACTTATCGTTACGCGATGGGTGTCGGACGGCTTTCCGTGCCGGATCACGCTAAATGCTCTATCTTCGATAACCGACCGGATCCGCTCGGCGGCAACCATTGCCTGCCCCATTTCGGCATCGAGCAAAAACGCAGCAAATTCCTCGCCGCCAAATCGAGCCGCCGCATCGCCGCTCCGCATTATCTCGATAATGCACTGGCCGATCTCTTCGAGCGTTTTGCTGCCGGTAAGATGACCGTACGTATCGTTGACCTTTTTGAAATGATCAACGTCCATCATCAATATGCAGACTGAGCGTGACTCCGCCTTAGCACGTGCGGTTTCGCGTCGCAGTTCGGAAAAGAACGAACGGCTGGAAAGTAACCCGGTAAGGTCGTCGTGTGAGATCAAGCGGTGGATCTGCTTTTGATATTCCCGGTCGATCTCGTCCAGAAGATCGAAGCGGAGAATATGTTCGCCGATCGTGATCTTGTCGCCGTTCTGCAGAGCCTCGCGTGAGACCTTTAGGCCATTGAGCGTAGTTCCATTTCGCGACTCAAGATCGCTAAGAATATACTCTGGTTGCTGCGTGCTCGGATCAACGATTGTTTCGATCTTTGCGTGGCGCCGCGAGACCTTGGAATCGTTAACGCGCACGTCTGCCTCGAGCGCCCGCCCGAGAATTACTTCCTCGCGGTCCAGCGGTATCGGCACGGCGATCAATTCGCCGCTTAAAAAAACTAATGCTGGGCGAAGATCGCGAGATCTACGTTCGGCCATTTGCATAGGATACGGGCTAAGGTGGGTTCACGAAAAGCCCAACTATTAGAATAACCTATCGCATTTCTAAATTTCCACAAGAATTTTCGATCAACAACAAATTTCGTCTAAAACATCAAACCATATTTGAGACAACGCCCTACCGAAGCTTAAGATGTTCACCGTGCGGGTTCTTTTTGTAAAGCTCGGGGCGATCGGCGATATCGTGCATGCACTACCGGCATTTGCCGCGATAAAGAGTCATCGGCCAGAGATACATATTACATGGGCGGTCGAACGGCGCTCGGCGGAGATACTTCGCGGAAATCCTTTGATCGATGAATTGCTCGAGCTTGATACTCGAGCGATGCGCGAGGGCAGCATCGTCGACGAGATCATTCCGGAGATCAGGCGTCAACTTGGCTCACTGCGAAAGCTCGATTTTGATGTCGCGATCGACCTGCAGGGACTTTTGAAATCCGGCGTGATCGCAAAACTTTCAGGAGCAAAGGTGCGTTGGGGCTTTTCGCGGCGAAACTTGCGCGAACCGGCAAGCCGTATTTTTCTCAACCGCACGGAAAAGGGGGATGTGCGAACGCACATCATTCAAATGAACATGCGGCTTGCTGCTGCCGCGTTCGGCCCGTTTCTGGCCGATGCATCGCTCGAGTTTCCAATATTTACCGAGGCGGAACACCGTCTGGAAGCAAACGCTATCGCTGAAATGGCAGGCGGGCCGTTCGCGATCCTGAATCCCGGAGGCGGTTGGGTTACAAAGCTATGGCACGCCGAAAAGTTTGGCCAATTGGCAGATGCGATTTGGAATGAACACGGGCTTGTGCCGATCATCGCGACCGGACCGGCGGAGCAAGAAATCGCCGTTCGGGTAATGTCCGCATGCGTTTCAGGCAAAGCTATCACCGTAGAACCGACGCTCAAAGGTTTTTACGAACTGGCAAAACTTGCGCGCATCTACATCGGCGGAGACACCGGCCCGACGCATTTGGCGGTCGCGGCCCGAACGCCAGTGGTTGGCATCTTTGGTCCTACCGAATGGTGGCGAAATGGCAGCCCGGATCCGGATGATGTCTGCGTCGAACGACTCGACATCGACTGCCGCGTGGATTGCCATCGCCGAACGTGTTCAAATTGGATATGCATGGACATCGATGTGCGAAGCGCCGCTGAAGCAGTATCACGACGCCTGGCAAAAAGCAGCCGTGAAATTTCTGCTTTTGTAGCGACCGAAATTACCTGATCGCAATGGCAATAAAAGCAAAGAAATTATTACAGCGATACCGTGTTTTTGCGGGATTTGCCTTCGCCGTTTTGTACGTAGTATTTGCCCGACCGACCGCCCTTACATTAGTGATCGGGGTCGGTGTCGCAATAATCGGTTTGGCTTTGCGGGCGTGGGCCTGCGGGCACATCCAAAAGATACGTGAGCTTGATACGTGCGGGCCGTACGCATATACGCGAAATCCGCTATATTTGGGCACGTTTATCATTGCCGTTGGGTTTAGTATTGCGTCGGGCGTTTGGTGGCTGGTGTTGTTGGCGATGGTCTTTTATTTGAGCATCTATTTTCCGGTTATGAACGTCGAAGCTGAAGAACTCGAATCTTGGCTCGGCGACGAATATCGGGATTACGCCAATTCAGTTCCGCTATTCTTTCCAAGGCTCACACCCTGGAAGAATTCCGTCAAGAACTTTGATTTTCAGCTATACTTAAAGCATCGCGAGTATAATGCGGCTCTCGGGCTGCTTTTGATAACCTTTATCCTGGCCGCAAAGGTTTATTTTGGTTTTTAATTTATGAACTCCTGCTTTTTTAAGCTAGCTCTTGTACTCACCTTCGCGGCACTATCGGTTTCTGCCCAACCGAAGCCTGAGCCACCGACGCAACTTCCTTTCAAGGTCGGCGAAACCCTTTCTTACGAAGGAAAGATCAGCAAGGTCATTCAAGGCATTTCGGTTGCCGAACTGACCTTCACCGTACAGGACAAGACTTCTGACGGCGATCTTTTGATAAACGCCGAAGCGCGTTCAAAGGGCACGCTTGTAAAACTTTTCGGTTTCAGTTTTTTGCAGGTTCTTAATTCGACGGTGCGCGGTACTGACCTTTCGTCATTGAAGACC
This sequence comes from Pyrinomonadaceae bacterium, assembly GCA_041744555.1. Taxonomy (GTDB): domain Bacteria; phylum Acidobacteriota; class Blastocatellia; order Pyrinomonadales; family Pyrinomonadaceae; genus OLB17. The sequence continues at coordinate 4,882 of JBGTKQ010000116.1, forward strand.
GTAAAACAAGACGTTCAAAAAAAGCGTGTTCGTAACAGCGAGGCGATGTTTGATTACGAAGAAAACCGCGTGATCTATTCGGAGACCGATCCTAATGAACCGATGCGTCCGCCGCGATTGATCGCCTCTGACATTAAGGGCCGAACCCACGATCTGGTCTCGGGCATTTATCACCTTAGAACTTTGCCGCTCGCGCTTGGAAAGACCTTTGAACTTAACGTCAGCGATTCGGGCCTGGTTTACAAGATCCCGGTTCGCGTTACGGGTCGAGAACGCCTGAATACAGACATCGGCCGCGTCTGGTGCTTTAAGCTTGAGCCGGAAGTTTTCGGCGAAGGCCGAATGATCGAACGCGAAGGTTCAATGGTCATCTGGATCACTGACGACGAACGCCGCATTCCCGTACGCTCGCAGGTGAAGGCCTCGTTCGGCAAACTTGAGATCAAGATCCAATCGATTTCGAATAACGGCAAAATGGCATCTAAATAGCGATCGTGGTCTTCCAATTTCTCGAAACAAGACATTCGGGCCGATGGTTTGCCGTCGTAAAGGTTATTATTACCGATACGGCGGCTTTCGTTTCCTTGTAAGTTGAGCCCATACCCCGCATAATCGTTATTTATCTTAACTATCTATTTAGACGTTTTATTTATGACCGAGAGTATAGAAAAAGAAGACCTCTTGACCGTTTCCTCTAGCGAAAATATTCGAGGCGAAGCCGATTTCGAATCTATAACCGAACGAATCGCTACGGCCCTCAATGAAGAAGCAGCAGAGGTCATGACCGATGATGAACTTTCGCCTGTCTTTCGCGAACTCGCCCTGCCAAAGCTTCCCGAGCTAAAGCGGGAGAATCGAGCACGACTGCTGATGCAGACCCCGAACCGTGTCTACTTTTATTGGTCGCTAAAGAACAATCCGTTTCAAATATTGCGACGAGCCTTCGGCGAAAATACCGGCAGCTATACGCTGGTCGTAAAGCTGTTAAACGAAACGCGCGATACCGAGCAGATCCACGCGGTCGATGCAGACGGCAACTGGTGGTTTTCGGTTGAACCGGATTCTACGTATCGCGCCGAGCTTGGTTTCTACGCACCGAACCGTCCGTATTTCCGGGCGCTCTATTCGAATACGATAACCACGCCGCGAAAAAGCCCGAGCTCGCGCGTCGCGACCGAAGCTGATTGGAGCATTCGCGCCGACAAGTTTGCTCAGGTTTTGGACGTAGCCGGTTTCAAGCAAGACGCGTTTGACGTCGCCATCGCGGGCGACGACGCGGGTCATGCACAAACTGCTTCGTATGCCGCAATTGCTCGCTTAACCGAACGCCCAGCCACCGATTTTGCAGGCTTTGACGCCGACGATATTCGCTACGCTCTTACGCTTCTCGCCGCCGGTGCCACGCTCGAAGATCTTCGCTTCCGCATTAGCGACGAACTATTCGCCGTCCTTCAATCGGCCATCGAATTGATAACACGCGAGAACGCTCTTGCCGCATTAAAGGCGGAATTCGAGCTCGACGAGAACGACATCATCGAAGAGTACGAAGAAACCGGCCCGGCTGTTTTTGGCTCGAGCCTGGTCAATTTTCCAAAACGTGTTCGCACACGGTCCCGACGAATCGATCAACTAGATAAGTTCGAACCGCTTAGCTCGCACACGGTCGGTCGATAGTTCGATGGCAGTTTCGGCAGGATGTGCGGGATGAATAGGATATTTTAGGTATCTTGTTTATCCTGTACATCCTGTTTCATTAATTAGCCTATGCCAGTCGGTTATTTCAGCCTGATCCTGCATGCACACCTGCCTTTTGTCAGGCATCCTGAATATCCTGAATTTTTAGAGGAAGACTGGCTTTACGAGGCGATAACAGAGGTCTATCTTCCGCTCATTTTTATATTTCAGACGCTGCACGAAGCTGGCGCGAAACCGCGGCTTGCGATGAACGTTTCGCCGCCGCTCTGCGAGATGCTTGCCGATCCGCTTTTGCAGGAACGCTACACGCGGCACCTCGAAAATCTGCTTGAGCTTGCAAAGAAAGAGCTACACAGAGCTCAGACCGAAGACCAGGATTTTATCGAAGTCGCGAAGATGTATGTCGATAATCTCACAGCGTCGCTCGGGCTTTGGAACGACCGCTACAAACGCAATTTGATCAACGCTTTTCGCGAATTGCAGGAAGAAGGCGTGATCGAGATCATCACCTGCTGTGCGACGCACGGCTTTATGCCTTTGATCTCGACGCCCGAAGCTCGCCGGGCGCAGGTTGCGATCGCAGTCACAAATTACAAGAAACACTTCGGGCGGCAGCCGCGAGGAATTTGGCTGGCGGAATGTGCGTATGAACCGGGAATCGAAGACCTGCTGAAAGAATACGGCATCGAGTATTTTATCTCTGACACGCACGCGATCCTTTATGGCGATCCGCGGCCGCGGTATGGCGTCCACGCACCGGTCATCTGCCCGAACGGCGTCGCGACATTTGCACGCGATGTCGAAACAAGCCAGCAGGTTTGGTCGGCCGAGATCGGCTATCCGGGCAACGATCTTTACCGAGAGTTTTACCGCGACATCGGCTTCGACGCGCCGTTCGATTACCTCGAACCGCATCTTCACGCCGACGGCAACCGCCGCCACCTTGGCCTTAAGTATCACCGCATCACCGGAAAGACGGTTCCGCAAAACAAGAAAGGCGCCTATATTCCATCTCTCGCACGCGAAAAGGCCGCCGAAAATGCGATGCATTTTATCGGCGAACGCATCAAGCAGGCGTACCTACTTCGCGAAACGTTTGAAGGCCATCCGCCGCTCGTCGTCTCGCCCTACGATGCAGAACTTTTCGGTCATTGGTGGTTCGAAGGACCGCAGTTCATCGATTTCTTTTTTAAGAAGCTGCACTGGGATCAGAGCGAAATCAAGGCCGTAACGCCCGGCGATTTTCTCGACAGCGGCATAAACATCCAACGCCAACAGCCGACCGCATCCTCATGGGGCGAGGCCGGCTATTACAAGGTCTGGATCAATGAAGGCAACTCGTGGATGTACCTGTACCAGCACGACGCCGAACGGCGAATGACGGAGCTCGCGGATAAAGTTCAAAGTTCAAAGTTCAAAGTTCAAGGTTCACGAGCTTCTTCTGACTTTGAACATGGAAAGTTGAATCTTGAACTTGCGGTTCGCATCGCGAACCAAGCGGCGCGCGAGTTATTGCTCGCTCAATCATCCGACTGGGCGTTCCAGATCTATCAGGGCACGACCGTCGAATATTCATCGCGCCGCTTCCAATCTCACATCCACCGCTTCGACCTGCTCGCAAAAATGCTAGAGCGGTCAGAACCGCCTGCGTCAGCGGGCGGCCAGTTCCTCACCGCCGAACAACTCGAACTCCTATCTGAAATAGAATCCCGCGACAACATCTTCGCCGAGATCGACTACCGCATATATGCCCGCTCGGATAGAATCTGAACAATGCAAGAGCTTCCGGTTATCGAGAGTGAGAGCGTTTCGCGGTTAGTGTGTGACAACTTCGGGTAAAATAAGCTCGTAACAGCTTGATGCAATGTTGTGCGGCGAAGCTTGATTCGCCGGTCGCGGGCAAATTTCCAGCGGCTTGTCGCCAATAGCTGATCTCGGGCAGGCCCGCTAATATTCCTGCAATTGCCGGAAAAGTAAACTTTTCCGCACAACGTGGCGGCAAGCCGCAATAGGAGCAAGCCGCAAAAGGGTACTATATGAACATAAAACTCGGAGATTCATTTTCACGGACACGCGAGGTTACGGACGGGCTTGTTCGGGTGTTTGCCGAAGTTTCAGGTGATTTTAATCCGATACACCTCGATGAAGAGTTCGCCAAAACCACGCGCTTCGGCAGGCGGATCGCACACGGAATGTTGACCGGAGCTTTCATTTCGGCGGTACTCGGCGAAGAATTTTCGGCAAAGAAGATCGTCTATCTTTCGCAGACGATGCGTTTCACTGCTCCCGTTTTTATCGGCGACAGCGTCACCGTCACATCCACCGTAAAACACATCCGCGAAGAAAAAAATATCGTCACGCTCGAGACGATCGCCACCAACCAAAACGGCGAAACGCTCGTCACCGGCGAATCAAAGATAATGCTACTACCGTGATACTTCACACCAGTCGTGATCCCTGATCCGTTCGCTTTTCCTGCGATACGTTTGCCTTAACATTTTGGTAAAGTTATCATTTTCCTTTCGTTGGAGACAATAATGATAAACAAAGGCGTGGACGTAGCTCCCGCAGATGGAAAACTTGGAATTTTGCTGGTCGGGCTCGGCGCGGTTAGCACAACGCTGGTCGCGGGTGTTGAAGCCGTGAAACTCGGCATTTCTAAGCCGATCGGCTCGCTCACACAGATGGGCACGATCCGGCTTGGGAAACGCACAGAGAATCGAAGCCCGAAGATCAATGATTTCGTGCCGCTTGCTCAGCTCGAAGACGTCGTGTTCGGCGCGTGGGATATTTTTTCTGAGAACGCTTACGACGCTGCATTGAACGCCGGCGTGCTTGAAAAAGACCTGCTCAATCAACTTGTCGAACCGCTTTCGTCGCTAAAGCCAATGCCGGCGGTATTTGAGCAGAATTACGTTAAGCGTTTGAATGGTAACAATATCAAGGCCGGCAAGAACAAGATGGAGCTTGCCGAACAACTGATCGAGGACATCACTAAGTTCAAATCGGAGAACGGCTGCGACCGATTGGTTATGGTCTGGGCCGCGTCGACCGAGATATTTTTGGAAGAATCTGATGTCCATCGGACGATCGAGGCTTTTGAAAAAGGCTTGTATGATAACGATCCGGCGATCGCTCCGTCGATGATCTATGGCTATGCGGCGATCAAATCCGGCGTTCCTTTCGCAAACGGTGCACCCAATCTGTCGGTTGATATTCCGGCTTTGCTCAAGCTTTCCGAAGATCTGAAAGTGCCGATCTGCGGCAAAGATTTCAAGACCGGTCAAACGCTGATGAAGACCATTCTCGCTCCGGGACTGAAATCACGCATGCTCGGCCTCGAAGGCTGGTATTCGACAAATATTCTCGGAAACCGCGACGGCGAAGTTTTGGACGATCCTGAGAATTTCAAAACGAAGGAAGAATCCAAGCTTTCGGTGCTCGAGCATATCTTGCAGCCGGACGTTTATCCCGATCTTTACAAAGATTTTTCGCACGTCGTTCGCATCAATTACTATCCGCCTCGCGGCGACAACAAAGAAGGCTGGGACGCGATCGATATTGTCGGCTGGCTCAGCTACAAGATGCAGATCAAGATAGATTTCATGTGCCGGGACTCGATATTAGCAGCCCCGCTCGCTCTTGATCTGGCTCTTTTTATGGACCTTGCTCAACGCGCCGGAATGAAGGGAATTCAAGAATGGCTCTCGTTCTATTTCAAAGCTCCGCAGACGGCACCAGGCCTTTATCCAGAGCATGATTTGTTCATCCAGCTTATGAAATTAAAGAACACTCTCCGTCACATGAAGGGCGAAGAACTGATCACGCACCTTGGGCTCGAGTATTACGATTAGGCTCTTCTTGAATAATTGGCCGTTCTATGAGAATAATTATGCGTTCATAACGTGACTCGAATCTATCCGGGGCGTTGTGGTCGAATCTATTCCAGCCAACGCTCATTAAATTGTAATCATCTTTAGATACGGATAAGCGGTTGGCACCCGGACGCAAATCCGAAAAATGGAAACGTCGAACAATTGCAGCAAGGTCGCATGTGTTAAGGCGTTTTGGCAAGGAGGAAGTGAAGATGAAAAACGATACCGCCATAAGAAAAGATCCGACGGACAAAGGTGTTTTGCTCGATCCCGATCGAAAAAGCCCACGCGCGGCTGATTTCGAAGATCGTTTATTGGACCGCATCGTCGGGCAGGAACGAGCAGTTCGCCGGATGAGCGGCCTTTTTCAAATATACCTTGCCGGGATGAACAACCCTTCGCGTCCGATCGGTACGATGCTTTTCCTTGGACCGACAGGTTCGGGTAAGACCCGCGTTGTCGAAGCCGCGACCGAGGTCTTGTTCGATGACCAACATGCCGTCGTAAAGATAGACTGTGCCGAATTTCAGCACTCGCATGAGATCGCAAAGCTGATCGGCTCACCTCCGGGATATCTTGGACATCGCGAAACGTCGCCGATGCTTACTCAGGAAAATCTTGATAAATCACATACCGAAGAGACCAAGCTTACATTCGTTCTATTTGACGAGATCGAGAAAGCCTCAGATTCTCTGTGGCAACTTCTGCTCGGCATTCTCGATAAGGCGACTCTTACGCTAGGCGATAACCGACGCGTCGATTTTTCGCGAACGATCGTCATCATGACTTCGAACCTTGGTGCCCGCGAGATGTCCGACATGATCTCCGGCGGGATCGGATTTGCACCGACGAAACAAGGAAAACCGGCGGACGATAATGAGATCGATTCCAAGATCTACCGGACCGCTTTAGAGGCTGCAAAACGTAAGTTTTCGCCGGAATTCATGAATCGGATCGACAAGGTCGTAGTTTTCCGAAGCCTTAAAGAGCACCATCTTCGAAAGATACTTGAAATTGAACTACGGGATGTTCAGAACCGCATCACGGAATCAGCAGGCACGAAGTTTATCTTTGAGTGCTCGACCGAAGCGAAGGAATTTTTGCTTGGCGAAGGTATCGATCTAAAGTATGGGGCACGTCATTTGAAACGTGCGATCGAACGGTTCCTTGTTTATCCGCTTTCCAATCTCGTTGCTACCGAACAGGTCGAGACCGGGGACTACATCTTCGTCGGTTTTGATGAAGGAAATGAGAAACTTACCTTTACGAAGCATTCCGGCAAGATGATCGTCAGCGAACGCGATTCGGACGAAGACGAGATCGAGGCTCCACTTGTTAAATCCGACGCCGCCGGAATTCCGCTGCCGCAAGTCGCGGCCGCTCCGCAGATGAGCAAGTCAAAAGGCGAAAGCGACGAAAATTGATATTAGGTTAAGTTTAATAAAATCGGGGCGTGTTGAGCGTCCCTTTTGTTTTGAAAATCGACGCTACGACACATAACTGGGCCTTACACGTCATTGATCTTCGCAAGAAACTCGCCTTTCACGAAGTCGACGATATTCTCGCGTACCCGTCGAAACGCCGCGACTCGGTCTTCCTCGTCGCCTACAACATCGGCCGGATCTTCGAATGCGTGATGAATTAGCTTTGTTGCTGCTGGAAAATAGGGGCAATTCTCACGGGCATTATCACAAACCGTCAGAACAAATTCGAACCTTTGACCGTTGAACTCATCGACGGATTTTGAACGATGATGGGAAATATCGATGTCAATCTCAGCCATGGCCTTTATCGCCTCCGGACGGACGAGACTCGGCTTCGTTCCGGCACTGTAAACTTCGACCCGATCACCGACAGCGTATCGAATAATTCCCTCGGCCATCTGCGACCGCGCCGAGTTTCCGGTACAAAGAACTAAGATCTTTGGTCTATTCATCTGAAGCCTTCTCCTCGGTCAAAAGCCAATTCGTGAAGATAAATGCCCCAACGGCACCAGCCAGTTGCGATACGATGAACATTGGTACACTTTCAGGCGCAATGCCTGCAAAAGTATTCGACAACGATCTTGCGATCGTTACAGCCGGGTTTGCAAAAGATGTGGAACTAGTGAACCAGTAAGCCGCAGTAATGTAGCAAGCGACCAAGACTCCGACTAGCTTTGGGTGAAATCGCGATCCCAAGCGGATTACTGAGATCAGGCCAAATGTTGCGACAAATTCACCAAGATACAGGCCAACCCCCGACCGGATCTTCGTTGAAAGATTCACCGCCGGCAAGTCGAACATTATATTTGCGATAACAACGCCTGCAATTGCACCGCCGATCTGAACAATTGAGTACGAGATGACCAGGTTTCGAGAACTCCGAATTTGCATTGCCCCGGTCAGGGTTACAGCGGGATTGAAATGAGCGCCTGAGATCTCACCAAAACTATAGATGAGGATTGCTAATCCAGCACCGGTCGCTACCGAGTTGGCGAGCAGTGCAACCGCATTATTGCCGTCGGCCAGCCGTTCCGCCATGATCCCGGAACCAACCACTATTGCCAATAAAGCGGTCGTTCCAACGAACTCAGAAACCAATTTTTTGGAAAGGTCCATAGATAATGGGTGACAATTACATTAAGCCAACGCATCATATATGTCTTGACATATATCATCTATATTCTCGATCCCGACTGAGATCCTCACCAGTCCGTCTGAAACTCCCGCTTGCGCGCGTTCTTCAGGGGAAAGTGTTGCGTGCGTCATCAAGGCAACTGGCTGGATAAGTGTTTCGACGCCGCCGAGCGAGGTTGCGTAAGTGCACATCTTTAACCCATTAACAAATAGTTTTGCAGCGTCTGCCGTGCCAACATCGACTCCAAGCATTCCGCCAAACCCTCGCATTTGACGTTTGGCCGTCGCAAAATTCTGATGATTTTCCAGTCCGGGATAGTAAACGGCATTTACCTTGCGATTCTCCGATAATATATGTGCTAATACGGATGCGTTGGAATTATGCCTCTCCATTCGCAAAGCCAGTGTCTTGATACCACGAAGAACAAGCCACGCTACCTGCGGTGCTATATTGCCTCCGTAGAACTTTGCCGCTCCGTGACGCGCAGCCTCAACAAGATCCTTCCGCCCAACAATGATTCCTGCTGTAAGGTCACTGTGCCCACCGAGGTACTTTGTCGCGCTGTGTATTACGAGGTCCGCACCGAGCTCGATCGGCCGTTGGTTGTATGGCGTGGCGAATGTATTATCAACGACCGTAGGTATGCCGGCACTTTTCCCGATCGCCGCGACCGCCTCGATATCGGTTATCTTGACTAACGGATTCGACGGTGATTCGATCCAGAGCATCTTCGTATTTGGCCTAATTGCGGCTGAATATGCTTCTGCGTTTGCGGCGTCAACAAAGGTAGTCTCAATGCCAAAATGCGCGTTGAGATGATGAAGCAAATTTGTCGTAGTCGAATACATCGATTCCGGTGCAACGATATGATCGCCCGACTTAGCAAGTGTGAACGCAGAAGCCGATATTGCGGCCATCCCAGATGCCAACGCCAAGGCAGACTCGCCGCCTTCAAGCTCCTCCATCGTCTTCTCGAGTGCGGTCTGTGTCGGATTGCCAAGCCGGCCATAGAAATAGCCTGGCTTTTCGTAGTTATGGATCGCAATCCCATCTTCCGCATCCGAAAAAGCAAAGACCGAGGCTGGGTAGATCGGCATTGAAAGAGCACCGAAATTTGCCGTTCGGTCTTCGCCGGCGTGAACCGAAAGGGTGAAAAACGAGTCGTCGTCCATCGTAAAAACTCCATTAACAGCAAGGTGAATCGATCGCTCCAATGGTAGTAGCTTTTTGGCTTGGCGTGCAACACTCCGGCGTGGAAAGCGAGCTAGCCCTAGTAAGTTCGGCGTGGCTGACCTTGCTCCCGCAATCGCAATCGCAATCTTGGGCGACGGGTTCTGTGTTTTCGAGGACGACGAAAACTTCCCATTCGTTTCCGTCAGGATCCCGTGCCCAAGTTTTGTCCTGTATAGCGTAACAGCATTCGACCTTCATCTCGTCAACAGTTATCAGACCGGACTCAATCCATCGTTCGCGGGTTTTCAAAACATCGTCTGACGATGCTACCTGAATTCCTAAATGCGATAACGATCCGCCTTCTGAAAACGGAACTTCATTCAGTACAAAGTTGAGCGGCGGATTCTGCACGTCGAACTTCGCGTAACCCATTCTCGCATTTACACTGTCCTCCCCGGCTGTCTCGCGGATCACGGAGTGTATGGTCGTGCTTCCGTGAACAAATTTCATCGGCTCTACACCGAAAAGTTTAGAATAAAACTCGACGCTTTCAGCAACGTTCTTAACATTCAACGATATATGCGATTTGAAGGATGTAATAGTTTCGCTGGACATAATATTTTGCTCCATTCGTAAGATCATATACGTATCTACATATATGTTAAAGCAAATATATCGACATAATTTCGAGATGTCAACAGGAAATCAGTTTGTGCTATAATTCGCCCATGGACACAAACGCGTTGGCGAATATGGAAACGCTTTATCTGGCACTTGCTGACAAAACAAGGCTTCGCTTATTAAACCTGATGCGGGCGAACGAGGTGTGTGTGTGTTTCTTTACGGAAGTACTCGGTGAGAGCCAGCCAAAGGTTTCACGTCATTTGGCCTATCTGAGGAATGCGGGCCTGGTCGAAGCGAGACGTGACGGAAAATGGATGCATTACAGCATTTTATGGCCGAATGATATGGGCGCGGCAAAGGTCCTGAATGCAGCATTAGAATGGACAACCTCATTTCCCTTCTCGAATGAGGATCTAAGTAAATACCAGAAGGTCTGTTGTACCCCTGAATTATTGGTGCAGATCGCTAGGACGCCGATCGACTTTATTGAACAACAAATGAACGTGAAAATTGGCCGACCTTCGCAGGTTTCGACCCCAACTCACATTCGGTCCGACGCTCATAACGAACTAGACGACTTCTTGCTGTGATCGCTATCGTTTGGATACGGGCAATGCCTGCATTCATTGCCGCAACAATATCCTCGCTCGAGAAGATACCGAGCCGTCATAACTAATAGGCCGCTTTCGAAGTAGTAGTGTCGCCCTTCGATGAACTCCGGTTTTGCCTCTGCCTCAGGTGGCCGATCTCTCATACAAAGCTAAAAATTCCTTGTTGCCTTCTGCACCCAAGATCGGTGATTCGATCATACCCGCAGAACGCAAGCCGATGGTTGTCGCGAAGCTATTGACCTCGTTGACAACGCGTTCGTGTTTCTCAGGCTCACGAACAATGCCGCCTTTACCGACCTCTCCTTTGCCTACCTCAAATTGCGGCTTGATCAAAACCACGATCTTGCCTTGGCGTTTCAGTAGGGCAAGAAGTGCGGGCAGGATCTTGGTAACAGATATGAACGACACGTCCATTACGGCTAGATCAAACAATTCGTCAAAATCGCTCGGCGAAAGTTCACGAGCGTTCGTGTTTTCCCGTACTTCGACGCGTTCGTCGCTGCGAAGCTTCCAGTCGATCTGATTTGTTCCAACATCGATCGCAACTACTCGTACAGCACCGTGCTGAAGTAAGCAATCGGTAAAGCCGCCTGTCGACGAGCCGATGTCTACACAAACGTAACCTTCGGGATCGATACCAAATTCAGCGAGTGCCTTTTCAAGCTTCAAGCCGCCTCGTCCCACATACTTCGATTCCGGCGAATCGCCTTTGATGCGAATCACGGCGTCCGCAACAAACGTTTCCGAGGCCTTTTCGACTCGACGATCGTTAACCAAAACAACGCCGGCCATTATCATCGCCCGAGCCTTCGCTCTCGACACAGCGAATCGTTGATCAAGCAAAATTTTGTCGATGCGCTCCTTAGCAATCATAGTGAACTAATCGTCAAGCGTGTCAGCTTCAAAACTCGCTATTTCTTCACCATCGGATATATATCGTGCAATTATCGGCCGACAGCAGACTTCGCAATCCTCAACGTATTCTTGCTCGTCGATTGATATGTCGAGCACGAAAGAGATCTGCTGCCAACAATACGGACACGTGAAAAAATGCTCGATTTCCATAAAGAATAACTTATCTTATTCTAGCTTCGAACGCTTGGGTGACAATGGTATTCTACGGTCATAAGCGACGTAACTGAATACATGATGGACAATTATCCCAAACTAAAGGCATTTGCGAACTACGCACGATTTGTCCTGTTGTTCAACGTACTCGTTATTTTATGGGGAGTGTTTCTTCGTGCATCCAAGTCAGGCGATGGTTGCGGCGAACATTGGCTAACATGTCACGGTGAGGTCATTCCTTCGGCTCCAGAATTTAAGACCGTCATCGAGTTCACTCATCGGGTTTCAACAGCAGTTGATGGGATTCTAATGCTGATCTTGATCGTCTGGGCGATACGGATATGGCTAAAATCTCGAGACCTTCAGAGTCGACAGGTCGTGACCGCTTCGCTGGCTTCGCTTTTTTTTGTCATCACGGAAGCGGCTGTAGGCGCGGGGCTGGTGCTGACGGGGAACACGGCGGATGCAGTAACGAATGTGAGGCCTTTCTGGGCGATCGGACATCTGATCAACACTTTCATACTTCTAACTTTCTTAACACTCACCCTGTGGTTTGCCGCAGCACCACGCCGATTCTCATTCAAGGATGCACATCGGCCGATCCTATTTATGGCTCTCGCCGCTGCTGCATTGATCTTGGTCGGCGCAAGCGGATCGTTAGCGTCGTTGAGCAATATGCTCTTTCCTTCTCAGTCGTTTGCCGATGGAATTGCAAAAGATCTATCTGCCACCTCGAATATAATCCTGCGTCTTCGGGTAAGTCACCCGATAGTCTCAATATTAACGGCCGTCTATTTGGTGTTTCTATCGGGATGGTTGAAAAGAAGCTCTAAAGACGATCCGGTTGTAACGCGGTGGTCAAATTTTGTTTCGATACTGGTTTTAATCCAAATTGCCTTTGGTGCCGCTACGTTGCTAACCTTTGGGCCGATAGTGATGCAACTAGGACATTTGCTGCTCGCCGACTCGATCTGGATCTCTTTTGTCCTGCTTTCTGCGAACTATTTCACCCGACCAAATCGCGAAACAGTTCATTCTTGAACCTCGCCGCGTCGCCATTTATCTCCGCGTTGGACCAATTCGTCGAGTGAATTTTGCAGCTCCTCACGTTTCTGTTCAAGCACTTCATCTTTGGCATCCGATTTAACATATATCGGTTCGCCAACGAAGATCTTTACCTTTGCAAACGGTTTCGGGATCTGGAGCTTATCCCAACTATTTATCGTCCAGAATTGTTTGGGCTCAAGAACGAATGGCACCATCGGACATCCTGACTTCTTAGCTAATAAGACTGGACCGGACTTGGCAACATAACGCGGCCCCTTTGGCCCATCAAGCGTAAACGCTGTTGAATAACCAGCTCGCATGGCACGTATCATTCCGACAAGTGCCTGAATTCCGCCACGCGTCGACGAACCCTTGATCACTCCAAAACCGAAACGCTGGATGCATCGGGCTGTGTATTCGCTGTCAAAGCTCGTTGACGAAAGAACAAGGATCTTTCGATCGCGGAAAAAGTAGGTTCCGGACACGATCCGGTCGTGCCAAAAGACGTGAATTGGCTGAAGACCCTGTTTTTCTACTTCATCAAATGATTCTTTGCCCGAGACCTCAAATCGTAAAGTCTTGCCGATCGCGCGGATCAAAGAAGCAAAGACAAAGCCACCGATACGGATCACCACTCGTTGCTTAAACGTGTAGCGAGCTAGCGGTTGAAAGTTAAATGCATCTTGAAATTGATCGGGCACAGTTAGAAAAGAAGTAGCAAGATAGGGTATTATTTGCAACAAGAAACAAGCTCTTTTCGTAAAGATGATTGCCTTCCAACCCTCGATGAATAGAAAGATACTGATAATTGACGATCACGACGACCTTGCAACCTCACTTGAAGAGGTCTTCCTTGCCGTAGGCCATACTGTAGCGATCGTCGAGAATCGTGAGGAGGCCGTCAGGCTCAAAGACCTCGAGAGCTTCGACGTGGTGATCTCTGACCTTGATGTTGATGAAGTAAAGCCCGTTCCCGCGGTTGAAGGTAACGGTGCCGAATGCTTACCGGCGATTTATAGCAAAAACACTGGGGACCATATCAAAGCGTTCAAGATATGTGCTGCGAATTTTCAGCGCGATGAGTTCAACGAAGAGGAATTGCGTGATATTGTCGCTACAATTCTTGATTACAAGATCAAGTTTGTCGACAAAGAGAGTATTGTTCAGGATCTTCATGAATATATCGAATTTGAATTACCAAGCGCGATCTCGCCCATGCATGTTGTACTTGATTATTTGATGAAACGCGTCGAGAAATTAGGCGTCATCAGTCCGGAGCAATCAAATCTTTTCATCGCCTTAGATGAAGCCTTTGTAAACGCGGTAAAGCACGGAAATAAATTCGATGAGCAAAAACTCGTTCGGATCTCTGCTGAAGTTTCGAGCAAGGAGGCTAGGTTTACGATCGAAGACGAAGGCGAAGGCTTTGATGTAAATAACATTCCAGATCCGCTAGATCCTGCAAATCTCTTCAAAACATCCGGCCGCGGCGTGCTCTTTATCTACAACATTATGGACGAGGTCAAATACAACGACCGCGGCAATCGGCTTACGATGGTCAAACGGTCTGTAGAACGCACAGTCGACTCGTAATCAAATTTCACCACGGATCGGATCAGACGACGCCCGGTGCCGGAACCGATCCTGTCGATTATGTCTATAATTTATTTGAGCTTATCGAGCTCTGCACGGATCTCATCGATCTTAGGACGATTGCGATAATCCGTTTCGATCTTTGCCCAGATGATCTTGCGATTCTTGTCTAAAATGTAAACTGCCGGATGCGGGATGCCATCGAAATTTTTGTCGGAATATGCCGGGTCGTATAATCCGTAGGCATCGATCGTTTCGTGTCTTGGGTCAGAAAGAAGCGGGAAATTTACGGCTCCTTTGCCGTCTTTTTCAACCTTTCCTGCCATGACAAGACTTTTTTCTGCTGGATCGATCGTGACCGCGTAGATCAATGTCTTTTCGCCCGGCTTTAATAGACTGCGTAATTCGGCTAACTGCCGAACGCAGTACGGTCACCAATAGCCGCGATAAAACACAAGAACGACCGGTGATCTTGCCTTCGAAAGCGTAATTGGCTTTCCATTTTGGTCATTCAAAGTGAAGTCCGGAGCGGTCGCCCCAACCTTGAGCGGTTCGGTTCTGCTCGCTGGCGTTATCGTTTTTACATCGTTTGCCTTGTCTTGAGCTTCGACGTTAAATACACAAGTCAAAAGAAAGCCCATAACGAAAATAAGGATCTTTGTTTTCATCTTCTCCATTATTTTTTACCACATTCGACACGTTGAATAAGCCACGGTCGACCGGCGTCATCATTCTTCAATGAAAAATTCAACTAACCTCATTACTAATACAAAGTTACTGTAACAGAAATGCGGAAAGTAGAAGATTTTATTCTCCTCGCGTTTTGAAGTTGATCAAAGCCGGAACCTGAGACCATAAATTTTTAGGTCAACTCAAATCCACGCGACCACACATCGAACTTCCGGCAGGTTTGAGTTTATAATGGTCGTATGAAGGTTACGATCGGCCAGATCAACACTACCAACGGCGATATTGACGGAAATATCGCCAAGATTTTGTCAGCAATCGCAAAAGCAAAGGCTGATGGCTCAGACCTGATAGTTTTTCCAGAGGTTGCGATCCACGGCTATACATCCCAAGACTGGTTTCAGGACCGCGATATAATTGCCGCTTCCCTCGATCCGCTCGATCGAATTATCCCTGAAACCGCAGGGATTACCGCGATCATCGGGACCATTCGGCCAAACCAGGACCAGAATGGACGTCGTTTATTCAATTCAGCGGCCGTTATCTCAAACCAAAAGTTGGTTCGTTTTGTCGATAAATCCTTGTTGCCTGAATACGATGTTTTTGACGACCCGAGATACTTCGAACCGGACACAGATCCAAACGGTATTGTAGAGATCGAGGGGCATGGGGGAGCTAAGCATAAAGTAGGCGTAGTCGTTTGCGAGGATTTTTGGAACGACAAGACGTTCTGGCGCGAACGTCTTTACGACAAGGATCCTACCGATGTCGTGATCGAAAATGGAGCCGAATTGGTCGTAGCGATAAACGCATCGCCGTACAATAAAGGCAAGATAAAGCTGCGTTGCGATATGGCGGCCCATCGTGCGAAAACGAGCCGCGTTCCGATCGTATTCGTCAATCTCGTAGGCGGAAACGACGGGATCATCTTTGACGGTGCTAGCGTCGTGGCCGATGAAGAAGGCGATATTATCTTGCAGGCGGCGGCATTTGAAGAGTTTGTTGAAACCGTTGAGCTAGATGTTCGTAAGCCTGACGCGCGAGGGATTACAGGCGACGAGATCGAATCGATAAGACGTGCGTTAGTTCTTGGAATTCGCGATTACGCTGCAAAGAATGGTTTCAAGAAGGCGGTTCTTGGGTTGTCCGGCGGAATAGATTCGGCGCTTGTCGCGGCTCTTGCCGCGGAAGCGATCGGGCCTGAGAATTTACTTTGTGTGATGATGCCGTCGCCATTCTCATCCGAAGGCTCTATAAAAGACTCTGAAGAACTGGTTTGGAATCTCTGTTGCGAAAGCCGAATCGAGCCGATCTCCGCTACGTTTGAGGTGCTGCTGAAGCAGATGGCGCTCGACAAACCGACACGGGGAGGAGAGTCGCTGGCGGCCGAAAACATGCAGTCGCGAATTCGCGGCGTTATTCTGATGGCGATCTCGAATGCCGAAGGCCGCCTTGTGCTGTCAACCGGTAACAAATCCGAGCTGGCAGTTGGATATTGCACTCTTTACGGCGACACTAACGGCGGACTTGCGGTGCTCGGTGATGTCTTGAAAACCGAGGTCTGGCAGATCGCTCGGCAGATCAATATTTCGAACGGACGCGAGATCGTTCCTAATGTGATCATCGACAAGAAGCCATCCGCGGAACTCGCACCGAACCAGTTTGACCAAGACAGTCTCCCGCCATACGAACTGATGGACCCGATCCTCGAGATGTATTTCGAACAGAAAGCATCGCCGGCCGAGATAATCGCAGCCGGGAATGAAGCGGAACTTGTTTACAGCATTCTAAACAAGGTCGAACACCCTGCGAACGAGTTCAAACGACGCCAGCTTCCACCGACATTGATCATTTCGAAGAATGCTATCGGCGTTGGTAGGCGTCGGCCAGTGACACACAAGTACCGAAGGCAAAAGCCCGAGTAACTTTTATGCAAGATACGCCGATCGCTCCGTTCAATTTTACATGGCGAACGCCAAATAGGAATTGAATGGAGCTTTTATGTCGAGATTTGACACGCCGCTGAAGAATTTGAAGATCGCGAGTCCGTGTTCTGCGGAATGGAACGCGATGGCCGGAGATGATCGCAAACGCTTTTGCGGAGAATGTAAGCTCAATGTTTACGATCTTTCCGGGATGACGAGTTATGATGCCGAAAACCTCTTGCGCAACTCGGAAGGACGACTTTGCGTTCGCTTCTATCAGCGTGCTGATGGAACTGTATTGACCAAAGATTGTCCGATCGGCTGGAATCGAGTAAAGCAGCGGGGAATTCTGATCGCGACGGCGGCGCTATCGGCGTTTCTTGCTCTGTTTTCGGGAATTGTAATGTTCGCCGGATTAAGCCGTAAGAGTGATCTGGGAAAACGGTTCGAATACCTGATCGACAAGACAGACCCGCGGCCGCCGATCATGGGTGCGATCGCCGAACCATCACCGACACCGTCACCAAAACGGTCAAAGGACGATTCAAAACAAATTGTCGACCGCAACGTGAATGAAAGCTCTTTCCGCTGATCGTGATTCCAAAAGACCATAATTTAAAAGGGACACACCTGAACCTGGATCCCTTTTTCTTTTGTATCAATCCGGCAACTAGTTTCTTACGAAATACCCCTCCCGGGCTCGAACCTTTCCAGAGTTCGGTTTCGAAAGTTGCACATCGACTTCGACGAACTTACCATCCGGAAAATCGCCGTCCGAGTAATATTGAACCAAATATTGGGCTCGTAGTTCATTCGCAAGTTGCTTGAAGATCCGCTCAAGTATTTCGGTATTCCTGCGTCGGTTCAAGTCGTTCGCAAGATAGTCCTTAGTATCGATCGGAAGAAATTTCGGCAAAAACGCTGTACCGCCAGTCTCGGACGCAAAGATCTGCATATTCTCTTGCCCGAAAACGCTGATGTTATTTAGCAAATACGAGCTTCCGCCAGGATTGATCGAATAATGGACTATATCGCCGTCCTGTAAACTACGCAGAACTTTCGCCCGTTCGACTTGTTTAGCCGACTGCTGGGCTTGAACCACCAGTTTACCAAGCCGTTGAAGTTCGGGGTCGGGCCGGTTGTCCGCAATGCGACGCTCGGCCGACCGCTGTGCCCGCTGAACGCCCACGCTGAAATTATCCTCGCCATCTGATATTACGACGATGACCTTGCGGCGACCTTCGGGTGCGTTCTGTCTTAAGTAATTTGACGCGTCTCGAACCGTATCAAAAAACGCCGTAGCACCCTTAGTCGCCTTTATCGCTGTTACACTGATTGTGGCCTTTTCCGCAGTTTCCCGACCCTGAATGAGCATCGGCTTTTGGCCGACAGTAAAAACAGTTGCTCGGTCGTCAGAACGCATTACTTCGCGAAGAAATTTTGCAGCAGTCTCTTGCTGAAACTTAAACATTGCATCTGTGCTGGCCGAAACGTCAAAAAGCAAGGCGATCTCGAGCGGAACGACGTCAGCGCCGCCTACGGTTTCCAACTGTTGCCGCCGTCCCGATTCGAGCACGCGAAAATCCGCCGCTGTCAGACCTGTAACAGGCTCGCCATTGGCATCAACAACGGAAACCGGAATTACGATCAAACGGGAATCAACTTTGATCACTTCCGTGTCTTCACTGATCCTCGGGGTTGGAGTCGGCGTCTGTGAAAGTGATTGGATCGAGTGACTTAATAGGATCAAAGAAATGTAAATCGATCTAATTATGGCTTGTTTGAACATATTGATCTTCTTCACTACCTGGCAAGTAAGTGTTTGTGAACAAAAACAGGCAGGGATCGACAATAGCCGTCCCCGCCTGTTTACGAATAGCAACTTTCAACTCTTGCGAGCGGGACTATCGAAATTAATCGTTGTCCGTGTCGCCTTCAGTCTGTCTTACTTCGACATTTTGATTCAAACCACGGCTGACAAGCAGTTTAACTTCTACTCGTCGGTTCGCTTCACGACCTTCGCGCGTCGAATTGTCGGCGACGGCCTGCAATTCACCAAATCCGTATGATGTACCGATACGGCGTAGCGGTATGTTGTGATTTTCGACCATGTAGTCGATTACGGCCTGTGCACGTCGCTTGCTCAGCTCCTTATTTCGTGAAGTGCTGCCTTCAGCCGATGCAAAACCGGTGACTTCGATCGTGTAACCGCGAAGCGATGCTGCCGTCGCCGCTACTTCATCCAACGACGCTTTGCCTTCGGTTGAAAGAACCGCACTGTTGACGCGGAAATTCACGGTCGCTGTTGACTGAACAACAAACTCATCTAGCGCAGAAATTCGTTGATTTGTAGCATTTACTCCTGCAACTGCTGCGTCGGCCGTATCCTGAGCTGCCCTTGCACCACCGCGGGCCGCATTCGATATCGCCATTAATTCGTCGATCTGGCCTGACACGCGCTGAGCATTTTGCTCTGCGGCAGTTAAACGCTCTTCAGCGGGAGCGACGCGAGCGTCGATAGACTGAGCTGTTTGCAAGTTGCTCTTGTCGAAACGAACTTTCGATGCGGCAAGACTGCCAGCGGTATCGCCACGACCTTCGATCTTCACGTTCAGGCCGCGAACAAGCGAACCAACCGGATATTTATCGCCACCAAACGTCGCATTATTCTTAATGCTTGCATTTGGGGCTACATTAACGCGTGTATCAACACCAACTGAATCGCGAACGACAAAAGTCGATTCACTTTCCTTGGAAACGACCACACCCTCGATCGTGTATTTCTGACCGCTAACTAGATTGCGAATCTGACCATCCTGAGCAAAAACACTGAGTGCTCCGATCACTATCGCAAGAGACATCACCGAAATTCTTTTCAACATAAAAATAAGCTCCTAAGTACCAAAGTTTCTAAACCTGGAGACCGCAAACAATAGACGCATGATCCAATTCATTAGTTGGTCAATAAAAATAAACCCTACTGCGATTCC
>JBGTKQ010000117.1:0-4717 GCA_041744555.1 Pyrinomonadaceae bacterium
GAAACCAGCAGATCACGTGCACCATTTGCATCGCCTGCCGCGTGATCGGTCAGGAATTCCAAGCCGCGATATTTATAGATAAGCTTCGATCGGCCCGGAAAGAACAACCGCGAAACGATCAAACTCCAGCGATTATCAAATTGCCAGAGTTCCCTCAGTCCCTGAAGTTTTGTCCCGATTCCCATTACTGAAAGCACTCAAGATATTTTACGCCGGCTCCGGTGTTAAAGATCACGACAGTTTCATTTTCGCGGATCAGTCCATCTGCGATCATCTTCCGCAAAGCGGGCAAACAAGCCGCACCTTCCGGAGCTGTAAATATCCCTTCGGCGGCACCGATCTCTTTTACGGCTGCGACGAGCTCCGCATCTGAAACCGCGATCGCGGTTCCGCCCGAGGCACGCAAGGCATCGAGTATCAAGAAGTCGCCGATCGCTTTTGGAACCCGCAAGCCCGATGCGACAGTCGCCGCATTCTCAAATTCTTCAGCGAACCGGTCGCCATTTTCAAATGCTCTTACGATCGGCGCACAGGTCGAAGATTGAACCGAAACCATACGCGGCCGTTTCGGACCGATCCATCCCAGTTCTTCCATTTCGTCGAAAGCTTTCCACATGCCGATCAATCCGGTTCCGCCGCCGGTCGGATACAGGATCGCGTCAGGCAGTTCCCAATCAAACTGCTCTGCAAGCTCGTAGCCCATCGTCTTTTTGCCCTCCACGCGGTACGGCTCTTTTAATGTCGAAACATCGAACCAGCCTTCGGCCTCTTTACGTTCGGCAACGATCTTTCCGCAATCGGTTATCAGGCCGTCAACCAAGGTGACGTTCGCACCGTTCTGCTCACATTCGATGATATTCGCATGCGGCGTGTCCGAAGGCATAAAAATGTACGCTTCCATTCCGGCGCGTGCAGCATATGCGGCCATCGCACCTGCGGCATTTCCAGCTGACGGAACAGCAACTTTCTTTACCCCCAGCTCTTTCGCCATCGATATCGCACCGGTCATTCCGCGTGCCTTAAAACTCTGCGTCGGATTCTGGCCTTCGTCCTTAATGAATAAGTTGAGCGGAACACTAAGTGAACCGGCAGTTCTATCCGCTCGGAGCAACGGCGTCCAACCTTCGCCAAATGAAACAACATTCTCTGCGTTTTCGACCGGCAAAACCTCGCGATACCGCCACAACGAACTTTCGCGCGTTTTCAGCGCATCACGCGTTAATGTTTCGCCCGCTTTGGCAATGTCGTACTTGACGAAAAGCGGTTTTCCGCATTCGGTGCAAAGATTCTGAATTTGTCGTGCTTCGTGCCTTAGCCCGCAAAGAGCACATTCGAGGTGGGTTACATTCATACGAGATCGAATATTGCCGAAAGTTAAAAAGCTAGTTTAGCACTTGATCGGCAATACCCAATATCGGCTACTTCTTGAGAACGAACTCTCGAAATAAGTTAATGCCTGCTTCGATCCCGACCGAGATCGCCGAGCTTCTTAACCCGTCCTTCACGCCAAATCTTTCCGGAAACCATGTCGTATTCGCAACAATATTTGACGTAACATTTCCCGCGAGCTTTGGAAATGCGAAGACCCGTTTACCATTCTTATCTCGAGCCGCAACCGTAGAAAGTAGAGCATTCCTGAACCGGGCAGAGTTCTTCTTGTCGCGGCTAAGGTAAAACTTGCTGTCGTATTTGAACGACTCTTCCAACCCGAAACGAATCGTATTGCTGATCGCACTTCTGCCGATCTCGGAAGCAAATCGGCGCCCGAAACCTTCCCATTTTCCGCCCCATTCCTCAGGCTCATTGCTTGCTGTCTGAATTCCGGCGACCAGCGCATATCTACCCAAGGCAACCGGACCCGCAACATTGTTCGCGTACCGGTGAAACCGGGTCTTCGAATCCGGACGGACGTACCAGTCCGTTTTCGTTTGGGCTGAAGTTTCGTCATCGACTGATTCGACCGTTACTATGTCCGCAGCAAATCGTTTCGGATCTTTCTCCCGAAAATTGGTAGAAGTTACTGCAACTTCGTCGGATGATACCCGATCTCCTATTTGCCCACTTACGTCCGCGGCAAACACCAAACTGACTGCCGTGACAAGCACAGCTAAGAAATTACCTATCTTCATTATTTTTAACGAGATCTAAAGTTCTGTTAAAGAAATTTCAGCCAAACTAATTCTTCTTGATCAGTAAAGGCTTTAGTTCCTTATAAACGTTCTCAGACATTATTCGTGTGCCTTCGGCATTTGGATGAATGCCGTCTGCTTGATTTAGCTGGCGGTTGAGTGCAATGCCTTCGAGAAGAAATGGCAAATAGGCGACACCATATTTATCCGCAAGTGCCGGAAAAGCGGCCGTATATTCGCGTTGATAGTCATTGCCCATACTCGGCGGTGCAAGCATTCCGCAAAGTAGGACCTTCACGTTCTTTTCTTTTGTTTTCGCGATGATCCTATCGAGATTCGATTTCATTCGTTCGACCGGAACCCCGCGAAGCAGATCGTTCGCCCCTAGCTCAAGTATCAAGATCTCAAGGCCTTCCTGTTCAAGCACCCAATCGATCCGCTCGACACCGCCAAGGCTTGTATCACCCGAAACGCCGGCGTTGATCACCTCGTAACTAAAGCCATCAGCGTCTAGCCGTTGCTGAAGCAAATACGGATACGATTCTGTCTCGGCGAGGCCGAATCCGGCGGTCAAACTGTCGCCAAACGCTGCTATCTTTGGCCGTGCTGACGAAGCTTCCGGCAGAACTAAAGGCCGTTCGACGTCGTATTGCTTTCCGGCAAACGGTGATCCTTCGCTGCAACCCGTGAACATCGCGACTGAAAATATGACAATAAATAAAGCCGTAAATCGAATAAATGTAAGCATATCCAAGGCGTTCCTAATTTGTTTTGCTGCCTTTATGATGCAATTCTATTGGAACCTGTTCGCAGCTGATTCGCAAGCCTGATGGTTTCATCCGGTCGATGAAACTGTTCACGCAAATGGATACGAATTCGTTTCAAGTTCGATCCGGAAGATTTCACTGTTCGTTAATTTATCGATGATAACCCTTACTAACGTTTCTAAAACTGTCAGGTCCGGAACCGAAGACCTGACGATCCTGTCCGACGTTTCGCTTCAGATCCCGAGCGGGCAATTCGTAGCTTTGACCGGCGCTTCCGGCAGCGGCAAATCAACATTGCTCGGGCTTCTTGCCGGCCTAGATTCACCTTCGTCGGGCACGATCGACGTTGACGGCGATGAAATAACAACGATGAGCGAAGACGGACTTGCCGATCTGCGAAGCCAAAAGATCGGATTTATATTTCAGTCGTTTCACCTGATCCCAAGCTTGACCGCTTTCGAGAACGTGCTGATACCGCTCGAGATCCGTGGAAGTTCCAACGCCAAAGAGCGGGCCACTCAGCTAATGGACGACGTAGGCCTGACGAGCCGCGGGCATCATTATCCATCCGAGCTTTCCGGCGGCGAACAGCAGCGCGTCGCCATCGCTCGTGCATTCGCCAACGAACCAAAGATCCTGCTTGCCGACGAACCGACAGGAAATCTCGATTCTAAGAACGGCCAGCACATCTTTGAGCTAATGACCGACCTCCACAAAGAACGTGACGTAACACTCGTATTGGTGACACACGACATCGAACTCGCAAAAATGGCACAGCGTCAGATCGTTCTGCGCGACGGAAGCGTGATCAGCGATGAACTTTCGTAAATTTCTTGAAAACCTAAGCGGATTAGGTTATTTTAATTATGCCAACTGTGCTTAGGGAAGAAGGGTATAGGTTCATCATCTATACAGATGACCATCCACCCGCACATGTTCACATTTTCGGTCGCGGAAATGAAGCAGTCATTGAGTTTGAGGGTGAGTTGAAGGTGAGAAATAATTGGGGAATGAGGACTGACGAATTGAGGAATATTCTGCGAATACTGAACAGAAACAAAGAAATGTTTTTGAAAGAATGGAGAAGAATTTATGGTTGAACTCGATGACGACATAGGAATGTCTGAAGAAGAATTTGAGAGACAGTATCTTGAAGCAACGCGTCGCGGGGAAGAAGAGATGAGACGTCTTCCCAAGGCTATTTCCGCAAAAATAGACGAACGCTCAAGACGGCTCATATTAGAAATGGAAACTGGTGTGACCTTGTTGGTACCGGTAAATCTGATTCAGGGATTGCAGACTGACGACATCAATAAGCTTAAAGACTTTGAACTTATGCTCAACGGAACCCAGATTCATTGGGAAACACTCGACGCACAATTTTATGTAGAGAGCTTCCTTAAAGGCGTATTTGGTACTCAAAAATGGATGCGTGGGCTTCGCGCACATTTGGCTGAAATCGGTCGAAAAGGTGGGAAAGCCAAGACCGCCGCAAAGCGGGCGGCTAGTGCGGAAAACGGCAAGAAAGGCGGACGTCCGCGAACGAGACAAACGGCCTGATGCGATTCATTCTCAACCTAACATTTCGTGAGATCCGTTCGTCGTGGCAGCGGCTTCTTTTCTTTTTTCTGTGCATCGCCCTTGGCGTCGGTTCTGTCGTCGCCTTGCGTTCGCTGATCCAGAATTTGACTCAGGCCGTTGGGACCGACGCTCGCGCTCTGATGACCGCCGATCTTGAGATCAGTTCTACCGGCGATTTTTCGCCCGCTGATCTCGCAAAAGTTCAGGCAGTGATCGATGGTTCGAGCATCATTGAAGACA
>JBGTKQ010000118.1:0-10800 GCA_041744555.1 Pyrinomonadaceae bacterium
CCCATCGATGGTCGTTTTATACGTGATCAAAGCTGCATCGTTTCCGAGCGGCTTCATCTGTTCATCGGAAAGCGTATAGCTCTTTATCTCGCAATCGGCTCCGGTATATTGCTTTGTCGCTGATGCCTTGTCGAGTTTTACGCCTTGGCCAAACCCGACGAAATTTGCGGCGAGAAAAGTATCCCAGAATTTTGCGTCCTTAGTTTTCCAGGCTTCATAGGCACTCCTTTCGAGCGTCATCAGAGCTTCCTTGGTCGGAGCAGCCGCTACCGTTTTGCCTGTGTTAGCGTTCGACGCATTTGAAATATTTGTGCCTGTGTTTGAGACTGGTGCTCCACAAGCGGCCAACAAGGTGGCGGCTGCGAGTGAAATTACGAAAAGACCTGTTCGCTTCATAAAGTTTCTCCTCTTCTTGAGTATCCGTGATCTAGGCTTGCAACGGCTTTCCGATGTTAAAGCGTACCGCATTTGCCTAAAGTTGGGTGTAGAACGCGGTAATGAATATCACCGGCAATTGAGGATGTCAAGCGATGGTTCGGGCGTGTAACACTGGAAGCTTGTTATCTATAACATTTTCTAACACTTTTTCTGTTAGTTAGAAGGTTCGTTTGCCTTCGTCGAATCTCGCATCCATGTTTGCAGGGCCTCGATCTCTTTGGTCACGGTCCTTGAAGCCGCGAGCAGTACGAGAGCGAGGACCACGCCGAGTATCGGGATGAGGTACATCGCGGTGTGCAGGCCTTCGGCTCGGAACGGTTCGAGAGCGGCTTGGCTCATGTCGGTGATGCCCGAAAGCTGTGCCGCACGTTTTGTGAAAAAGTCGCTCAGTAAACCGGTTCCATACGGACCGATAGAGGCACCGAGAACGTACATCGCGAGGAAGTAAACCGCCATTGCCGTGCCTCGGGAAGCGGGTTCGGTGATGTCCTGAATGGTCGAATAAACGGTCGCGTAATAGAAATACATCAGGGCACACGCAAGGCCCATCAGAACGAGAAAGAGAAGCGTGCCGCCACGAGGAACGGAGAGAGCAAAATAAACGGTCGGAATCGAAAGCACGATGGCGATAGTTCCGACGAGCATGCGGCCGTTCGTTCGTTTCTTCATTACGGCGTCGCCGATGAACCCGCCGATCAGCAAGCCGGGTGCACCCATAACGCCGTAAACGATCATCGAGACGAAGTTCGCCTGCTGGATATCGAGCCCGTGATAACGCATCAGAAACGGCGTGATGAAGGCACCGATGGCGTACATATTGAAATTATGGACGGCACCGGAGATGATTATCCAACGCATCGTCGGCGAACGGAGAACGTTCAAATAAGGCGAGCCTTCGCGGACCTGCGAACCGATGTTGTGTACTTCCGTGCCGCCGCGTTTCGGGTCGCGAACTAAGAGCACGGCGATCGCACAAAGAATGCCGGGAATTCCCGCGACAAAAAACGCCGCACGCCAACCGTATTCCTTAGCGATCGTTCCGCTGACGGCGAAACTCAATGCGACGCCGAGCGGCAGCCCGAGCATGAAGATCGCCAAGGCCTTTGCACGCCAAGTAGCAGGGAACAGGTCGCCGATCAGAGACGTCGCTGCCGGTGCACACGAAGCTTCGCCAACGCCGACGCCCAAACGTAACGCAAAGATGTGCCAGAAATTCTGAGCCAAACCTGACGCGGCAGTTAACAGACTCCAGGTGAAAACGCCGATCGAAAGGATCTTCTTTCGGCCAACCGTATCTGCAAGCCGACCGAGCGGAAGCCCGACAAATGCATACAAAAGTGTAAATGCAGTTCCAAGCAAACCAAGCGAAGCGTCAGAAAGTTCGAACTCCTTGCGGATCGGTTCGCCGACCGCACCGAGTATCTGGCGGTCGAAGAAGTTCATCGTATTGATCGCAAATAGGACCGCGAGTGCGTACCAAACGTGTCGGTTCGTTGTCTTTTCTGTTTCCTGCATAGGGTTGGGTTGATGGCTATCGTACTTCAGAATCGCCGATTTCAATAGCCGACGGCTATTCACGAAATTGCAATGCCGGTGCTATCTTCTTACAATATCGCAATGTTCACAGCACGACTTAAATCTCTCCTAATAATATGTGTCGTAAGCCTCGTCAGTAATTCGTGTGCTGGCTTAAGCACAGACGCAAACAATTCGGCGGTGAATTCGGTGAACGCCAATGCGGTTCGAAATTCGGCAAAGAAGGCGAACGACAACGCCGAAGAGCTTGGACTGCTTCTAAAACTTCCGACGGAACCTGAAGACGTCGTGTGGCGTGATGAAATGGTTCCGACCGGTGACAAAAAGACCGAACGACGCGTTACGGCAATTCTGTTTTACGAGGACAAGGCTGTTGTCGAAAAGATATTTTCTGACGCATCGAAACACGGCGAACCGCAACCTGTTGCGATCGATGTCGCCGATTGGTACCCCGAAGAGTTGAAAGCTCAAAGCGAATTCGACCTAGATGCCAAACTCAGTGGGAAGTCATATCCGGCGAATGAGTTCTTTCAGGAACCGCTGCTTCGCGGTCGTTTGATCCGTGTCGATGGAACGGAGCACATGATACTCGAATTGTTCGCCAACTAAATTCTTATCCTTCGGTGTAACGTTTAAGCTTTCTGTACAGGGTAGAAAGATCTATGCCGAGTGTTCTGGCAGCCTCCGACTTATCGCCCTTTGCAGATTCTAAAACATCGGTCACGTAACGCCTTTCGACCTCTTCAAGAGTTGGCGTGTTGTTGTCTTCCGAAGTGTTCGTTCCTCGGATCCTGGCAGGCAGATGATCAGCATCTATTACGTCCTCGCTTAGAACAAAAGCACGCTCGATCGCATTTTCAAGCTCGCGAACATTCCCGGGCCAATCGTAAGCGGAGAGTGCAGTGATCGCTGACTGCGTGATAGCTTTCTCGGGTTGATTCTGAGAACGTGCCGATTTCGCAGCGAAGTGACGAGCAAGGAGTGCGATGTCAGATGCCCGGGAGCGAAGCGGCGGGATTCCTATCTCAATTACATTCAGCCGATAGAACAGGTCTTCGCGGAAATTACCAGAGGCAACTTCATCTTCAAGCCTTTTGTTCGTAGCGGCAATTATTCGTGCATTGAAACTCACAGGAGTTGATGAGCCGACGGGGGTTACTTCGTGTTCCTGCAATGCACGCAGAAGACGAACCTGCAGCGAAACAGGCATTTCGCCGATCTCATCGAGAAATACCGTTCCGCCTTCAGCAGAGCGGAAAAGACCCTTGCGGTCTGAAACTGCACCGGTAAACGCACCTTTCGTATGTCCAAATAGCTCACTTTCAAGCAGCGATTCGGTTAACGCACCGCAATTCACCGCCAGAAATGGAAGTGCCGAACGATCACCGTTAAAATGAATCGCACGTGCAACAAGCTCTTTTCCTGTTCCACTTTCACCTTCAATCAAAACGCTGGCCGAAGTCTTCGCAACCCGTTTGATCACATCGAAGACCTCGTTTATCGCTTCGCTGGTTCCGATGATCTCCGAGAAATTGTAATGCCGGTTAAGCTCGCGGCGAAGAGCTCGATTTTCGAGGAATAGTTCGCGTTGTGCGACAGCATTACGAACGGTTTGCAGAAGATCTTCGTTGACGAAAGGTTTGGTGATGTAGTCGTATGCACCCTTGCGGAGGGCGGCAATGGCGGTATCGACCGACGAGTAAGCGGTCATGATGATGACCATCGCTCGTTCATCGTCGTTCTTTAGACGGTCGAGCAGTTCGATACCGTCGATACCGGCCATTTTTATGTCGGAAAGAATTACGTCGAAGACATGTTCGGCCGCAAGATGAAGAGCGTTTTCGGCACTATCGGCCGTAACGACCGCGTAGCCTTCGCCCTCGAGCAGACGCCGAAGTATCGAACGCATAAGTTCTTCATCTTCAACAACAAGCAGACGGCCGTTAGACATATATCAGGCTCCGAAAGGAATATTTAAGTCTAGCATAAGGCTTTATCGTTTGATGGGTTTCGTGTTAGCATCAAACATATCTTAACGGAAATTCGATGCGTTTTAATCCCGTCTTCATCCCTTTTATTCTGATCGTTTTCTGTGTTCTTTCAGGGCGTGGACAGCAGACAAATCCCGTCGATCGCCAGGTCGCAAATCCGATAACAGACACGCCCAACATCAATCCTGTTTCAGCCGAGAAGAAGATCACAGCGCCAAAAACTGTAAAGCCGAGTTTTGATCCGGAAGGCGGCGATGGCGAGGTGGTCGTTTATTCAACGAGCGTTGTGGCCGAAGGCGAAGAAGGGAAGCGGATAATCACCTACACCGGAAATGTTGATGTTAAGTACGGAATTTACCGGCTCCAGGCCGATAAGATCACGCTCTACGAAGCCGAGAACAAAATGGATGCTCAGGGAAGCGTAATATTCGATCAGGGCGATGATCAGCGAATAACCGGTGCACGCGGAATCTGGAACTTAAAGACAAAACTGGGAACTTTTGAAGATTCGACCGGGTTTACGAATCAAACAAACGACGGAACTGTACTGTATTTTACCGCTGAAAAGGTCGAACGCATTTCGCTCGATGAGGTCGTGGTTACTAAAGGAATGTTTACCGCTTGCGACGAAGCTGTTCCGAAATGGTCGTTCACGGCTGACGAAGCTCGGGTAAAAGTTAACGATCGGGTTCGGCTTAAAGGTGCAAAGTTCAGGATCAAGAATATTCCGATAGTCGCCTTGCCATTCGCTTCGATACCGATCAAGCAGCGTGACCGGGCAAGCGGTTTTCTGACGCCGTCGGGCGGTTACTCAGCGAACAAAGGCCTTAGATTATCGGGTGCATATTACCAAACGCTTGGCCGCTCGGCCGATGTGACCGTTCGCGGAGATATTTACACATCTCGAGGTTTTGGTTACGGACTGGATTTTCGCTCGCGGGCTAATTCGCGGTCGTACTTTAATGGCGGATTTTATGCGGTAAAAGATCGAGTTCTTGGTCAAAGTGTTAGCCCGGAAAATCCCGACCAAGGCGGTTCGATCGTCTATGCCGAGGGCGTTCAGTTTTTCCCAAACGGGTTCACCGCGGCTGCGGATGTGCGGCTTACATCAAACCTAGATTTCCGGCAAGTGTTTTCGGACGGCATCCAGCAGATAATTTCGCCGATCGAAGTTTCGCAAGTTTTCATCAACAAGAGTTGGGATAACTACACGCTCAATCTGCTTGCACGTTCGCAAACGATAACGATCCCGAATGTGACGATCAAGACGCGTAATCTGCCGAGCGTTAATTTTGAGAAGCGGCCGTCGATGATCTCGTGGTTAAAGCCGATCTATTTCACATTTAAGGCGAGCGTCGAAGGGGTTTCAAGACGCGAACGGGCTGAGAATTCAGCCTTGTATTTTGCCCAGACTGGAAGTGATCCGGTCGTAACGCCTGCAGTTGGGCAACGGCTTGATTTTCACCCGCAAGTGATACTTCCGTTCAATACCAAATATTTTAATTTCACGGCGACCGCCGGTGGACGAGTCACGTATTACTCAAATTCGTTCAACGATATGCGACGTGTCGGCGGCGATTCGCTGATCCGTAAATACGGAGAGTTTGAGTTCGACGTTCGGCCGGTGGCTCTAGCTAAAAATTATTACGGAAAGAATGATTCGTTCAAGTTCCGTCATGTGATCGAGCCTTACGCGACATACAGATACGTGAAAGGGATCGATAATTTCCGCAACATTATCCGATTCGATCACACCGATACGGTCACGGATACCAACGAGGTTGAGTTTGGTATCATCAATCGAATTTACACACGGCGATTCGCCGAAGCCGTCACCAGCGAGGCTCAGACGAAATTGGCCGACGAATCGCGAGATGAACCTGATTCGGCAAAGACAAGTGAGCTGACCGTTCAGCCTTATGAGGTTTTTAACTTGACCGTGCGTGGCAAGTATTTCCTTGACCGAACATTTGGCGGGGCCCTTGTCCAAGGGCAACGAAACCAGATCGCCCCAATTTCGGCGATCAGTTTTTATACGTTCGGAGGCGTCGCTCGGCGGTTCTCGCCGCTAAGTATTGATGCGACATATCGGCCTCAGCGAACTATATTCGTTAATACTCGTGCCGACATAGGATTTCAGGGTGACGGGTTACGTGCCGTATCGGCGACCGTTGGTTATGATCGGCCGCTATTCAAATTGTTTCAAACGTTTTACTACACTCGGGCCGTTACGCTAATTCCGTCACTGGCACAATTCGCTGACGAACGAGGAAAAGAGCCGGGAACCCTGCGCGGTTCACAATGGAGTCCGTCGGTTTTTGTTGGAAACAGAGACAAGGGAATGTACGGCGGTGCGTCCGTATTCTTTGATTTTGAGAACAGACGAGCGACGAGACTTTCGCCGCTCATCAGTTCACTTTACACACTTGGTTACGCCTACGATTGCTGTTCGCTTGCGATCCAGTATTACACCTTCAACGTCGGTGCACGCAACGAAAACCGTATTGCATTCTCATTCCGCCTTAACGGCATCGGAGCGTTTGGAACCGAACAATTCGGACAAGGTTTAAGATAAAGCCCACAGATCGGTTTCCAGTAAAACTAAACCTTCGCCTTCATCGTTTTCGCCGCTGGTCGAAGGGCGGCTTCGAGGACTTCGGAGATGTGTTCGACGAAACGGAACTTCATTCCGCGCGTTACTTCGTTGGAAAGATCGTCAATGTCGCGACGGTTTAACGCAGGCATAATGATGGTTTTGATCTTCGCCCGTTTTGCGGCGAGAAGCTTTTCCTTGATCCCGCCGATCGGAAGCACGTTCCCTCGAAGAGTTATTTAGCCGGTCATAGCAACGTCTTTACGCACGGCTCTTTGGGCAAGCACTGAAACCAAAGCGGTCGCCATTGTGATTCCCGCACTCGGGCCGTCTTTCGGGATCGCACCTTCAGGAATATGAATGTGAATGTCGAAATTCTCGAGAGCATTTTCGTCAATGCCGAGATCGGCCGATCGTGCTTTCGCGTATGAAAACGCCGCTTGAGCGGATTCTTGCATTACTTCGCCGAGTTGGCCGGTCAACTGAAGCTTGCCTTTGCCTTTTGTTTTCAATGCTTCGATAAACAAAATATCGCCGCCGACAGCGGTCCACGCCAAGCCTGTGACAGTACCGATCTGATCGTCTTTGAGCGCAGTTTCGTTGAAAACCTTAGGTACTCGGAGATACTCGGAAACATTTTCCGCGGCCACGATCACCGGCAAGAAATCATCTTCTAGTTCAGCCTTCTTCCTCGCAACCTTTCGAGCGATCTTGCCGATCTCTCGTTCGAGTTGGCGAAGTCCAGCTTCACGAGTATATTCGCTAACAATCAGCCTGATGGAGTCTCGTTCAAATTTTACGTCGCCTTTTACCAATCCGTTCTCAACAACCTGTTTGGGAACAAGATGACGTTTTGCGATCTCAAGCTTTTCTTCCTCGGTGTATCCCGAAAGCTGAATTATCTCCATCCGATCACGAAGTGCGGGCTGAATGGTGTCGAGCATATTCGCCGTCGTCATAAACATTACGTTTGAAAGATCGAACGTCACGTTTAGATAATTGTCGCGAAAAGTTGAGTTCTGTTCCGGGTCGAGCACTTCGAGCAAAGCGGAGCTTGGGTCACCGCGAAAATCGGCCCCGACCTTGTCGATCTCGTCTAGCATGATCAGAGGATTGTTGGTTCCGGCTTGTTGAATGCCTTGGATGATGCGGCCCGGCATTGCTCCAACATAAGTTCTGCGGTGGCCGCGGATCTCGGCTTCGTCGTGCAAACCGCCGAGGCTTAAGCGAACAAATTTACGGTTGAGGGCACGAGCGATCGACCTTCCCAACGACGTTTTCCCAACTCCAGGAGGGCCGACGAGACACAGGATCGAGCCCTTAGGTTTTTCCATCAGCTTACGAACGGCCAAGGCCTCGACCATGCGTTCTTTGACGCGTTCCAGTCCGAAATGGTCTTCGTCGAGAATCCGTTCGGCTTTCTTCAGATTCAGATTGTCCTTCGACTGCTTTGACCACGGAAGCTCGGTCATGATGTCGAGCCAGTTCCGCAACGTCGCGGTCTCAGCAGTGTCCGGGTGCATGCGTTCGAGCTTCTTCAGTTGCCGGAGAGATTCTTCTTCGGCGTTTTCAGGCATCTTTGCCTTTAAGATCTTGTCACGATATTGCTCGATCTCTTCGTAAAGCTCATTCCCTTCGCCAAGTTCCGCCTGGATCGCTTTTAGCTGTTGGCGGAGAAAATATTCACGCTGCGAACGATCGATATCGGCACGCGCTTGCGTGTTGATCTCCTGCTGAACGGTCAAGACCTCGATCTCTTTGCTCAGCAGATCGTTTACGCGCCGAAGCCGTTTTACGGGATCGGTAATGTCCAAAACGCTCTGGGCGTCTTCGACCTTGAGTTCCAGATTCGATGCAGAAAGATCGGCAAGACGGCCGGCGTCGTCGAGATTCGCGATGATCGCCAGCACTTCGGGCGAGATGTTCTTGCCCATGCTCGCGGCCCGTTCCATCGAGCCCCTGACGTTTCGCACCAACGCTTCGACCTCAAGCGAATTTTCGGGTGCAAGCGGTTCGGAAACCGGCGTGATCTCGGCTTTTACATAGTCGCCTGACGGATCGATCGCGTCGATACCGGTTCGCGACAGGCCTTGAATGAGAATGCGGATGCGGCCGTCCGGTAGCTTGAGCATTCGCATTATGATCGCGACGGTTCCGGTGGTGAACAGGTCGTCGCGGGTCGGATCTTCCTTATTTACATCTTTCTGTGAGACAAGAACGATCATCCGATTGTCTTTCAGAGCCTCTTCGACCGCCTTGATCGATTTATCACGCGAAACAAAAAGCGGGACGATCATGAACGGATAGATCACGATGTCGCGAAGCGGCAGAGCCGGAAGAACCGGCGGGATCTGCATCATCGGTTCGGTAATATCACTATCGGACAGAGAAATAGGGAATTCTTCGGTATCAGCCATAAACCTCAAGTGTATTCTTTACACTCAAACGTGGCAAGGCAGTCGATTCCGCGTGCAAGTGATGGGGTTGATCTGCTTCGAATCCATAATTCAGCCCGTAGAAATGATTTCTCACCTGGCGGAAATGACTTCTCAGTTGGCGGAAATGATTTCTCAGTTGGCGGAAACGATTTCTCAGTCGGCGTAAATGATTTCTCAGTTGGAGGATACGATTTCTCAGTTGGCGGAAACGATTTCTCAGTCGGCAGAAATGATTTCTCAGTCGGCGGAAATGATTTATTCGAACACCAAAGCCTTGAATATTGGCTATTTCTTGGCTTTTTTGAGCTTTTTCGCCGGGGCGGCGTCGCGGGCTCGGACGAGGTCTTTGAGTTCGGTCATGAACTCCGACACGTCCTCGAATTCGAGATAAACCGACGCAAATCGCACGTAAGCGACCTTATCTAGAGTTTTCAGTCGCCGCATAATGATCTTTCCGACCTCGCTCGTCGCGAGTTCTCGGTCGGGTGAATCCTGGACGACCTTTTCGATGTGGTCAACGATCGCTTCGAGCTGAGTTGTCGAGATCGGCCGCTTTTCGCAGGCCCGGAGCAGGCCGGCGAGGATCTTGTTGCGTTCAAACGATTCACGCTTGCCGTCTTTTTTGACGACCATATAAGGTATCTCGTCGATTCGTTCGTAGGACGTAAACCGGCGTCCGCAGTCGATGCATTCGCGGCGACGGCGGATCGAATCGCCATCCTTCGCTTCACGCGAATCAACAACCTTGTCTTCAATCTGTCCGCAAAATGGGCAACGCATAATTCTTTAGTCTCAGGTCCCAAGTCCCGTGTCCAAAGTCTGTGTCAGTCCGCAGTTCCGGTCCCCGTTTGGGGCTTGGGACTTGGGTCTTGGGACTGAAAATTCGGTGATTCGGATTCGATCTCTTCGGCTGCGTGTTCGCTCGAAAGCAGGCTGCGAAATCGTTGAATACTTATATCGCCATGCAGAAAATAATACAAACCGAAAACGAGTGCGGGCGAAAAATAGACGAGGTGCATCGCGATCGAAACTGCCGCCGCGTCTTCAGTTCGCATGTCTGGTTTTAGGAAGAGAAGGCTTGCGGCGGTCGCAGTATGAAATGCTCCGGCCGCGCCGCCGGGCGTTGGAACGACCGAGCTTACGACCGCGAAACCCATAATGAATAGCGAATCGCTGAACGTGAAATCGAGGCCAAACGCCAAAAGCACGAACCACGTCGGCAATGCGATCGACAGCCAAAGGGCGACCGACCAAAAGGTAACAAGCGCGAATTCGCGGAAGCTCCGCATTATTGCTAACGCCGACGAGAGTTGTTTAAGCAGGCTGAGAAATATCGAGCGAAGCCGAGCCGGAACCCAGCGTTTGTCGGTGACTGCAGCAGCTTTTTCGATGAATCGCGGTGCAATTCGCTGATAGATCGCGAGTGCGACGAAGCCCACCACAACGCTTGCGAGCATCACATAACCAATGTTCTTGATGTAACTGAACTCAGATTCGCGACCCACAGGAACCGTGAACCAGAGCAAATTCACCGCAAAGAAGCATGCAAGAGCAGCCAGATCGAAAATGCGTTCAAGGCCCAATGTGACGAGTGCCGCCGAAGGCCGAACCCTTTTATCACGCATCGGCAGCCACATCGGCCGAACGATCTCGCCTGCTCTGCCGACAAGAAATATCGCAGCGAAACCGACGGTAGTAGTCGCGAAAAGTTCTCTAAGACTCGTTTCGGTTATCGGCGAGAGCAAAACCTGCCAACGGATCGCACGGAGCAGATAACCGAGACAGATCACCGCGGCCGCGAGAA
>JBGTKQ010000119.1:0-34921 GCA_041744555.1 Pyrinomonadaceae bacterium
ACAACAAAAAAAGGAAGTGGCGTTGGTAAATATTTGACAGACTTAATTGTGACATCAATAAGTCATTCTCCTAGTTTTTCTCAAGAATGGAATCAAGCATATCGAGGAACTACAGCTGATTTCAGTCGGTATAAATCGTGATCGCATCAGCGATATTACTGCGAATATCTTAAAGGGTGAATTAATCGAATATACGCAACGTCAATGTGCGCTATGGGAGATTCCGCTGACGAAGGGCGTTCCAATTTCTAATATTTTCGATAGCAAAACGCGCTCTTGGTATGATGACTACGTGGACCTACCAATGAGCCCTCTTAACAGCGAACCCATCATACTTGTCCCGCGCAGAATCGTCAGGGCGTTTCCATGGATAAATTACGAGGAATATCGCAACTTCGAATTCAAGGGGTTTCTCAAACCGTCAACCTCAAAAACCAGAAAGAATGTAGACGCGCAAGGACGAAATCAGCCTGTCGAGAATAGCAAGAAAATCGACAAACAGACCGCGGTTTCTATTTCTCAAAAGGATTACGAACGTATCAGCCGTTATGTTACGAAAAAAGAACAGGATGCAGCATCGGCCTTTCCATCGGATTTGTACATTGAATTAAACAGGGTCCTTGAGAACGCTAACAACCTGAAAACTCGAATACTTGCACTGGAAAGGGGAAGAGAGACGGCCAAGGAATATCAAATGTTAGTGCTTGAGGTTCTTAATTTTCTGTTTACTCCAGAGCTAATCGATGGTCGACCGGAAGTAAAGACGATTGACGGAACTGAGCGACGCGATATTATTTTCACAAACGATTCTGACCAGTCGTTTTGGACATATCTTCGCACCGAGCATTCGTCAATTCTAATTATGTTTGAAGTTAAGAATACAAATGACGTGAAGAACGGTGACATAGCCCAAACTGCTACTTACATGGGCGCAAGGATTGGCCGCCTTGCCTTTTTAGTCTCTCGCTCTGGGTTAAGAGACCCACAAATCAAGAAAACGTATTCGGTTTTCAACGATTCCACACCAAGGAAGATAATTGTCAGTCTTTCCGATGAGGATCTAATTCTAATGATTGACATGAAGATTGCTGGGAACAACCCGATGCGCTATGTCCAGCAAAAATATCGAGATTTTCTCACCAGTGTCCAGTGATAACGCAATCGCTTCACTATTCGGCTATGCAACCGTGGTGTGCGGCGATGTTTGCCTCAAGCCATCTTGCTTTCAACACAACATCTCTGACCGGCCGAGGTTGGTGCAGAGGATGCCGGCGGAGTCGCGTTCGTAGCGGACGTTGTTTTTCTGGCGGTCGAATTTATACCAGAGCATTGGTTTGCCGGTGGATTCGCACTCGCGTTGGACAAAGATCTCTTCGCCGTGCCGATCAATTAAGCGTTTCAGATCGTAAACAGTCCGCGGCTCATCCGATCGTGAATCTACGGTTGTGGCAGAGATGGGAACGGCAGAGGACCAAGAACGGGACGTTTAACGCCCGGGCACCCGCCGACGCGTTTAGCGACAGGACCCTTTTTTGAGGACACTCTCTCAAATGTCACGCATTCACCCTCGATCGTGTATCCGTTCGCCGAGGCCTTTGTGTAAAACAGTTCTTTCCCGCTTTCAGTCGTAATATATCCGATCCCTTTTGCATCATTGAACCACTTCACCGTACCCTTATCTCGCTTGGCCGCCGGCTTGCGAGTTGATTGGGCGTTCGCACCGGCCGAGAGCTGGGCGGCCATAAACATAACAACACAGGCCAACACGACCGGGAGTTTCGGAAATTTCATAAAGCCACCTTACCTCACCTCGATCCTCCGTTAAAAAAACTCCGGCACGAACGGCGGCGCGTTATTGGAATAGAAACCATGGCTATCAGATCGCGCAGTTGGAACTTATCACGCAGTTCGCGCAAGCTGCCGTTTGGTATGGCCAGGGTTAGTTAGATAATTGTCGCATGTTGTTTGAAACTACCTCCTTCACGTCCGCGTCAAGGGCTTTGCAGCTCACGCTCCCGGCTTTTCCAAGTGTTAAATCTGTTACATCTGTTACAGGTGTTACAGGTGTTACATCTGTTACAGGTGTTTCAAGTGTTTCACTGAAACACCTGTGCCCCTCTAAGAAACAAAACACGACGCCTAGACTGGGTGGCGTTCGAAGCGTAGGAAATCGACCGTTTTCGTGTCCCAGTATGTCGAATCGGCAGTGAAGAGAATGCTGACCTTCATAGTTGCGGGAACGATGGGTTCCGGGTAAAAGCCGTAGGAGATGACCTCTTTTTCTTTTTGACCGGGCATTAGGTTGGTGAACATCTTCGGGGCGGCGGTCCCATAAACGGGAACTTTCTTCAAATGCTCGGTCGCGGCCCCGAAGTTCGCCTTCATCGTTGAAAGTGAGATACCTGCCGGCTTGCCGTAGTTGATGTAGATGCCGGAAAGATATTCACCGTGTTGATCATCCGTGGTGGTATTTAGTTCGACGCGCTTTGCAATGCCCTTTTGATCTTCGAATATATGACGCCGCCATCTCTCGGAAGATTGAAGGACCTTTGGCTCGCCTGTCAGGTGAAAGGCAGTCCTCGCTTGTTCGAATCCAAGCGCAGAATCAGTGAAGAACTTGAAAACGTCAAAACACTCGTCGGCGTCTTCCGGGATCTTTAGAACGGCTTCTCGTAAACCATTGCGGCACCCAAGCAAAGTGACGCACAGACTGGACGCGGAAGCACCGATCAGAAATTCGCGTCTCGTTTGCATATTGGCGGCTATCATACATCTGGGACGTTAAGAGGTCAACGGGTTTGCGGAGCCGTTATGTAAAATATGTAGCTCAATTGATACGGTCAATTACATCGGGTTGCGGGCCGGTGAAATCTTGGAATTTCTTGCGGTCCTTGTCGGTGAATTCGACCGTGAGTTCGAGATGAGAACAATGGAGGCAAGCATGAGCATTTATGCTCCGGCTACCGGCCCCAAAGATGCTCTTGAGTCGTGAAATGTCTTTAAGCAGAAACACGAGGCTCCCGCCGCCGCCCGTATCCATCAGCGAACCTTCAACGGTCGCCGTCGCCCCGCATCTTATACATTCCATGGACGGCAGTATCGCACACTTCGATAGGTGGATCGAAACGAATATGCATCCAAAGTACGCAATTATTTGTTAGTAAATTTGTCTTGTGCTACATTCCTTTGCAATGAAAAATAAGGCGTCCATGATTCCATTCCTTGTCCTCGGTTTTGTTGCGATCTTGGGTTGCGGCCAGCTCACGAAGCAGGTCAAGGAAAATCTGCCAAAGGCCTCTGAAGAATCGTCGCCAAACTTTTCACTCGCTGGGAAAGAGTGGAAAACGTTTGAACTGGATTCGATGGATATAAGTGTCGAACTGCCGGGTCAGCCTAACGACAAAACACCGACCGCCGCACAATTACCGCCCGGCACCAAAGAGGTCTTCAATGCAATGAAGATCCATGCCTACGACGAAAAGGATTTCGGTTCGTCTTATACTCAGCTCGAACCAACGGGGAAGCGCAAATTCCAGATCAAGGAACTCGCCGATACCAGCATGGCGGCACTTAAAAAGCAGGCGCGCGATCTCAA
Organism: Pyrinomonadaceae bacterium; assembly: GCA_041744555.1. Lineage (GTDB taxonomy): Bacteria > Acidobacteriota > Blastocatellia > Pyrinomonadales > Pyrinomonadaceae > OLB17. Next base: position 3,596 of record JBGTKQ010000119.1, read on the forward strand.
ATATTCGCTTGATATTAAGTCCGACTCTAACGCCAAATACGATGGCACATTTACCAGAAACGAGAAAGCGTTTGAATTAAAGGGCTGCTTGATCTACCAGAAAACCAAGCCTGAACGTGTTTGGTCAGTAATCACGGTTTACCCAAAAGACAATGCTGATGGCCAAACTGCAAGCCGACGGATCATCAATTCGGTTGTGTTCAAGGGTTCGTCGGAAGGCTGTCAGTAAAATGTTCAATCGAATCCTTATACTTTCGGCGTCAGTCGGGAATGGACATGTGACCGCCGCGGATGCGTTGAAGAAAGCGTTTGAGATCAAAGGCATCGCGACCGAGGTTCGACATGAAGACGTACTAAAGTTCACGAATCCGTTGTTTCGTCGGCTCTATGGAAATGCGTATATTACGCTCGTGAACAGCATGCCCGAAGTTCTCGGCTGGATGTACGACAGCCTGGACGAACCTTGGAAGAACGAGAAGCGCCGGCTGTTGTTCGATAAGCTCAACACTCGACCGCTGGTGAGAATGATCCTCGAGTACGATCCGGACTGGATCATCTGCACACACTTCCTTCCCTCAGAGATCATTTCTGACCTTAAGGGTTCGGGCAAAATGACCACGCCGCAGGCAATCGTCGTGACCGATTTCGATATGCACGCGTTATGGCTATGCCGACATTATGAGCACTATTTTGTCGCACTCGAGGAAACAGCCGTTTATCTTCGGTCGCTCGGTTATCTGGATGAGAAAACGACGGTTTCCGGAATTCCGATCGACCCAAAGTTTGCTGAAGACAAACCCACAGTCGAGATGCGTTCGAAGTACGGCCTAGACGCGAACTTACCGACGGTAATGCTTTCGCTCGGGGGTTTCGGTGTGGGCAACATCGATAAACTTCTAGATTCGCTTAAAGCGTTGGCAACGCCGATCCAGATCCTGGCAATGTGCGGAAAGAACGAAGAATTGAAAACTCAGCTCGAACATGAGATACCGGGCAAGAACGGCACGCGGGTAATCCCGATCGGCTACACTCGCGACATGGACGAATATATGAGCGCATCTGATTTGATCGTTGGCAAGCCCGGTGGCTTAACAACCTGCGAAGCACTCACGAAAGGACTTGTCTTCGTGATCGCGAATCCGATTCCGGGCCAAGAAGAGCGAAATGCCGATCACTTACTCGAACAAGGTGCCGCGATCCGTTCAAACAATCCCGCAACTCTTGGCTTTAAGATCGAACAACTCATCCGAGACAAAGGACGTCTCAAAACGATGAGCGCTAATGCCCGAAGATTCGCACGTCCGAATGCTGCATTCGATATCGCCGCAAGACTCGAATCCTTAGCAAATTGAGACATTGAGAGATAGGTTTTTTTCGGCGGGATCTTGAGGCGTATTAATTCGATGCAAACATTAAGGCACGGTCTTTGCACCTTATTTGTTCAAAAGGAGGTTTATATGGCAAATGAAAACAAATGTGGGCATGAATTATGCGTTTGTGCTCGAGATGGCGATTCCGAATTTTGCAGCGACCACTGCAAGGACGCGAAGGATCAGGATCTCACGGAGATCAAATGCGATTGCGGCCATTCAGGTTGCTAATTGACTTGATGTTAATTACCGAAATGCCTCGTTCCTTACCGGATCGAGGCATTTCGCAATTTGATCTTTTGAGGATGTCGGACTTCGATTATTTGAGATTCTTCTTGAAATGTTCAAGGGTTCGTTCCCATGCAAGCTTTGCTGATTCGGCATCGTAGCGCGGTGTTGTGTCGTTGTGGAAACCGTGCTGTTTGCCTTCGTATAGAAAGGATTCGAAAGTCTTTTTGTTGGCGGTCAATGCCTCTTCGTATGGCTTGATGCCGGCGTTGATTCGTTCATCGTTACCAGCGTAGTGGAACTGAAGAGGTGCGAATATTTTTGGCACGTCTGCGATTCCGGCTTGTCTGCCATAAAACGCGACGCCGGCGTCCAGATCTTTTCCAAGCATAACCGCAAGCTGATTGACCATTCCGCCCCCAAAGCAAAACCCGACGGCACCAAGCTTCTTCGAACCCTCTTTATGTGTCTTTAACCACTTCGCCGCCGCAACAAAATCTTCGGTCATTTTCTTTCCATCGACCGTTCGGAATTTGGCTGCCGCATCTTGCTCATTGCCCGGATAGCCGCCGACCGAGGTCAATCCGTCAGGAGCCAGCGCCATGTAACCGGCTTTTGCGAACCGTCGGGCAACATCTTCGATGTAGGGATTTAGCCCTCGGTTTTCATGAATCACGAGAACCGTAGCAAACTTCTTGCCCTTTGCCGGCTTTGCAAAATATCCTTTTATCGTGCCGTTTCCGGCTGGAGATTGAACCGTCTCGTAGCCAACCTTGATTTCTTTATCATCCGGTTGGATCGTCTGTGCCCAGGCGTAATTCGGCGTAAGACTATGAACGATTCCGGCAACGGTGAGCCCGCCAACAGCAAATTTGCTTAGGCCGCTAAAGAACGTTCGGCGATCGATCTCGCCGTGTTGCCATTCGTGAAAAAGGTCTAATAATTCTTGCGGATACTCGTCTGCGGTTTTGCGTTCCATAATTTTCTCCCTTGGTTCGATGATTGAAACGAATTGTTTCAGTATGCGATGTAAATGTTTACGGGTTTGGTTTTGCCACACGTTTCGCGGTCCAAGGCGCTTCTGCCTGTCCGCCAAACGAAAGCGTGCCTCCCATAGTCTCGCCCGTGACTTTCCCGGCAAAAGATAAAGTCAGATCGTTTCCGCCATAGTTGATCGTATAGCCAAAGCTGATGTCGCTTCCTTTGATCGTGCCGGTTAGTGGTACATCACCGGTTGGACGTTTAACGGTACCGGAAAGCTTTTCCCCGTCCATTTTAAGTGTGATCTTAAACGGCCTTGCGCCGCCGGGCGTTTCAAAACCGCCATCCCAATCGCCATCAACCGAGGCCGTCTGGGCAAAACCGCTGCCCGCGCCGACCAAAACGAATCCGATCGCAAACAGTGTCGATAAAATCGCTTGTTTCATAATAAAGTGCTCTTTGGCTATCTTATATTTTTGGCACCGAGTTCGCCAAGTCGATTCAATAACCAAACTTTCGTGCGTAATTCGCAATCGCCTCTTCTTTAGTTGCACCGAACGCATAACAGATACTGTCTTCAATGCTTACAAATTCCGGGCCGACGACACAATATTGATCGCCGTCAAGAAAAATAAGCGTCCCGCCCGGCCCTCGCGTCGCCTCAAGATCCGGATCGTGCATCAGCATTTCAAATTCAGGAGTCATGATTAAATACTAGCATGTCACCTTCCACAAAAAAGCCCCGACCGATTCAGGGTCGAGGCCTCAACTTTATTTGAATCTTACTAGTAGCGTCGTCGTCCGTAATAGCCGTCTTCATAGCCTTCCAAGTAACCTTGTCGATGGTAGTAATCCGCTGCAGACGGGTCGCCGGAGTTTGGCGATCTACCGGTGTCGCGATAGACGTTCGAATTATTGTATTTCTTCTTTCGAGAATCGAACTGACCTGCGATCATTCCCTGCTCATATCCTTGCCGAAGGCTAGCGTTCATTGCTTGTCTCGGCGATCCCGGAAAATATGTGATATCGGCCACCGCATCGCTTGTCGGATCAACAACAACGACCCCATTTGAACGATTCTGGCGTGCACGGCGAATGTTTTGGCGTTCGGACTGCCGCTGAGCACGTTCGTACCTTTCACGCTCTCGTTGAATCTCACGACGACTTTGCGCATCAGTCTCTACAGCCATTCCGCCCAATATAGCCAAACCAAATCCGATCGTAAATAATACCTTGTATATCCCTTTCATCTTTATTATTCCCCCTGAACAACCGATTGTGCTTTCGGCAGCTTTCTAAGCTTCTATAAGTGCAAAGGCCGTACCAAGCTTAAACTTTGGCAAATGAAGCCTTCACCGCTAAATAATCAACCATTTCGTCACCTCGGGCACTCGTTTTCAGTATACGAGTTGGCACGGGCATTGCTATTAGTATCGTTGAGAGCAATAAAGAAGGAGATTTCCACTATGTCATTATCAAACTGTCCTGAATGCGGACACGACGTTTCAACTTCAGCGGTCGCCTGCACGAACTGCGGAAGGCCGCTTCAATACAATACGGCCACACCGGCACGCCCGATCATTGTCCAAGAGCCGATAAAGAATGAAGAAGGCGTTCCACCTTGGGCATTCGCAGTGGGCGGGATCGCTTTGATCGGACTGATCGTTTTCGCTTTTGTGATGTTCAACCGGAGCGATGATTCGGCGAATTCTAACCTAAGTGTTCGGGTTGGCAGCGATGGCACTTCGCGGCCAGCATCTCGAGACCGAGTTTCTAGCGAACCAAGCACAGTAACCGCTCCCGCAACTTCCAGTGAGCCTGTTTCCGTACCGGAATCGAGGACGAACGTTCCTGGGTCGCAGACGGACGTAAATGCTCCGCCAACCAAAGGCCAGGTAAAGATCGACGCTAAGGTCGTATCGCAATCCGGCTCGCCGCAAGCAGTCAAAAATGAGAAATTCTACCTGCTTGAGCGAAGCGTTGAAGACATTCTTTCGGAAGCTCGTATTATACCGATCGAGGGCAATTCATTGACAAACAGTCTGGGACTGGCGGTAATGTTTCCGGAACGCTACGGAGATTTCCGGGACCGAGCTATGAAGGCTATCAACACGTCGGTTGAATACTCGGGGACGACCGGTTCTGACGGAATTGCATCTCTCGGTGGAATAGAGCCCGGTAGCTATTACCTTTTCGGAATAACGAAGACCGGTAAAGGATTTGCCATCTGGAGTTCGCCAGTTTCGATCATTGCCGGTGATAACGTTCTTAACCTTTCGCCTGCCCGCGTGTCCGAGATCACGGGAGCATCTGAATAGTTCTAATTGAATTTTCAACAAAGAGCGGCTCTCGGGCCGCTTTTTCATTTTCCAATGTCGCGGCGATACTGCATTCCCGGCCACGATATTTTGCTAACGCCGTTATATGCCCACGCAATAGCAGTTTCAAGGTCATCAGCTACTGCAGTTACACCTAGAACGCGTCCACCCGATGTCAAAAATTCCTTTCCATCGGCGGTGTCTGTTCCGGCGTGAAAAATATAACGATCTGTTACTTCGGCATTTGGGATCCCGCTGATCACATCGCCGGTTCTTGGTTTGCCGGGATAATTCTCACTTGCGAGAACGATGCATGCCGAACTTCCCTTTCGCCAACGGATAAAGTGCTTGCCCAAACTCCCATCGATCATGGATTCACAGATCTCGATCAGATCAGTTTCGAGCCGAGCCAAGATCGCCTGCGTTTCCGGATCGCCAAACCTTACATTGTATTCCAATAGGCTCGGTCCGTTCTCCGTCATCATCAGCCCCAAAAAGAGAATTCCGCGAAACGGAAATCCTTCCGACACGCAACCAGCGAGCGTCGGTTTGACGATCGTTTCAATGATCGTCTCGGTCTGCTGGCTCGTCAGCAATTGGTCATCGGTGATCGTGCCCATGCCACCCGTGTTCGGGCCGGTGTCACCTTCGCCGATCCGCTTATGATCGCGCGTTGGGGGCATTAACGCAAAATTCTCTCCGTCGCAGAACATAAGCAGCGAGATCTCTTTACCGAAAATGCATTCTTCGAGTACGATCTGGGCCGACGCCGCGTTGCCGGCCAATTCGCTCATTGCGCCAAAGGCATCCATCGCCGATTTCCTGTCCGCGGCAACGACCACACCTTTACCCGCGGCCAAACCATCGGCCTTCACGACGACCGGCGAATCCTGGTCGCCAAATGTGCCCGATTGTAGAAAGGCGATCGCCTGATCAGTCGTGTAAGCGGCACGGTATTTTGCCGTCGGGATCTCGTGTCTCCGCATAAATTCTTTTGCAAAGACCTTGCTCGATTCCAGCCGAGCCGCAGCCTTCGACGGACCAATGATCCTTAGCCCGCGAGATTCAAATTCATCGACGATGCCTTGGGACAACGGCACCTCGCCGCCGACAAAGGTCAGATCGATGGTGTGAGCGACTGCGAAATCAGCAAGCTCATTGATCTGGTCCGGTTTAATGTTGACCAACTCGGCAAGCTCACCGATTCCGGCGTTGCCGTCAGCACAATAAAGTTTCAACAGCCGGCTGCTTTTTGAAATCGCATGGCAAATAGCGTGTTCACGTCCGCCTGACCCAATTACCAAAATATTCATATTTGTATAAATGATCGCAGTAGCTCCCTCTGCTTTGCGGGCGAATACTTGACAGAGATAAGCGTTAGTTATATGTTCAGAAACTGTCGTTGTTAGGTTCTTTCGACTTTCGTTTCGCCCGTATAGATTGAATTTACTACAGCCGCCCGCCGTCAGCTAAGTAGCCGAGGGGACAAGCACAAGAATTTTTACCGTGGTTAGAACGCCGAGCGAAAGAGGAGGGTTTGGTTATGCATGTAAACGAGATCGAATTGAACGGACATTCGACATTGACCGAATCCGAGGCAGAACTCCAAGACCGCAACATCCTATGTATTGATTGCGATACGGATTTTATCTGGACCGCAGGCGAACAGGCATTCTTCCGCGATAAGAATCTCCAAAACCCTCCGAAACGCTGTAAAGAATGCAAGCAAGCCAAGAACGCACGGCTTGCCGCGATCACCGCCGCACAAGAATCTGGCATCAAACAGCGGATCGAAGTTTCAGTGAAATGTGCGCGTTGCTTTACCCAAACGACGGTTCCATTTTATCCTTCGCAGGGCCGCCCTGTCTTTTGCCGTTCGTGCTTTCTTGAGATGAACCCCTCGGTTCTTTCGGACTCACCGAACCGGAATAATATTTAACCACCAACGTGAACATTGGGCCGCAACTCCGGGTCCTCTTCGGCCTGGCGCAATATCTCGCGCGTAACCGGCGCAGTATCGCCTTCACCGAACAGAATATATCGGGCGAGATACATTAGTGGATTCCCTTCGCTCCACCCGAAATAAACGTGCGGGATCTTTCCGGTTCGGTCTCGCAGATTTAGCAATAGTGCGGCGATCGCATTCGGGACTGCCGGCGACTCCGTACGCAGTATTCGATAGCCGCCGACATCAACACCACGGATCAGCAATCCGCCTTTAAACTCTGAAGCGTCGCCCAATTCGACCTCGTAAAACAAGACCGGGTCAGTTGACGGAATATGGTTGTCGATACGTTTCTCGTGTTCCTTAAATCGATATTCCGAAATATCTCCGGTTTCGCGCCGGTTGGTCACGATCCGGATCTCGCCTTCCGTCAATTCATCGATGAACTCGATCGCTTTTGCATCAAACGCAATTTCGTCGATACGAACTTCGGTGGTTCGAAGAGCTCTGGAAATAAATGAGGTGGCGATGATACCGAAAATGAATACCGAGGCGATCTGAATTCCATTCGGTTGAGCGATCATGTTGACTATGGTCGTGTAAGCAAAAACCAAAGTTATGATCATGAACGCTATCCAAACCTTTTCGCCTTTACGTCGGGCCGAGATCGATACGGCAACGGCAGCGGACGTCATGAGCATTAGAACGCCGGTCGCATACGCCCCACCCTGCGCGTTTACGTTTGCCTGAAAGAGTATAGTTACCAAAAAGCAGATCGCCGTGAAAACGAACACGAGAGGTCGTGTCGCCTTGGCCCAATCCGGGGCCATTCCGTATCGTGGAAGATAACGAGGAACGATATTTAATAGTCCTGCCATTGCCGATGCACCGGCAAACCACAAGATCGCTATCGTAGAGATGTCGTAAACCGTTCCGAAGGCGGAGCCGAGGTACGTGTGCGACAGATACGAGATCGCACGACCGTATGCCTTCCCGCCTTCCTGGATCTCGGCATACGGCACCAACATTGTGGTAATAATACTGCTCCCAACTAGAAAAAAGCTCATTATGACGGCGGCACCGGTCAGGAGTTTTTTGCCGTTTGCGATCCGGCCTTGAATGTGTGCATCTATGTCGGCTGACGGCGGTTCAGAAGAAAGTGTCGAGAGATGAATAGCTTGCCCGTTCTGCTCCGGCATCGCAACATCGCTTCTTACGAGCGGCATCACGACCACGCCGGTCTCAAACCCTGACAGTCCGAGCGCGAGCTTTGGAAACAAAAGCAAGGAACCTAAAATCAGATAAAAAACACTTCCGCCAACATTCGGATGCATCCACAGATTCGCCGTCCAGTTATTGATCGCCTCTGGTTGAACAACGATGATCTGGTGCAGGCCAACACCGATGATCACAATGTTTAGACCCAAAAACACAACGACGATTACGACCGCAATTCCGATCACTTCGTTGAATCCACGAAGGAAAACGGCACCGAGAAACCCGATCAGGACGAGCGTTACTATCACTTCGTGGTGAAGGAATTGAAAGTTCTTTTCAACGTATGGATTTTCGATTATATGTGCGGTCGCGTCGGCAGCCGAAAGCGTTATCGTGATGATGAAACTTGTCGCAACGAACCCGAGAAGAACGAGCACGAACATCTTTCCTTTCCAACGCGAAAGAAGCCGTTCCAGCATTGAGATCGAACCGTCACCGTGCGGACTTTCTTCAGCAACACGCCAATACATTGGCAGAGCGCCGAACAACGTCAACAAGACTAAAACCAGTGTTGCAAATGGCGACAACGCACCGGCGGCAAGAAACGCGATTCCCGGCTGATAACCCAGCGTCGAAAAGTAATCGACGCCGGTCAGACACATTACCTGCCACCACGAGTGCTGTGGGTGACGGCCGACTTGTTCATGAGGGCCCTCGATCTCGGAGACATCATTAAACAACCATTTTTGTAGCCAGGTCCGTCCGCGTCGTTTCATATCAAAGTAAAAAGACCGCCCGTCTCAATTCGGCGGCCACGATGATTATCCGTTCAATTATCGGAGAGAATAAGTTGCGGCTTAACGATCGGAAAGCTCGAACGACCCTGTTTGATCCCATCCAATCGCATCGTAGCCGAAAAATTAAGGGGCGGCGTCTCCCACTCCGCCGCCCCAATGGCCACAAGTCCTCACCCCTCGTGACCTTGGTGTTCACCGGGGAGGTGAACAATCAAGATTATCCACAATGGGCAGTAAATTGCAACTAACTTAAAATAGTGATCCCGCTAAAACATGGAACGGAAACCGCGAACTTGAAACGCTTCCAATGTCAACGAACCGGGCAACGGAACCGTTCGTCCGTTAGCAAGCTGAACCACAAGCGAATAATCGCCGAATTCTGCCAACGCGTCGATATCCAGCTCAACGCTGATCACCTTAATACCTTCAAAAAACGAGTGAATAAGAATCGAATCTTGATCGATAGAAACATTCTTCGAAGTCGAGAATACTTCAACCGGATCAGCTACACCGCCCGAAATTCCTATGTAAACACGATATGTGCTACCCCGGTTTACGGGAACAGCGACATTGGAAAGTTGGCCATTAAGCCCAAGAAAAGCCCTCGTTTCGACATCCGTAACGGTTGTCCGTTCGGCGACCTTCGCCTCCTCGCCGGTTGAGATCACGATCTGATCGAGTTCGTTCCGAACGATATCTGAACCTTTAACCAACCGGTAATTACCTTCCGAAACACCGTTCATTTGAAAACGACCCTGATCGTCCGTTCGGACGATTGCCACGGTCCTTCCATCGGCAAATTTTTCGAGCCAGACCTTCACATTTGCGGCCGGACGTCCGTTCTCCAAAGAGAGCTTTCCGCTCAAGGAACCGCAGCATTCAAGGTCTGTCGACAAGCCATATTTCGCTCGAGCCTCGGCAATATCGACGGTCGAAAGCGTTCGAACCGAAAATGCCTGTGTGCCGAATATGCCATTCCTTGGCAAGCTCTCGAAAAGCGACGAAGACGGCAGATCTGAATGGCCAAGTCCGAGCAAATGGCCGACCTCATGAACAAAGATCGATTCGAGATCGAAGGTTCCAAACGTTCCGTCTGTTGAAAACTGCTCCGCCGGATTCAGTACGATGTCGGCCTCGGTTATTCGGCCCGATTTGTCGAAGAAAAGACGAGTCGCGGCCGGTATCCCTGCCGCCTCTTTGCCGATAAATAATGTGTTCTGTGCTGTACCTGCGATCGTGATCAGATTTACGCCATCGCCCGTAGCGCCCGATGCGCTGACGTTCAGATCATCCGAATTCACCAACTCAAATTCAATTCCCGAAACGTCCGACCATGTTTTCAGACTCCTTCGAAGTGCTTCGACCGGGTCGGAACCGCGCTTGATCGACGAAATATCTCCCTTGAACGAATCAGATATCGCGATCATGATCCGCTCTTTTCGCCATTTCAAGTCCCGTTCGGCACCCGAGACGAAGATCGACCCGTTCGCTGCCGGAGCAATTACGCATACGAGCAGACCTAACAGGCCGACGAATTTGATTCGAAAATTTGAGATCAATGTTTAATCTTTCTGCCCGGCGAAACCGCCGCCTTCTTTACCGATGCTTTCAAGATCTGCAAAAGCGACTACCAAAAGCAGCACAATAAGGCCAAGCGATGCCACCAGATAGAGCAGAGCGATCTGTTCAAATGCGACCAATCCGCCGATCAGGATGCCCGCACCAACCAACCATAACAATGCCGTGAACCGGCGACTCAATTTGTTTGCCATAACGTTTCGTGGAAACCCCAAACCCTATTGAACCATTTTCGGGGGCGGGCATCAATTAAATTCATAAAATTTACAAATGATTGCTTAGTCGATGATCTTCAGCGGAGGCTGCACCGGACCGCTTCTTGTGCTCCGTATCGCCGCATCCGGATCAGGCGGAAGCCGTCTCGGTCGCCGGCCTCGCTCGGTCACATCGACAATATCGAAGGCGTTCAGCGGAGGGTCAGCTGCTGTCCCCGAATCGATCTGATCCAGAGAAGCACTGATGATCTTTGTCTTCCCATCAGTTCGCCGATAGATCGAGATCGCTGAACTGTTGGCACTCTTGGTTAATCCACCCGCCATTGCGATCGCCCGTGAGAGCGTAACTTGCGAACGGGAATCAACCGAACCCGGACGATTAACGCCGCCGATCATATAGATAGGATACGCTTCGAGGATCGTTACGATGTCCCCGCTTAAAACTGTCGGATTTGATTCCTCGATGCCTTTAAGAAGATCACTGATCTTGATCACTTTTACCGCCGGTCTTGCCGTGTCGTCGGTTCCGCGGTCAAAGCCTTCGCAACTCAGATTTTTCGGCCGCTGGATCTGGATCTCACCGCTGGCTCCGTCGGTTATTCCACCGGCGTGGACAATAAGTTCGTTCAATCGAACCGGTCGCTGTATGCGAAAACGATATGCCGTCCTAACCGCTCCGTCGAGCCGTGCCAATGCCCTGTTTGAACGATCGATTATCGAAACACGCACTTTCGGCTCACGAAGTATCCGGCCGTATTCTGTAGCGATATCAGCCGCGATCTCATCCTCGCTTCGGCACAAGGCAAAGATCTGCTTCGCTATCTGGTCGAAGCCGTCGAGAAACCCTTCCGGCGTTATCGGCCCGCGCCAATCGTATTCTGTGCTGCCGATTACATCAACGTCGATCACATCACCCAAGTGAACAAGTTGGCTGGATCGCGGCAATGTTTGACCGGTTACCGGAACAAAAACGCACGCGACCAATATCCAAACGAATATAATTGTTCGCTCGATTCGGCATTTGCGCAGCGATGCTTGATTGAAACTTCGGGTCAACAAGAGGGTTTTTACACTTAGAGATCAATCTATGATCCGCTCTCCATCATTCTTTTTCGGACGCTTTCGGCCACGCGAGTTGACGGTGAACGGAACGGCAAAGCCAAAGAACTCCAGATTACAGGCGTCGCACAACAAATTGTAACGAAACAGAACTTTAGACCATATCGGCGTTGGCCGGTACCCGCGTCTTATTCGCGTGCTCCTACATTTGGGACAGTTCTGGGAAATCATCCGTAAATCCAAAATACGACGGCGAGCAGGCGGCCCAACTGCTAGACAACATTTAATCTGGTCTCTAAAATACTGACCTCAGCCGAAAGCCGTTCAACAATGCTTTCTTCGTAGGAACCGGAAAGCAATTCTACCGGGCCCATTTTCTTAAGCGCATCATTGTATAAAATCAATGCCCGTTCAAGATCACCGAGCCTCTTGGCACTCTCGGCCTCATTCGTTAATTCTGCCGCTTCGACCATCCTTCGTGCATTCCTAACCACGGCGTGTGAGGCCACAAGATCGGCGTTGTTCGGATAGTAGTCGAGCGCATATCTTATCGCACTTTCCGCTCGACCGGCGACCGCCAACGTGTCATTTATGTTACCACGATATGCACTCCCAGCGACGAATTGGCTAGATTCGATCTTTGCCCATTTTATCAAGTGATACTCGTGGATAGCCTGGATCCTATCAGTTCCCTTACGAAAAGCACCGATACGCGGCGATCCCGGGGTAACGTTTGGCATTTCCTGGCTGATCTCGTTCAGATAATTTTCACAAAGTTCAAACACTTCGCGATGAGCGTCGGCGATCTTTGCGAGCACTTTTGCAGCATCTGATTTGGTGCGAATATATCCTAGCCACGCCTTGTTTTGTTCAAGCGATATCTTTTTAACATCGTCACCGGGAATGAACTTAAGTGCCGCCCGCATCCGTTTATCGAGGCGTGCTCTTTCGGCTCGTGCACTGTTCTCGTGCATCCGCAAAATAACTTCGCGGATCAAGACAGCGCTCGCTAGTAATATCACAGCGACCAAACTGGCACCGACGTAGGGCACAGTTTCACCGCTTTCGCTCATCAAGATCCAAGCGGCAAAAAAGACCAAAACGGATGCGACTATCGAAATAACGTAATAGGTCTTTGCCGACAGCCAGAATGGCCGGCCACGATGCGGTCGGACAAGTTCGCCTCTCAATTGAACCTGAGATCTTCTGTTCATCAGTTGGTCGAAACTCTGCTTTACACTTTCTGCTCGGACTATCGTGGATTTTGTTAGAGGTTTTTGTCAAACAATCGTACCACGTTAAAAGACTCGTTGGTGGAGAGATAGGCTAGCAAAATGATGACAAAATTCTGCTACAATGCGTGCGTGGCCGGAAAACAACGCAAAAAACCGGAGATGCCGGTCTTTGATTCTGTCCGGAAACCAACCGCTCCGCCGTCGAAAAAGATCGGCGTCCGGCGTCCGGATGAAAAAGTGCGCCCATCAAATCGGGGAGCGAAACACAAAAAGCCTTTAAACCGAGAAATAAGCGATGGCGATATTTAGTAAACAGAAAACAAAATCTGAAAAAATGGTTCGCATCTGGGCAAGGCCTGAAATGCATGTCACGTTTCGTGCCGAAATAATGCCCGGCAAAGATCGCGAGGCACGGACCTTTAAAGTGAAGACCGTTCTTCGAAACGGACGCGTAACGCTTTACGACTTCCCCGACGAACACCGGGAACGCTCGTTCGAGCCTATAAACTTTCTGCGCAACATAACGAAATAACGATCACGTTTCTACCACTCGTACGTTTTCCCGACTTCGAGAACCGTCAAGTTTTTAATGTTCAGTTGTTCGACCTCGCGTATCACCTGTTCGCGGTAGGTTGGCTTGATGTTTACAACATAGATCGGGCAATCGGTCTTGATGAACTTGCCGAGTTCATTCTTCAAAAGCCGCGGCGTAAGATGATGTGAAACTTCTGCGAGTTCAGCCATTTCGTCAGGAAACGCACATTCGATCAGCAAAGCATCTAGCCGTTCGAGCCTATTTACCTGGTCCCAAAAGCCCGCGACCTCAGCCGTATCGCCGGTTAAAGCGATCTTCTTTTCGCCATCGGAAATTACGAAACCTGCTGTTGGCACTTTATGGTTTACGTTGAGCGGCGTGATCCCGAGATGTGCTACCAATGAAAGTTCATTCGCTGTCATCGGAACATATTCGAGCACTTTTCCGTGGTCGTTATTCAACTCGGAAAAACACGGATACACCGACCAATTGAAAATGTCTCGTTCCAGTATTTCGATAACTTCCGGGCTCGCATGAACGCGGATCGGGACTTCGAGAGATGCGAATAGATCATCAACAAAAAGCGGCAATCCGGCAATGTGATCAAGGTGAGCGTGCGTCAAAACAACATCACGCAGATTCGAACGCATTTCATTGGTAGCGGCATGAGCCAGAGTTCCGGCATCGATCGCAACGCGGTCATCGATCACAAAACACGTCGTATGTTGCCGCAAAGATGCAGATCCGTCGGGTTCAAATGAGCTTGGAAGCAAGCGAAGTTTCAGTGTAGAGACCTCCGGCTAAATCAATAGACGTATCAGCGGGCGCACGTTTGCGCACGGCCGCCATCGATCGAGTAAGTTACGCCCGTTATCCACTCGGCTTTTTCAGATGCAAGGAAGTGGATAAGCTCCGCGACCTCCGAAGCTTCGCCCGGCCTGCCAAGCGGATGCGTGTCCGCTGCATGCTCGAGAAATGCGTCGTATTTCTCATCGGTCATTCCGCCACGCTTATGCAGATTTGTGACAACAACGCCCGGATTGACAGCATTGACACGGATGCCTTTTGGAGCAAGTTCCAAAGCGGCACACCGAGTCAATTGATCAACCGCCGCCTTTGAAACGCAATAAGCCAGTACGCCCGGAAACGCTCTGAGGCCCGTGACGCTGGAAACATTGACGATATTTCCCTTTGTCTGCTCAAGATGCGGAATACACTTCTGCATCAAATTGAGCACGGACCGAACATTGATATTCATCATTCGGTCAAATTCGTCAAGCGTCGTATTTTCGATATCACCCGTTTTAATAACACCCGCCGCGTTCACCAGCACGTCTATTTGACCGGAATGCTGAATCGTTTCAGAAAGAATTCGGTCAACTTGCGAATGCTCCAAAACGTCTGCCAAATGCACCTTTATCGTACCTTCGAATTCCCTTGCCTCATCTCGAAGCGCCGAAAGTTCAACTTCGTTTCGACCGATCGCAACGACTGTCGCTCCGACTTTGGCAAACAGTTTTGCTGTCGCGCGGCCGATACCGCTGCTGGCACCGGTGATCACGGCTACTTTATTCTTCATACTTTCAGTGAACTGTGGTTGAACGAACCAAGAATACCAATGCGCTTCGCCCACTTGCAACCTGCTGGGTGCCCCGATTCTAAAATGGGTGAGACAAACGCAAAAGAACAGCCAATTGTTGACTGTTCCTTCCTACTATTACGAATTCGAGCCTTTTGACTCTTTCCCCCACGGGCTATCGTTTAAGATTGTGTCGGCCGTGGCTGTTGACCAAATAGGTGTTCAAGAGCCAATTTCGTCTCGTCACGTTTTCGCTGCTGCAGGTCGTTCACCCACGTAGTAACTGTGGAAACCATCTCGCGTGCCGCCTCGCGTTTCGCCACGAGCTTGCTCTTTACAACGGTCGGCTCAGCCTTGACCGTTCCTTTCTTTATTACCTTTACCTTTAATTTCTCAGTCATAACTGCTCGCCTCCTTGCTCAAACCTATATATGTATGAATTCTTAGAACGTATGATTTCATTCCCCAATTAAATATCGAGCAACTCCCGTGCCGTTATGTTGACGTAGCTGTTCTAGCACTTTTGCGTTCTATTTCGATACGGAGCGAAAGAATTTGTCAGATTTGCAAAACGCGAAAGCAATGTTCGAACAATTTTGCATCTTGCAAAACTTTGAACGCTTAGTCATAAGCGAAAGTTCCCGAATTGTTTCAACAGTCTCTTTGTTTACTTAGAGTTAACATTCCCAAGTGGATCCACCTAACTTATTGCCATATCGGGCATGTCAATTGCCGTGTTTTGCTTAGGATGACCTATCTCGACTTCGCCATCATTTATCTTTCGCTTGGTGCACCGCTTGGAGTTTACAGCTTCCTTCAAATTCAAAACCCGAGCATTCGACCCATTGACGTGTTTCGAGCCGTCGTATCCGTGGCCTTGTGGCCGGCATTTGGCCTAGGTCTCTTTTACTCAAGTTTTCGCTCGGTGGTCGCAAGTAGCGGTTTCGCTCACGATGACAGAACAGATTCTGCCGCGTTCACGAACACGCAAAACGTGTTGGCTAGACTGAAAACTTCATTGACCGTTTTCCCGCGAGCCAAAGCAGCCGAAAATTATTCTGTAGTAGAAAGGTACGTTGAACTCGGCCTAATGCTTCAGGCGACAAACGCTCAAGATACCCCGAAGTTTCAAGACCTTCTTGCTGCAGCCGGTCACCCAAATGCTCGGATCGGTGCAAAATGTCTCAAGCGACGCAACCAGCAGAACGTTTTGAAACATCATAGAAGTGCTCGTGCCGAGGTAGTTGAGTTGGTAAAAGGCCTTTCGATCGATCGGGAAGACGTTCGAACAATTATATTTGATCTGGGAGATAGCCTTGATCTAAATTTGACACCGTTCGCTGTTCGGTCCGCAGTTTCCAAGGGGGAAAAATGGAAGACTATCGAGGTACCGTCGCTCGAGAACGCGATGAATACGAAGAGTTAAATTTCGGGCCGCACGCAGGCGATCTCGATTCACTTCTTAAAGCGAATCGCGAATTTGAAGTTCGCCGTCGTATGTTTCTTGATGATCGCGAAGAGTCAGATTTTGTCGCGATGTCCAAACCTATCTCGACCCGCAAAGCCCTTTCTTACCTTGGACTGTTGCTCGGAACCTTTGGCCCGGTATCGATACTCATAAAGTTCGTCGAAGATTCCGCCGGCAATACCGGGGAATACTTTTTCGTCGGTCTATTCTTGCTGGCAAACGTCGTAACAGCGGCAATGGGCTTTATCACCGGCAGCTACGTTGGCGGCCTAATCGATTCGCTCAAGACCTATCGCTGGCATTCCTACCTTTCGATCCTGGCACTCTCGGGCGTCGTCTGGGGAATCTTCTCGGGCGGCGTCGGCGGAATTTTCCTTTTGGTCTTCGGCGCAATTGCCGGCGGTGCGATCGGAGGAATTACGGCCGGAATTGCCCTTCCGATCTATGCAACGGCACACCGGCTGCTTTCCAGAGGCGATCACATCGAACAAAAGCACTTTCTACCTGTCGCTTTCGGCACGGTGTTCACTATTTGCGCTTTTATTCTTGGTTTGTGAAACCGGCCATTTGGCTTTTCTCGTAACATCGAGTTAACATTTGCGTAACATCAGAATACTTGCAAAGTTTCGCATTCGATCGATTTGCTAAACATTTTGCGGGTACTTGATGTTTAGTTAAATGCAAACTCTGAAACTTCGTATTTTCACCTACTTTTGTGCGTTCATGATCGTTATTGGCTCTGCCTTTCACGCCAGTAGCCAAGCTCCGCACACCGATTTTCAGATCTGGAATGAAACCACCTTTGTAAAACCGATCCTCAAAACAAAGGATAAAAAAGGCAAAGACGTCGCACGGCTCTCTTTGCTTTTTTTTGGAACAATTCGACTCGGCCAGAATCGAGCATATCCGGTTGATAGACGGGTAGGTGCGGGGTTCGACCTTCGGCTTAATGAAAATTTTTCGATCACGCCTACTTATCTGTATCGTGGAGGCGAGCCGGGTCGTGGACGCGACGAGTTCGAACACCGAATCCGTTTCGACCTGACGTTTTCCAAAAAGTTTAAGCATGTGGCGATCAAGAATCGCGATCGCGTTGAATATCGTGCCCGTAATTCTCGCTCCGATGTCGTTCGTTTCCGAAACAAGTTCACATTTCAGGTCCCAATAAAAAAAGACGGAGCCGAATGGTTCGTGCCGTTCGTCGCAACCGAGCCTTACTATGATTTCTCGGCAAAGTCCTGGAACGCCCACGAGTTTTCGGCCGGGATCGGGAAGAAACTTTCGAACAATGTTTCGGCAGAGTTTTTCTACGTCCGCCGCGACAACCGCACCGGTGCACCACGCCACATTAACGCCGTTGGGGCTAATTTCAAGATCGTGCTTCCGTAAACTCTTTGTCTAATAAACCTGCGAGGATTAGTATTTAATCAATGCTTGTCCTGCTCCATCTGTTCGCGCTATTCCTGCTTGTGCTTCTCGGTTTCTACGTTTTTGTAGCCGACCCGCGGAGCCGTGCGAATCAGACGTTTGGCGCGTTCATTGCTTTTCTCGCCTTATGGACGACCAAAGACCTCGTCTTCTGGAATTTTTATGAAGAGCATCTCGGTGCCGAATGGTGGGCCGCAACCAGTTTCGTCATCGCGCTGATGATGCAGTATGCACTCGTTGTTTTCGCATGGGTATTCCCCGAAAACTCGCGAACTCCGCGATCAAAGGCTGCGGTTCTATTTGCACCGGGACTTGTTCTGATTCCCGCCGCCATATTTGGCTTACTTTGGCGGTCGATCAGTTATAACGGAATAGATCTCAAGATCGAACTCTCACCGCTCGCCTACGCATTCGTCGCGTACGTGTATTTCGTCTTCTTTTACGGTGCATATCTTCTCTACAAAAAGGCTCGGCAATACGCCGGAACCCAACGCGGCCAGCAACTTTCGGCGATCTTTTGGGCGGTCCTCATTACCGGTATTTTCAAGACTGCGGCAAATCTCGTACTTCCTTCTTTTGATGTCTACGACTTTCTTCCGTTTAGTGCGATCTTCGTGCTTCCGGGAGTTTTGATCTACGCTTACGCGATCTCAAATTTCAAGCTTTTTTCGCTGCAGACGGCGCTCGACCAAATGCGCCTTTTCCCGATCACGTACAAGATCGCACTAACGATCGCATCGATCGCGATAATTTCTTTCGCCGTCTTTCAAATACCGATCGTTTGGTGGGCGTTTCAGGACGGAATGTCGTTCGAGGCGTGGCGAAGGTATTTGGTCTTCAGCATTGTTTCGGCTCTAGTGCCGAACCTTCTACTTTTGCTTCTTGTCGTTCGTTCGATCTCGCGGCCTTTGCAGCGGATCGCTCTCGCAGCGGTCAAGGTTACCGACGGCGAATACGGCACCGAGGTCGATCTTCGCAAGAGCAACGACGAGATCGGCCTGCTGGCAAACTCGTTCAACGAAATGAGCCGCAAGATGGCCGCTGACATCGATCAGCTTCGCAAGATGAACGATCAGCTGATGCGGAGCGACCGTCTCGCCGCCATCGGCACGCTCGCGGCCGGAGTCGCCCACGAGGTCAACAATCCCCTCGCGGCGATCTCGTCGCTCATCCAGATCTTGCGGAAAGAAGAAGCGAATGCGAAAAATTCGGAAGAGCTGAAACTCATCTCGGAACAGATCGCCCGCATCAAGCGCGTCACCAAAGACCTGACCGACTTTGCCCGTGTACGTCCCGCCGCGAAATCCATGATCGACGTTAACGACGTCGTTCGATCAAGCCTGCGGCTCGCGAATTTCGATGCCGGATTTCAAAAACTAAAGGTCGAAACCGATCTCGACGAAACCGTCACACAAATATTCGCCGATCCCGATCAGCTTCAACAGGTTTTCCTAAATCTTTTTTTGAATGCAAAGGATGCAATGCCCGGCGGCGGCGAACTCTCGATCCAAACAACTTTCGAGGACAATTCGATCGTCGTCCGCATAACCGACACCGGAATCGGCATCGACGAGATCACATCCAAACAGATCTTCGACCCGTTCTTCACAACAAAACCCGCCGGCCAGGGCACTGGCCTCGGCCTCGCCGTCTGCTACGGCATCATCACCGCCCACGCCGGCACCATCGAAGTCCACACGAATAGCTCCGGCGGCACAACCTTCGAACTCCGTTTTCCGGTAAACAATTGAAAAAGGCTGCCTCGAAAGACAGCCGCAGATGTTGGTTTTATGTACCACACTACCGATTAAATGCGGTCGGTACTGGCAGGTCGCCGCTGTTGCCGAATTGATGGACCTCGATCCCACCGGTCGATCGATTGATCCACCAAACTCCATTCCGGTAAACAGCAGCATCAGTTTTGCCGTCTCCATCATAATCCGCGGGAACCGGCGTATCGTTCGGTAATCCGAATTGAAAGGCCATGAACCCTTGCAAACTTCCTAAAACATACCAGGTTCCATCCCGAAAGACCGCAGGATCCGCCTTCCCGTCTCCGTCGTAGTCTGCGGGCAGTGGCTTGTCGGTGGACAATCCGAACGAAACGAACAAATTTCCTTGGCTCGAACGGTTAATGTGCCACTCGCCATTTCGGTAAACAGCTTGATCTGCTTTCCCGTCTCCGTCGTAGTCGGCAGTTACAGGTTTATCGTTCGACAACCCAAAATGCAACGCGGACGATTGCTGGTTCGTCAGATCTAACGTCCACCATGTTCCGGCCCTGAACACGGCAAGTTCTGATCGTCCATCATTTGTGAAATCTGCGGGGACCGGAATGTCACCCGCAATGCCGAACTGTGCGGCGTTAAAATTACCGTTCGAGCTATTTAGCCAGTACCAAATGCCGTCGCGAAATACTGCAATGTCGGTCTTACCATCGCCGTCAAAATCCGCCGGAGTGACCAAATCCGTCGAAAGGCCAAATTCTGTCGACGAGGCTCCGCTGCTTGAACCGTAAATATGCCAGAACCTATCTACCGGCCGAAAAACGCCAATGTCCGACCGCAGATCGTTATCAAAATCAAATGCAGTGGGTGTAGGCACTCGCTGCCACGATGGATTGTAATTGTTCGCAACTGTAGTTAATTGCTGGGGCCATCCGCCATTTGAATCGATAATCTGAACTTGCTGATTCGGACACGGATGTGCCCATGGGCACGAGGTAAAAACGATCTTCTGTCCATTTGGCGACCAGCTTGGGCGCGAAATGATCACTTCTTGCTGTGTAAATATGTACCGCGGATCGGTCCCATCGGCTCGGATCGAAGTTATGCGATCGTTGCTGTTCATCGAATCCGACGCGTCGGCGTAAATGATACGCGTGCCGTCCGGTGACCAGTTGGGAGATCCGACACCGGTATAGTCAAACGAATTCGTAAGGCGAACGATGTTGTTTCCGTTTATGTCGATTCGCCAGATGTCGCTATACGCTCCAGGACCCGTGAATGCTATCCTCTGACCGTCCGGCGACCACGTAGGTTCCCTTGCGGGATCGCCATCGGTAACATTCTGACGTCCGGTTCCATCAATTCTAATAGTGTAAATATACTGGCCTAGAACAAAGGCAATCCTAGTTCCATCCGGTGACCATGATATCGGAGAATTTTCGCAAACCGCGCCTGGAATTGGCCGCACATTCGAACCATCGGCATTCATGAGATGTATATACGGGCCGTTTTGAGTTTCTCTAGTGAAAGCGAGTCTCTTGCCATTGGGCGACCACATGGGATGATTGTCTATTGACCCGCTGCCGCTTAGCCTCGTTTGAGAAGAACCATCCGGATTCATAACATAAATGGCTCGCGCTCCATCTCGATCGCTGACAAAGGCGATCTTGCCATTGCGAAACGACTGCGAATCTGCAGAGTTAGCAAAAAGAAATAGCCAAAAAGAGAGAATGATTAAAGTTCGAACTTGTCGCATTAGTTTTGCCTCCAATAATCGCGGTTCTCTTGGTTCAAAGATTTGCAAAGCATATGTGCAACGAATTCGAATGTCCTTCCAAAAGTCTCCTATTTTCTTCCTATTTTTCCCCAATAAACAAATAACAAATAACGCCTGGCCGACATCATTTCAATGAAAAAGGCTGCCCCGAAGGACAGCCCTTAAAAGTTAAATTAACGCGCACCTACCGAGTGTAAACTCGTCCGTTGCTGCCTCGGTAGTAACGTCGGCCATTTTTGGTGTAGAGATAAGTTGCACCGGCACCTGCTGCGGCACCGATCACCATACCGGTCTTACCGCCGGCCCATGCGCCAACACCGGCACCTAACAATCCGCCACCGGCGATCTTGGCACCGCGCCGAAACTTTGAGTTGTACGCACGGCGCTTAGTTCCCTTTCGGCTCGATGCGTAAAGCAAACCAGCACCTGCACCGATCATTGCACCATTACGTCCGCGACCGATCAACGCACCTGCCGCCGTCGCACCGGCGACGATCGCGATATTGGTCGCCAATCCCGGATACTTTTTCTTCTTACGACGAGTCTGGCCGAAAGCTTCCGGAACCGCCAATGTAACTGCGAAAACAAATAACAATGTAAAAGCAAAAAACTTCTTCATAACGATCTTTCCCCCTGACTGCATTTATTGCACTCTGGTTAACCTTCAACCCCCGTGCCACAAAACAAACAAATCGGGCATTACCCGCCTGAATTGAGCAAATGCCCAGAATTTCGGGCCGGTTCCAATTACCGATCCAACACTATCTTCTTCCGTTTGCCCGATTTGGTGCGCGGTTTCTTGACAGCAACACCATTTCGTAGCACCTTATCTATACACACCGCATCTTTACCGAATAATGAGGAACTTGAAATGAATAAACTACTGTTATGCAGTTTTGCATTGGTGTTGTTCGTCTGTCCGATTTTGGGACAACAGCAACCCGTTGCATTTGCAAATGCTCGGATAATTCCGATCGTCGGAGCACCGATCGAACGCGGCACCATCGTCGTTCAAAATGGAAAAATTACCGCGATCGGGGCAAACGTTCAGCCTCCCGCGGGAGCTCAGATCAACGACATGACCGGCAAAACTATAATGCCAGGCTTAGTCGATTCACACAGCCACATCGGCGGCGGCTCCGGAGCTGATGCCTCATCACCTATCCAGCCCGATGTGCGGATACTTGACGGAATAAACCCGCGTTCGGCCAGCATCCAGCGTGCACAGGCTGGCGGTATTACGACCGTTAATGTAATGCCGGGTTCGGGCCATCTTGACAGCGGTCAGACGCTTTATCTAAAACTTCGCGACGACGCCGCCAAGATCGATGATCTTCTGATCTTTGATAAGTCCGGAAAGTACATGGGCGGGATAAAGTTCGCTAACGGTACTAATTCTATCAGAGCAGGCGGCGGTGCTTTTCCCGGCACGCGTGCGAAATCCGCCGCATTGGTTCGGGCTCAATTCATAAAAGCTCAGGAATACCGCGACAAGATCAAAAAGGCCGGCACCGACGATAGCAAAATGCCGCCTCGCGACCTGGCAATGGAGGCACTAGTCGAAGCTCTCGAAGGAAAACGGATGGTCCATTTCCATACTCATCGGCACGATGACGTTTTGACCGCACTCCGGCTCCAGAAAGAATTTGGCTTCCGCATCGTTCTGCAACACGTTTCCGAAGCCTGGAAGGTTGCCGCCGAGATCGCGGCCGCAAAGGCTCCGGCATCGATAATCTTTATAGATTCGCCGGGTGGAAAACTCGAGACAACAGATATTAAATTTGAGAACGGCGTTGCCCTCGAAAAAGCCGGTGCTCTGGTCGGATTTCACACCGACGACGGCATCACCGATTCGCGCTGGTTCCTGCGTTCCGGCGGCTTGGCTGTCCGGGCAGGAATGTCTCGCGACAAGGCTCTATATGCCCTAACGATGGCAAACGCGATCATGCTCGATATGCAGGATCGGGTCGGTTCGCTCGAGGTCGGGAAAGACGCCGACATGGTTGTACTTTCCGGCGATCCGCTAAGCGTTTACACACACGTGCTGCAGACATGGGTCGATGGAAGAAAGGTTTTCGACCGGAGCGATGCTAAAGATTATATTTTCGCAGTCGGTGGAAAAGGTGCCACAAGCGATGACGGAGCACACTCCGATATCAACTGCTTCGACGGCGACATCGGAGGTAACCAATAGTGAATAACGAAAAACAAATAACGAAAAACATCAGAAGGTTGGGAACACGCTCGGTGAAATTAGGTTTAGCCCTATTTACTGTTCATTGCTCACTATTACTTGTCTCGGCTCAGGTCGCCGTCAAAGGCGAAACGGTCTGGACGATGACCGGCGAACCGATCTCGAACGGTGTCGTTCTTGTAAATAATGGCAAGATCGAAGCCGTGGGGTCGGCAAGTCAAGTAAATATTCCGGCGAACTATCGCGTTGTAAATGCGAAAGTTGTGACGCCGGGATTGATAGACGCACACACGGTCATCGGCCTCAACGGCTATTTGAATCAGCCGCATGACCAAATGGCACTCGACGGCGGAGCAAGCTTTCAGCCCGAACTTCGTGCTATCGATGCGTATAACGCCGAAGAAAAGCTGATCGAATGGGTTCGCGAGTTTGGCGTAACAACGATCCATACCGGACATCAACCTTCCGCCCTCGTTTCGGGTCAAACAATGATCGCAAAGACGACCGGAAAGAATGTCGATCAAGCAACGATCATTTCGGTAGCGATGATCGCGGCCACGCTCGGCGACGCAGCGAACGCAGGAGCCGGCAAATCGCCCGGTTCACGTGCCAAACAGGCTGCGATGCTCCGGGCTGAATTGATCAAGGCCCAGGAAAATATAAAGAAGAAAGAGCCTGCGACCGATCTAAAGGCATTGATAATGGATCGCGTTATCAAACGGGAAATTCCAATGTTGATCACTGCTGAAGCGGCTATCGATATTATGACCGCGATAAGAATTGCCAAGGAATTTAACATTAGGATCGTGCTTGACGGTGTGTCCGATGGCCATATGCTTCTAAACGAGATCAAAGCGTCCGGTTTCCCGGTTATCGTTCATCCGACCATGGCACGACCGGGCGGCGATCGAGAGAATCTTTCGTTGGAGAACGTATCGAAGCTAAAGGCGGCGGGTATTCCGGTCGCCCTCCAAAGTGGCTACGAAGGATACGTCCCAAAAACGCGTGTCATTTTGTTTGAGGCAGCGATGGCAGCCGCAAACGGACTTTCGCAGCGTGATGCTCTGGCGACGATAACTATCGATGCGGCAAAGATACTGGGTATCGACAACCGTGTTGGGTCAATTGCCGTCGGAAAAGATGCGGACCTTGCTATGTACGACGGCGACCCTTTCGAATTCACCACGCATTGCACCGGCACCATGATCAATGGCGTCGTTGTAAGCACCGTAATTCGTTAGGTTTAGCGTTTTGAGTTTTCAGTGAATGGCCTAGGCATTACGTCGGGGCCATTTTTTGTTCGACTATGGTACGTCGTTTGCACTCTATAATTGTGGCTTTGAAAGTGTATGAAAAGCCAACAGGAGGAATTATGGTACAACGTGAAAGAAACTTAACTATCTCGGTTATCGATCGCCCGATCGAGCGGCCCTCGATTCTATTTCCCGACGATTTTGTACGTAACATTGAGTCAAAACTGACGACAAAGCGGCTTCCCAAATTGTCTGACGTTCAGAGTCGCGGACGCTGCGACGAGCTTACCAATAAGCGCTGATTTAGTAACTCCTAAAGCAATTTTCCATAAGGCCCGACAGCGATGTCGCGGCCTTTTCCTTTTCCGATTATAGTCAATAAGGTCGGCTGTGATAACCTTTCGGTGTTCACACCACGTCCGTTCGAAATCGAAAAATATGACCGTTGCCAAGTTAATTGTCGCACTCGCTCTCGTTCTGTTTTTAATCGGTACTTCAGCTGTAGCCCAAAATTCAGCGGCAAGCCCTACGCCTTCGCCGTCTCCGATGGCCGTCCGGAGCGAAGATCCGCCGGTTGTGACAAAACACTCGTCGCGCGTCGGCGGCCGCCAATTGAATTACACGGTAACGACCGGATTTATGCCTATCCGCAATTCCGTTTCTGGCGATAACGAAGGCCGGATCTTTTATATGGCGTACACGCTCGATGGGGCAGACAAGCGAACACGTCCGCTGATGTTTTCGTTCAACGGCGGTCCCGGTTCGGCGTCGGTCTGGCTGCACCTCGGTGCACTCGGGCCCAAGCGTGTGAAGATGCTTGATGACGGATTAATGCCGCCGCCTCCGTATGAACTGGTGGAGAATGATCAAAGCTGGCTCGACCTCACAGACCTCGTTTTCGTCGATCCGGTGGGAACCGGATATTCGCGTGCCACCAAGCCTGAGTTTGCTTCAAAGTTCTTTTCGGTGAATGGCGATATCGATGCGAATGGCGAGTTCATTCGAATGTATCTTGGCCGCGGTGAGCGTTGGGCTTCGCCGCTCTACCTTGTCGGTGAAAGCTACGGCACAACACGTGTTGCGGGGCTTGCGAATCATCTTTTCGAACGCGGCGTGGGCCTAAACGGCATCGCCATGGTCTCGATGGTCACAAACTTTCAGACCATCCGCTTTGCCGATAACAACGATGCTCCGCTTGTGATGTATTTCCCATCGTATGCCGCGACCGCTTGGTACCACAAGGCACTTTCACCTGCGTTGCAGGCAAAGCCGTTGACACAGGTTTTGCGTGAATCTGAAAACTTCGCCGCACGTGAACTTGGGCCGGCACTTCTGCGGATCGATCGATTGTCGATACAGGAAAAAAATGATCTGCTCGACAAGTTCAGCATGTATTCCGGGCTTTCCAAAACGTTCATTGACGATCAGAATTTCCGTGTCGAACTCGGTGAATTCAATAAAGAACTTCTTCGCACCCGCAAGCGAACGACAGGCCGATTGGACAGCCGCTTCCTTGGATACGACCGCGATTCCGGCGGAGTGAGCCCCGAATTTGATCCGAGCATGACCGCGATCCGCACACCGTTTACCGCCACGTTCAACGATTACGTTCGTAGCGATCTCGGATTCAAAACTGATCTGGAATATTATATTCTCGGCGGCGGGATCACGACGCCCTGGAACTGGAACACGAACAACGCATACGCCGATACGACCGGTGCTCTATCATCGGCGATGCGGAAGAATCCTTATATGAAGGTGTTTCTCGCGAGCGGTTATTACGATATGGCGACGCCATATTTCGCGGCTGACTATACGATGTCCTCGATGAACCTCGACCCCGTGCTTCGCCACAACATCACAACCGAATATTACGAAGCCGGCCACATGATGTACATCGAAAAGAACTCGCTCATCAAACTAAAACGCGACATCGCCGCCTTCGTCGCCGCCTCAGCCAAGAGATAATGCGTAAAGAATGGTTATGCATCCCATTCCCCAAGGCATGGACACATGCGTTTAGACCCTTGCGGCTTCGGCAATTCGCTTTGATCTGGTTTGTTGACCCATAATATCAATAAAAGAGACGGTCACGAATGACCGTCTCTTCTGCAAACTGGATGTTTGTGTTCCAGTTATTAACCAAAGGTGTCTAGTTCGACGCGGCTCGAGCCTTCGGTCCGCCGACGATCTTCATTTCGTTAAGGATCCATCCGGAGTTGCCGAATTTCTCTGTGACGAAAAGGACAAAGCGGATATCGACCGAGATCGTTCGGTTGTAGTTCGGATCGTAGTAAAAGTCATTTCCAAGACCTTCAAAATTGCCGTCGAAGCAAAGACCAACCTGTTCGCCATTGCCGTTCAAGATCGGCGAACCTGAGTTGCCGCCGATGATGTCGTTGGACGAGAGGAAATTAACGACGACGCTATCGCCCTCGCCAAAACGGCCGAAATCTTTCGACGCCTGAAGATCTTTGAGCTTCTGCGGCATATCGAACGGATTCTTGCCCGTGTCCTTTTCGATCATTCCCTTAAGGGTGGTGAACGGCGTACGGAATTCGGCTTCACGCGGGCTGAAACCCTTGATGTTTCCATATGAGAATCTCAGCGTTGAGTTCGCGTCGGGATAAGGTGTGATGCCTTTCATCTCGGCCATTCCCTGTTGATAAAGCAACCGCAGTCGGTCGATCTTTCCTGCAAACGCAGCGGCACGTGCATTGGCTGCATCTTTCTCAGCTTTCAAAGCAGTAGCGAAACCACGGGGATTGTCACGGTCCGAACGGAATTCCATCGTCTGCGGCCCGTAGAGAGCGGAAACCGTTTCAGCTTTCCAATAATCGCCGGTCGCGATGTTGTCGGCAAAAGCGGCTTCAGCAGCGCGACGACCCGAGCCTTCGAACGATTTGAAAAGATTCTCGGCACCTTCAAACTTTTGACCGGCAGGAAGTTCGTCAAATTTTTGCAGGAAATACTTCAGCATTTCGCGTTCGTAGATCGGCTCGCGGCCAGCAAGGCCTTTTTCGATCTCGGCCAATTTAGCGGTTCGCTCGGTGTCTGAAAGCACTTTACCGTCTGTATTAGCGGCGTAGATGGCTCGGAACATCGGCATCGTCGCGTCCGGCATACGGCGAACGAGAATGTCGCGTTTTGCAAATTTGTTCGACTCAGCCGAAACCGCCGCGAGTTCCGAAAGAACCGTGCCGTACTTCGCCTGGCGAGCCGCATCGCCCGCAACCCAAGTTGCAAAACGAGCTTCTTCCGCACGACGCTGATCTACCACGTTCGCACGGCGAAGCCGCAACTCACCGCCTTCGAAAACCTTTCGCGAATTATCGAAGCTCGCAATATCAGACTGAAATGCAAGCCGTTTTGCTTCGTCGCTTTCACCGATCAATCGGAGCGCGTTGCTTCGTGCATCAAGCCATGACGAAAGAAACGGGAAATTCGCATCCCGTGCATATTCGATCGATTGCGATTCGCGATATCGCGTTGTCCCGCCCGGATATCCCAGCACAAAAACGAAATCATTGTCGTTCAATCCGCCGACGTTCATCGTCAGGAATTTCTTCGACTTGTACGGCACATTGTTCGCGGAATATTCCGCTGACGAACCATCCGGAGCCGTATAGGCGCGAAGAAAAGTGAAATCACCTGTATGACGTGTCCATTCAAAATTATCTGGGTCTCCGCCAAACACACCAATGTTTCTCGGCGGCGCATACACGACACGGACATCCTTTACCTGCTGAATCTGGAAAAGATAATGGAAAAATCCGTTGTTCATCGACTGGATCCGGACGACGGAACCGGCCGGTGCTTTTGCCTGTTCGGCGGATGTAAGTTCGTCCGTATTCTTTTTGATCGCAGCCGCGAGAGCTTCTCCGCTAAGGTTCTCGGTACCTTTTCGGATCGTCGCTGTCACGTCTTCCGACCTTTGGGTGATAAAGATCGAATATCCCTTCGCCGAGATCTCGCCGTTGCGATTGTCTGTCCGAAACCCTGTCTCGACAAGATCCGTTCCCGGCTGTGATGCCGTGACCAATGCATCGAACCCACAATGATGATTTGTAAGGATCAAGCCTTCCGGGGAAACGAACTCAGCCGTACAACCAATGCTCAAGCGAATAACAGCATCAGTCAAACCGCCGCCGTTCGGGTTATAGATCTCTTCCGGTTTGATCTTTAGGCCGCGCTTTTTCAGGTCGAGTGATGCGATGCGATCGGGCATATACATCCCTTCGTCCCGGGCAATGCCCAGCGTTACGACCGACAAGATCACCGCAAGCGAGAGCGTAAACGTGAGAAGTGAATTTTTCTTCAGAATCATAATTGGATCTTCCTCAAATAGGTGTGTTGAAAACGACGAACTAAGATTATAACGATTTATCCGGCCCAACTCCATTGAAAAAAGCAAGCCGATGTTTCGACTCGCTTTTTCTTAGAATGGTTGTTAATGATTATTTCAAGGTCCTCGCCAGATCGATCGGCTCGGGCGGAAGAAACCGCCGCGGGTTGATCGGGCGTTCGCCAAGCCGCAGTTCGTAATGAAGATGCGGCCCAGTCGATCGGCCGGTCGAACCGACATAACCAATGAGCAAGCCACGCGAAACCGGATCTCCAATTTCTACCTCAACCTTCGACATGTGTCCAAACCGAGTGATCAGACCGTTTCCATGGTCGATCTCGACCATGTTTCCATAACCGCCTTGCCAACCGGCTTTCGATACTGTTCCGCCGGCAGGAGCAACGATAGTGTCACCACGTTCGCCATCAATGTCCATACCGTTATGGAATTCGTAAGTCCGACCGCCGAAGGGATTTCGACGAAAGCCAAATTCATTATTGATCTTTCCGGCATGAGCCCAGATCGTGGGCAAATTCTGGGCGTTACTTGTCGTCTGGATCAGCTTTAATTGACCTTCCAATTCCTGATCTTCACTAACGAGTTGCTCCGGTGAATACGGGCCACCGCTGTTCAATGCCATATCACCTGCTCCGTCGGGCCGCGAATAGTCGATGTTCTTTCGCTCGACCGGAATTTTTGCTGTGATCTGGCCCATTGCCGGATTTGCCGAGATGGCTGCAACATCAGATCCCTCAGGAAGTGAGAAATTCAGCACGCCGTAAATACCGAAACTAAGTGTTGATAACCCTAATAATAACGCAATGCTCAATAATCCGTTTTGGAGGATCGTTCTTGAAACCCCAACACGACGAATATAAATTCTGTCTTTTTTATTATGTGAAACGAGAAATGAAAAGAACTTCTTGTCTTTCTGCATTATGCTTTTAAGCTCCTTAAGTTGATTTCGTACCGGGAATCTTTTTTCACCCGGCACACGGAATCACGTGGGGCAAGCCGCGAGCGACTAACGCGAGACCAAACTAGTAATACATATTATTGTAGCGACCCTGCTTGTAGACTAACTGTCGGAATTCTTATGATAAACGGAAGCCGTTCGCTAGGCAAGTTCAAAACCTGCTCTGTCGAACGGCTGAGTGTAACACAGTTTAACGTAGTTCGTCTATTCGGCTGATCTTCGGGCTTCTTTCCAGCCTTTCAAGATCATTAACCCGATAGCGGCAACCAAAGCGATAAACACGAGAACGATCAAGATCTTGAGTGCACCGCTCAAAAGGGCAACGAGAGCGAGAATGCTCTTCATGAAAGTTATCGCGAGCGCGATCAAGACCAAGATGCTGCTGATGATCCCTGACACTTTTAGAAAACCTAACATACTTGTAAAACTCCTAACCTAATTCTAAACGACCTTGTTCAAATTTGGAACAAGAATTACAACTTACTTTGATCAACTTCCCCATTGGCCGAAGCGGTCGTCCCGGGGAGGCGAGCTCCTTGTTCCAAATTCGCCGGTCTGATACCTGTGTTCGCCGGTCGCAGCGGAAAACATAGGAGCGGGGCCAACGCCGTCAAAGTCGGGGATCTGACTCGTTTCTGCTTTCTGCTTAAATACAAATCCGCGCAAAATATAGATTCCCAGACCGATAAGCATTATCGGCAACATGGCACGCATCAAACCGCGAATATTGAAAACGCTCTGAAGCAAAAACGCCGAACCCAAAACGCTTAAAACGACACCCCAAAGTTTTGGATTACCCGTGAAGCGTCGAACGAAAATGTCTTCCGCTACATCCGGAGTTAATCCGGAACGTATCATTTGAGCCGTTCGCCACGCGTCTAAGGCAGCAAATAACCACATTCCTATGAAGCCAAAAACAAACAAAGCGAAGCCCGTAAGTACCGCCATCTGGAAAAGCCCGACGAATACCGCAAAGTACACCAGGGCCTTTATTGTTTGGCCATTGTATGCGGCCCCAAGTCCCGGACACACGAAAGAAAGCAATGTTGCAACCAGCGGCGATGTTCGCTTCTTTACGAACGGCACATAATTCGAATGAC
>JBGTKQ010000120.1:0-3634 GCA_041744555.1 Pyrinomonadaceae bacterium
AAATTCCTTTCGGATCGGCAACGAACGGTGTCGGCGACTGAACCGGCGACGGTGGCTCGCCTTGTGCGGCAGCCGCCGCGGCAAATATCAACCCGACGATTATCGTTAAAATGTATGATCGCGAACTCATATAAAATAAAACGTTCGATCAAAAAACAAACTAATTCTTTCCAAAGAGCGAGCCTGTCGCCGACGAAAAAGTGCGGCGAATCCCGCCAAACATCCGATCCGAAAATCGTGTAACATATTGGAATAATCTCATTTCGGAAAGGTCATCAAATATCGAATAGAAAACCGGCACGGCCAATAGCGTGAGTAGCAAACACAAGGTCTGCCCGCCGACGACGAGCACGCCGATCGAGCGGTTCGTTCCCGACCCGGCACCGGTCGAAAGTACGAGCGGGATCATGCCGGCAACAAGCGCTATCGTCGTCATCAAGATCGGCCGCAAACGGTCGCGGTTCGATTGAATGATCGCATCGTAACGGCTCATGCCTTTAGAACGGAGGTTGTTTGTGTGGTCGATCTGCAAAATTGCATTCTTTTTAACAACACCGAACAATAGAAGCAGCCCGAGGCCCGAAAAAATATTTACCGTTTGCCCCGTCGCCAAAAGGCTCAAAATGCCGAAAGGGATAGATAGCGGGAGCGTCAGCAAGATCGTGACCGGATGGACGAACGATTCGAACTGTGCAGCCAGAACGATGTACATAAAAATGAACGACAGCACAATAGCCAGAAGGAAATAATAAAGCGATTTTTGCAGTTCCTTTGATTGGCCTACGTAACCGGTCGTGTAGCCGGAATTCTTCGGGATTATGTCTTTTACAATGTCGTCGATCGCCGATGTAATGCTCGTCGCCGAACCGCCCGGTCGCGTGTTTGCAAGCAGAGTTACCTGTCGTTGCCGGTTCGTTCGTTCGACGGAGCTTGGACCGGTGCCGGGCTCGGTCGTGACCAGACGGTCGAGCGTTACCGAACCGAGTTTTGACGACGGAACAACCAGCCGGCTCAATCCTTCGATATCTGTTCGATAGTTGTTTATCGCCCGAACGCGTACTTCGTATTGATCGGTTCCTTGATTGAACGTGGTCGCGTCTTGGCCGGCAACAAGCGTATTGAGTGCCTGAGAAACATCTCCGACGCGAACGCCTAGATCGGCCGCCACCTGGCGATTGATCTTTAGTTGAACCTCCGGTTTGCCGGAAATAAGCGTCGAATCTACGTCAACCGCGTCCGGAATCGAACGCATTTTTTCAAGAATTGCCGCCGAATATTCTTCGAGCTTTTTCAGGTCGGGCCCTGCGATCAGGAACTGAACGTTGGCGTTTCTAAAGCCGCCGCCCGAAAACGCCTGGACCTGTTGAACACCGGTGCGAAGCTCGCCGGCATAGGGCGTAAGCACATCGCGCGTGGCCGACATTAAGTCTTCCTGCGAACGGTCGCGGTCGCCTACGTCAGAAAGCTTTACATATATCGTTCCAGAATTAACTACTTGCTGCTGTCCACCGCCGATGGTTACAAGCGTATCCGTCACACCCGCCAGACCGCGAATTTCGGCGGCGATCCGCTCCATTCTGAGCGAAGTTTCACCGAGGCTCGATCCTTCGGGGGCTCGAACTGAAACTTCGAATTGCGATTGATCATCGACGGGTAAAAAGTTTTTCCCAACGAAATAGAACAGCGGAATGATCGAAGCAAAGACAAAGATGCAGGTGACAACTATCACCCAACGATGGCTCATTGAAAACCGGAGCATCGCCGTGTAGGTATTTAGAACATACTTGAACCAGCCGCGGTCCTTCGAATGTTTGTCCTCGGTAGAATGCTTTTCGATGTTGGTTTCTAACATTCCGTCGCCCTCGATGTCGCCCTTGAATGCATCGTCTTCGACAGGTTTTTTTGGCTCACGTTTGATCAGCCGTGCCGCCAGCATCGGCGTTAGCGTAAACGAAACTATCAAAGAAACCGCGACCGCGAACGATGCCGTCAAACCAAAGCTCGACATAAACCGGCCGACGATGCCCTGCATAAATCCGATCGGCACGAAGACGGCCATCAGCGATAACGTCGTCGCAAAGACCGCCGGGCCGATCTCTCGTGTTCCTTCGATAGCCGCCTGGAACGGGTTCATCCCTTTTTCTTCGACGAACCTGTAGATATTTTCGAGCACGACTATCGCGTCGTCGATCACGATACCGACCATTAGCGTGAGCGCCAGCATTGTGATCGAATTGAGCGTATAGCCCATCGCGTACATCAACGCGAAAGTTGAGATGATCGAGGTTGGAATAGCGAGTGCGGCGATGAATGTCGAACGAACGCTCCAGAGAAAAAGAAAAACGACGATCGATGCAAGGATCGATCCAAGTACCAAATGCTCTTCAAGAGCGGCAACCGAATTTTCGATAAATATCGAGTTGTCGCCGATCACACGCATCTGAAATCCCGGTGGAAGCGTGCCCTTGATGCCTTTTGCCTCGTCACCCTCGATCTCGGCGAGACGGCTTTTGATCTCCTGCGCAACCGCGACCGTGTTCTGCCCCGACTGTTTCGAAACGACAAGCGTGACCGCCGGAAGACCGTTGAGCCGAGCCTCGGATCGGATCTCTTCGGCACCGTCCTCGATATAGCCAATGTCCTTGACCTTTACTGCGTAATCACCACGCGTCGCCACGACGATCTCGTTAAATTCTTCGGGTTTCTTTATCTTCCCTATCGTACGAACAGCTGTTTCTTTTTGTCCTTCATCGAGCCGGCCGCTTGGAAATTCTATGTTCTGGATCCGCAATGCCGCGGCAACTTCCACCGCGGTTACGTTATACGAACGCATTTTGTCCGGATCGACCCAGACATTTATCTGGCGCTCTTGCCCACCGATTATTGTGATCTGGCCAACGCCGTTGACCGATTCGATCCTTTCCTTGATCTGCTTCTTCGCGACTTCGGTCACTTCGCGAAGGGCTGTCGGTGCTGATACCGTTATTCGAAGAACCGGTGCCGCGTCGGTATCGAGCTTGATAACGGTCGGTTGTTCGGAGGTTTCCGGCAGGTTTGGAATTACCTGTTGGACCTTTTGCTGCACCTCGTTAAAGGCGACCTCAACGTCTTTTTCAAGGACGAATTGAACGAATACCTGCGAGATACCCTCGATCGAAGATGAACGCAGTTCATCAATACCGCTGATCGTGTTCACCGCTTCTTCGATCTTTTCGGTGATCTCGGTCTCGATCTCTTCGGGCGAAGCACCGGGATTTACGACCGTTACCGTCAGCGTCGGGAAATCGATCTTCGGAAACAGATCGACGCCCAGGCTCAAGAACGAAAACGCGCCCACGACCACCAGCGACAAGATCAACATCGTCGCAAAAACCGGCCGCTTAACACATATTTCTGCTAACCACTGCATAAATCTCTTAGTTCAAAGTTTCAAGTTCCATGTTCAAAGTTGTGACATTATTGAAACTTGCCGCCTCGTAATTCTGACGCCTGTAAATACCGCATGAATCCGCTGATTAAGCGGCTCGTATCTAGCAGTTTCTCGTTAATCGTCGAGCACGTCGCATCGTCGATATAATTCTGGTCAAGGGCAACATAGAGTTGGGACCTAACTTCGCCGCATGAACCCTTTGCT
>JBGTKQ010000121.1:0-13371 GCA_041744555.1 Pyrinomonadaceae bacterium
GTTGTTTGCTATCGTCGAGCGGAAAATGTTCGTTCGAGTCGGCAAAACGTCAGTTCCGATCGTACCAACACCGCCACCGACTAGCAGATTCTCTGGGACCAGACCGACAAGCGGGATCGTGTTTCCGCTGATGTTCATCTCGGTCAGGTTGAGCGTTCCGCCGCCAGTATTGAATATAGCTCCGCCTGGTCCGGGCGTGACCGGGACACCTGCAAGCGAAGTAATCGCGCCGTTACCGCCAGTCAGTGTAAGGCCGCTAATGTTAACGGTCGCACTAAGGCTGAAAACGTCAAGAATGGGTTCGATCTGAAAGATACGACTATTGCCGCTTCCGTTAATGATCAGGTTCCTCGCTCCGAGGCCTGTAATAGTAACAGTGTCGGTAATAAGTAACTGGCCAAGCGTCAACGTTATAGTTGACCCCGATGCGATACTGAAAACAATGGTGTCGTCGACAGCGACGGTATTATTCGACGCAGCGATCGCGTCCCTTAGAGTACAGTTCGGTCCACCGATCGCGTTACAGCCCCAAGCGTTGCCGGCGTTTCCGCTCAACTCGTCTGTGACGGTGTCAACCGTAAAAGTGGCCGCAAATGCACCGGTAGCCGAAAAAATTGTGATCAAGATCAAGAGCGGGAAAGCGCGGACGCACTTTAGCGCAGAAGTTGTGGGTGTAGGAATGAGAGATAGTTTGGTCGCTATTTCGTTCCAACCCAAGAAAGTAAGAATTGACTCTGTAGTCATGGAAGTATCCTCCTCTAGGGTTAGGCATTTGTCCGAAAAGCTTATACGGGGGTGGGCTTTGAACGAGAGGGTTCGTGTAACCGTGCGTTCGTTACCGTAACCAATATAAGCAGTTTACAAAGATCAATGCCGGAAAAATGGGATGGTCCGCCAAGCGGGCCGGCTCTTTCTATCTTCAATCAATATGACTTATAAAGTCAACGCTTTTTTTATATAGCTAAAATCACCCGATTTCCAATTAAATCGTTAAAGCTGTATTGCTCCTATATTTAGGGTTGATGGCCTGAAGAAGCCGTTTAAGGCAACTATATTGACCTTTGCCCCCAACGCAGTGTTCTTGTAGCATAACGATTCGTAAAGATCCCGAATTTTTTGCTATTCGTTCGATGGAAAACACAGGTTCAAATGATGAGCGGCCGATCGGCATTTTCGATTCCGGCGTCGGCGGGCTGACCGTTTACCGAGCGTTGCACGACCGATTACCGCGCGAGCGATTTATTTATCTCGGGGATACTGCACGGGTGCCGTATGGCACAAAATCATTCAAAACGGTAGAAAGGTACGCGCTTGAAAATTCACAGTTTCTAGCAGATCAAGGCATTAAAATTCTGGTCGTCGCTTGCAATACCGCGTCGGCTTTGGCACTTCCGGCGATTCGCGAACGGATCGGTATTGATGTGGTTGGTGTGATCGGGCCCGGCGGGCGAAAGGCGGTTGAGATCGTCGGTTGCACGAATCCGCGCATCGGCGTGATCGCAACGGAAGCGACCATCTCGAGCAACGCATATAGTCAAGCGATCTTTCGAGCTTGCGAAACCGCAGAAGTTTTCCAGATTGCCTGTCCGTTGTTTGTTCCGCTTGCCGAGGAAGGCTGGACCGCTGAACCGGAATCGTTTTCGATAGCCGAAAAATATCTCAAGCCGGTCCGTGAATTTGGACCCGACGCGGTCGTTCTCGGTTGCACGCATTATCCGATACTTCGTGACGTAATCTCGAAAACGCTCGGTGGAAATGTTAAACTTATAGATTCAGGTGAAGCGACGGCAGTGGAAGTAGAAACGCTGTTAACAGATCGCGGACTTTCGAACAAATCGCGAATTTCGGGCGGCCGAAAATTATGCGACGATCTCGATCATTTTTACGTCACCGATGCCGCTGAACGGTTTTCGCGCGTCGCCGAACGATTCCTTGGAGCAAAGCCTTCAAGGCTTGAAGCGGTGGAACTCGAACAGTTGAAATAGAAATTATAATGACATATCAAAGACCAGATTCACGGCTTTACGACCAGATTCGAAATACTAAGATCAGGCCAAATATTTCACCTTATGCCGAAGGTTCGGCACTGATCGAGGTTGGTGGTACCAAGGTGATCTGCACAGCTTCGGTAGAAGAAAAGGTGCCGTTTTTCCTTCGAAATAAGGGCACCGGTTGGGTGACAGCTGAATATGCAATGTTGCCGCGAGCGACGAATACTCGAACTCAACGCGAAACTCAACGCGGGCCATCGGGCAGAACGCAGGAAATACAACGATTGATAGGGCGCAGCCTTCGTGCGATCGTCGATACAAGCCTGCTCGGCGAACGACAGATCTATATTGATTGCGATGTGATACAGGCAGACGGCGGTACGCGTTGTGCTTCGATCACCGGCGCTTATGTTGCTCTCGCTCTTGCGTGTCGCAAGCTTGTCAAAAACAGCATTGTGAAGACGAATCCCATTATCAGCGAAGTAGCAGCGATCAGCGTAGGGATCGTCCAGGAAACTCCGGTTCTCGACCTTGCGTATCTCGAAGATTCGACCGCTGATGTTGATA
The DNA here is from genome assembly GCA_041744555.1 of Pyrinomonadaceae bacterium. Classification (GTDB taxonomy): domain Bacteria; phylum Acidobacteriota; class Blastocatellia; order Pyrinomonadales; family Pyrinomonadaceae; genus OLB17. The sequence goes on from JBGTKQ010000121.1 coordinate 2,559, forward strand.
TGAATATCGTTTGCACAGGTGCCGGAAAGTTCATCGAAATCCAAGGTACCGCCGAACGCGAACCGTTTTCACGCGAGCAGATGGACGAAATGCTGATGCTTGCCGAGATCGGCATCAACAAACTATTCGAGATCCAGCGGAATTCATTAACTTCTTAACTGGTTTGGGCGTTTGTGGTAAATTATTGTCGATGGGACTCGCTCAGCGAAAAATCGAATATACTCCGGAAGAATATCTCGAATTTGAGAGAGCCGCCGAGACGCGCCATGAATTTTTGGACGGTCATATTTATGCGATGGCCGGTGAAAGCCTGTCTCACAGTCGAATATGCGTGAATATAGCCGCCGAAATGAGGCGTGTTTTGAAGGGGTCACGGTGCGAAGCACTTTCACCCAACATGAAAGTCCGGGCTGAGACGAAAGGTTTGTTCGCTTATCCTGATCTTTCGATCGTCTGCGGTGAACCTGTTTTTCATGATGAGCAGAAAGACGTTTTGCTCAATCCGAAAGTGATAATTGAAGTTCTTTCGCCTTCGACGCAGCGTTACGATCAAACGAAAAAGTTTTTCAAATATCGTAAGGAAATTCTCAGTCTGACCGATTACATACTCGTTTATCAGGACATCGCTTTTATCGAGCATCACGAGAAACACGACGACGACCGCTGGGTTCACAACGTGTTTGACGGTTTGCAAGACACATTAAGAATTCCGTCGTTAGAATGTGAGATCGCCATGGCAGAGATCTACGATCGCGTTGAAGGATTGATCGAACAGCCCGTCGATGGTGGCCTTGCTTCTGAATAAAACAAATATTTATTGTTTTTTGCGCAAGATCGATCCAGACAAATTTCCTTTTACTTTCTCGCCATCCCAAACTTCGATGCCGTTCACATAAACGTATTTAATGCCCTCCGAAAACTGCTGTGGTTCTACGAAGGTCGCTTTGTCGAGAACCGTGTTCGGATCGAAAAGTACGAGGTCGGCTTTCATTCCTTTTTTAATGATGCCGCGGTCTCTCAAGCCTAATCGGGCGGCCGGCATTGCAGACATTTTACGGACCGCCTCTTCGAGTGTTAGCCAATTATTCTCACGAACAAATCGACCAAGGACGCGAGGGAATGTTCCGGTTCCGCGTGGATGACGGCTGCCGATACCGCCATCGCTTGAGACCATTACCCAAGCGGCCTGATAGAAATTCTTCACATCTGATTCGGTCATTCCGTAACCGATCACGGCTGCACCGCCTTTTCTAACGATCTCGATATACGTGTCAATTTCTGACCTGTTGCCGATCACGGCGGCTTCTTGAAGTGTCTTGCCTTCGTATTCGGGAAACGCATCACAGCTCGTAATAAGCACTTTATCAGCACCGCCAATGGCGTCTATGCCTTTTTGGATCTCTGCTCGATCTTCGTGTTTTCTGCTCGGCACCAAAACCGTGATGGTCGATGCCCAGGCTTTGTACGGGTATGCATCTGCTGTGATGTCCTGGCCGTTCAATTTCGCTTCATTGATCAGACCTATAGCTTCTGCCGAGCGATTCCACACGCTCTTGTTCCCCATCTTTATGTGTGATATCTGAATCGGAATATTTGCTTCGCGACCGATCTTAATAGCTTCACGAATTGCGTCCATCACGCCTTCCTCTTCGTCGCGCATGTGCGTCATGTAGATCCCGCCGTTTCTCGCAGCTACGCGTGAAAGCTCGATTAGTTCCGCGGTCGATGCCGAAAAACCCGAATCGTATTCGAGCCCTGTCGAAAGCCCGAATGCGCCTTGCTTCATAGCTTCTTCAACGCGCTGTTTCATTATGTCCAGTTCGACGTCTTTCGCCGGCCGTTTGTGATCTGAACCAAGAACATTAACGCGGATCGTTCCATGTCCGATAAACGCTCCGACATTGACCGCGATCTTGCCTTCGAGCGAACTTAGATATTCGGCGACGTTTATTGGAGATCCGCCATCCGGCCCAACGATGATCGATGTTATGCCTTGCGAAACTTGATTTGCCGCCGTGCCTTCGCGGCGAATTCCGGATTCGGAATGGTTATGAATATCAATAAATCCCGGAGCTAGAACTAGTCCGCTTCCATCGACGATCTGTTCGCCCTTTGCCGGCTTGAGTTTGCCTAAGCTGACAATTTCACCTCGACGAACGCGCACATTGGCTTTGTAAGCCGATTTGCCCGTGCCATCGATTATCGATGCGTTTATTATCACGAACGCTCTTTCCTGCGCCTCAACACCCGCTGCGAATACGATGGAAAGAACGAAAAGAATGGCGGTAAATTGTCGGTTCATTAGGGCAGATGATAGATGATTTCTTGCAAATTGGCGAGGTGTGTTGGGTGCCATGTTTTGACGGATTGACCGCGCGAATCTAGAATCAAAGGTTCATTCGAAACGAAACTTGGCGGAGAAAAAAAGAACTTGAGCGACAAACAATTTGAAGGCCGTGTGGCGATCGTCACGGGCGGAACACGCGGAATTGGAAAGGCGATAGTGACCGAACTCGCAAAACGCGGTTGTGCGCTCGCTTTCAATTATTCGCGGAGTGCGGATGAGGCCGAGACGCTGAAAGCTGAGATCGAAGCGATGGGTGTAAAGGCTTACGCCGCTCAATGCGATGTTGCGAATACCGAGGCCGCGGCCGAATTTGTAAAGCAGGTCACGACGGAATTCGGTTCGCTTGATTATCTTGTGAACAATGCCGGCATCACGCGCGACCAATTGATAATGCGGATGAAAGAGGACGATTGGGATGCCGTTATCGATACTAATTTAAAAGGCGCATGGAACTTCTCAAAGGCAGCCGTACGCCCTTTGATGAAGAACGAAAACGGCGGTTCGATCCTAAATATTTCTTCGATCTCGGGCGTTGTAGGAATGCTAGGTCAATCAAATTATTCTGCATCGAAAGCGGGAATGATCGGTCTGACCAAGTCGCTGGCGAAAGAGATCGCGAGCCGCAAGATCACGGTTAACGCGCTTGCTCTCGGCCTGATCGAAACGGAAATGGCGAGCGAGATGAACGCAGATTTTCGCGAAAAGATCCTTGCATCGATCCCGCTTGGGCGGCTCGGAAATGTTCAGGAAGTTGCGGAGATCGCCTGCTTTATACTTTCGGATTCCGCGAAATATATTACAGGACAAGTGATCCAACCCGACGGCGGCGTGGCGATGTAAATGAAGTTCACCCCCGAGACGCAGAGACGCCGAGTTCTTGTATATTCATTTCGGGGTGCCTAGGCGGCGTTCGTTAAATATTTCCATATTCTTCTCTGTGTCTTCGCGTCTCGGTAAAATAATGGCTAGGGTACGAGTACATCAGCACGTTAATCCAAATTCGCCTTACTATCGGCAAGAGCCCAAGCCGATCGATATCGGTCAAGCTTTTGCGGATCCGACGAAGCCGTTGCTGCTTGATATTGGCTGCGCTCGCGGACGGTTTTTGCTGCGAATGGCGGAAATCAAGCCAACGTGGAATTATCTTGGGATCGAGATCCGTGAACCGTTGGTGGAGGAGGCGAATCGACTTGCAAAAGAAGCCGGCCTCGAGAATCTGCACTACGTTTTCGGCAACGCGATGCTCTGGCTCGATCGCATTATCGAAGCCATTCCGGCCGAACAACTTCACTTCGTGACGATCCAATTCTCCGATCCGTGGTTCAAACGAAAGCACGCTAAGCGGCGAATGGTGAACAAAGAAATGGTCGAAAGCCTGGCGTCTCGAATGCCGCTAAACGGCCGCGTTTTTATCCAATCGGATATTGACGCCCTAGCAGAAGAAATGTTCAGCCTTTTTCGTGCGGATGCCCGATTTACAGAACAGACGATCACCGAAAACCCGTTTCCGGTGAAGACGGAACGGGAAAAGGCGGTCGAGGACAAACTCTTACCTGTTTACAGAGCTATGTGGGCAAAAGTTTAGGTTCGCGGGTTCTGTTTCCGCCATTGCTGCTCCGCTTTCCGGCAACTATCGCAGACGTGAAGTTTGACATGAGACGGACTGGACTCACCGATCATACATCCTCCCATCGAGACGGAGTTTGAGTTAGGGAAAAGATCTTTTTCAACGCTCCACGCAGGGTCGTATTCTGTCATTCCGTATTGGATACGAATCTTTCGAGGCGACATTGTTGTGCCGTGAAGCGGACAGGTGCTCATTTATTTCCAGTTCTTCTCTTTCTTAAATCTCTTGACCACCATATCTTTACGCAGTTTCGGCAGGTGATCTATGAATAATTTACCATTGCAATGGTCGGTCTCGTGCATAAATGCGCGGGCCGCGTAGCCTTCGGCGTCGGCTTCAAACCATTCGCCTTTTTCGTTCTGGGCTTTTAGTCGGGCTTTCATCGGACGTGTGACGACCGCGGGAACTTTGCCGACTGAGAGACAGCCTTCCTGGCTGGACTGCTCACCTTCGGTATGGATGATCTCAGGGTTGGCGGCGATCAATTTCACGTCTTCGCAATCCATTACAAAGAGTCGAAGGTTCAATCCGATCTGCGGCGCTGCAAGTCCAACGCCTTCGGCATCGTACATCGTGTCGAACATGTCGGCACAAAGCTCAGCTAAGGCATCGTCGAATTGAGTGACGGGTTGGCCGATCTGGCCAAGAACGGGTTCGGGATATTCGCTGATCTTTCGAACTGCCATAGCTATCGAGGGATCACGCCTCCGCGAGCCCCGCGATTGAAGCCGCGTTGGGCAAAAAAGCCTTTTTCTTCGCGGGCGAGACACTCCCAGCAAACAATTCGCTTTTCGTTTGTCGGCGACAAAAAGGTGTTGAAGTGTTCCATCTCGCGGTCACATTCGGTGCAACGCTCGGCTGGTTTTGCGGTAATTTTGGGATCTATTGCTTCGATCATTTCGTTTGGTTGAATCGGATGAATTAGACTGAGTTTAGGGCAAACCGTGCAAAATTCCAATCACATCGGTGCAGGCTATGTACTCGCTGGCGGCGAGAGCAGGCGAATGGGTCGAGCGAAAGCAAGCCTAAAGATCGGGGAGCGAACGATGGTCGAAATTGCGACGGACACGCTGGCTGAGGTTTGCGGAGGCAACGTTTGGGTTGTTGGTTCTTATTCGGGTACGACCGCTCAGGTTATTCCGGATCGAAAACCCGCTGGTGCTGAGTCGGCTAGCGGCCCTTTGGTCGGAATCTATACGGCAATGTCGCACGGTACTGCGGAATGGACCGCCGTGCTCGCATGCGATCTGCCATTTGCGAGTTCGGATCTCTTTTTTCACTTGGCCGCTTTAGTTTCGTCGGACGTTGATGCTGTAGTTCCGGTACAAGCCGACACCCGATTCCAGCCACTTGCCGCAATTTACCGAACCACTGCGATCAAGACAATGGCCGAGAACGCATTGGTTCGCGGAATGTTGAGCCTAAAGCTTGTTCTCGGTGAAGCTCGGACGCGTTCGGTCGAGCTTGCTGAAATGGGAGCGCTACCGAACACGGACCGAATTTTACACAACGTGAACACACCTGAGGATCTCGGATCTGCCCGTCGATGGATTGCGACCGCTCCAAGCAGCATTTAGCGAATGAACAATGAAGATGTCAGTTCTACAGATTTTTCTTTCAGCGTGGGTGTTCGTCGTCTGCTCAATTGCTGCACTCGGGCAGAATTCTGTTCTGGTCATAACGCCCGCAGACGTGGCCGGTAACTCGATAGTTGACGCGACAGTTGAGGTCCTGTCCCTAGCGTCGACAGTCAAGTTGTGTCAAAAAATGAAAGGTCAGTTTAGATGCCCAAACATTGTTTTGAGTGACGTGATAAAGGTTCAAGCATTCGGGTTCGAAACGGTTCAACGGGTCGTCAGCGAATCTGAATTTTTAGCAGGCCAGGTATCCATCACCATGACGTCTTCCGAAATTAGGGAAAAGGTTGTCGTGGGTATCGTACGTGTCGATTTGCCGATCGGGGAAACAGCAGAAAGCGTTTCAGTTTTGGGCAGACGAGATCTGGTCGCGACCGCCGGACCCAATCTCGATGATGCTCTGCGGCAGGTTCCGGGCTTTTCGATCTTCCGACGTTCTAGTAGTCGAAACGCGAACCCCACAACACAAGGAGTTTCGCTTCGCGGCGTCGGTGCAAGCGGTGCGAGTCGTTCGATCGTGTTGTTCGACGGCGTGCCGCTGAACGATCCGTTTGGAGGTTGGGTGCAATGGAATCGTGTTTCACCGATCGCGGTTGAATCGATCGAGGTGCTTCGCGGTGGAGCGTCGAGTCTCTACGGAAATTCATCCTTGAGCGGAGCGATCGGGCTTGAGCCCAGAATCCTGGACGACGAGTTCGTCTTTTCAGGCGAGCTTTTCGGCGGCACAGAACGGACATTGTCGGGTTCCGCTTTCGCCGGCGGAAAATTCAAAAAATGGTTCGGCGATGTTTCGGGCGGGCATTTTCAGACTCGCGGAATAATTCCGGTCGATGAAACTTCTCGTGGACCGGTCGATTCCCTCGCCGGTTCGAAAAGTTCTAATATTTCAGCCCGGGCGGGCCGCGAACTTGGTGCCGTGGGTTCGATATTTTTCCGCACGATGTACTTCGGCGAAGCTCGAACGAACGGAACGCCGGCACAGACAAATCGGACGCATTCTAGGCAGTATGTTGCCGGAGGTAACATCACGCCGACTCAAACCGCTTTTCGTTTCGACTGGCGGATTTTCGGTGGCACACAAGTTTATGACCAGACTTTTTCAGCCATCTTGGCTAACCGCTCGACCGAGAATCTTACGCGAGTTCAGCGGTCGCCTTCACAGAATTTGGGTTTGTCTGTGCAGGCCTCAACCGTGATAGGACGGCATAGTTTGGTCGGTGGTTTCGAGGGAAGGGAAGTACGCGGAGCGAGCAACGAGATAGGTATCGCGAATGGCATTTCGGCGTCGCGGCTCGGAGCAGGTGGACGTGAACGAAACATGGGCGCCTTTTTGAAGGATGTCATAAACGTAGGAGATCGGCTGACGTTGTCGGGGTCTATACGTATTGACCGTTGGCGAAATTTTCGTGCGCTATCCGCTACGCGGAGTTTTGCGACCGGAGCGGTCTCATCGGTTAGCTTTCCTGATCGTAACGAAAGCTCCGTAAGCCCGCAAGGCTCAATTCAATTCCGTCTCAACGAACGCATTTCTATCCACGCTTCCGCATCGAAAAGTTTTCGCGCTCCGACATTGAACGAACTTTATCGAGGATTTCGCGTCGGGAATGTATTGACGAATGCGAATTCCGATCTTCGGGCAGAGCGCGCGACGAATTTTGAAGCCGGAACCGCAGCTAAACTCAAGTCAATAAGCTTTCGTGCGACCGCATTTGTGACGACGATCAACGGAGCTATATCAAATATCACGGTCTTGGAGACGCCAAATTTGATCACACGCCAGCGGCAGAATGCCGGACGGACAAGAACGGTCGGAATTGAATTCGATGCCGAAACCAAGATCGAACGATTGGAACTTAAAGCGGGCTATTTATTCGCAGATTCTGTGGTCGAAGAATTTCCGTCCAATCTCGGTCTGATCGGCAAACAGATCCCGCAAGTTCCGCGTCATCAGGCGACGTTTCAGGCGAGGTATCCGTTTCGAGATTGGATCTTTTCCGCACAAGCACGAGCATCGGGCGAGCAATTTGACGACGACCTAAACCAATTTCGGCTCGAGCCATATTTCCAACTTGATCTATCAGTTTCAAGGCGAATAGGAGAAAAGGTATCGGTGTTCGGCGCGGTCGAGAATCTGTTCAACTCGCGATATTCGGTTGGGCGGACTCCGGTCCGAACGGTTAGCGCTGGCACTAGCGGAAGATTTGGTTTCAGGTGGAATTGAAAAAGGTGGACCAAACGTCCACCTTTAAATCTGTAATCTCCTCACCGGTCGATAACGTCAACCACCCGCTACCGCAGGTGGTACTGACTATTCCGGCTGACCTTTACAATTTGATGTGAAAAGTGCGGGTTGCTTAGTGCTGATGATCGGATAATTCTCGGCCGTTGCGTTAATTTCCAGCCAATTGAGGTATTCTTCCGGAATCGACATATCAGAAAAAATGGCCTCGACCGGGCATTCCGGCAGACACGCATCACAGTCAATACACGCATCCGGATTGATCAAAAGCTTGTCCGGAAGTTCGTGAAATGCTTCGACCGGGCAGACGGCGGCACAGTCTGTGTATTTACATTCAACGCAAGGTTCGGCAACGATGTAAGTCATCTTTTTGGCGGAAAACTCCTATCCCACGGGGGAAAATCAAATTAAAACCGTAATATTCCGAGCATAACTTGTCAAACCCTCGCGGACAAGTGTTAGAATGCCTGCATCAGCATAACTTATTCTAACGATAACAGTTGGGTCTAAATCAGATGAAAAATATCAAAGCCGAGCGCGAATTGTCGCTCGATTTCCTCCGAGTAACAGAAGCTGCCGCGATCGAATCGGCTCGTACGATGGGCCAGGGCGATCGCAAGCATTCGGATCATGTCGCTGTCGAAGCGATGCGCGAGGTGATGGACACGGTGCCGATGCGAGGCCGCATTGTCATCGGCGAAGGCGAGCGCGATGAAGCACCAATGCTTTATATTGGCGAAGAGCTTGGCGGCGGAGCTTTTTCCGAAGAAGCTCGGGCCGAGTTTCCCGAGGTCGATATCGCCGTTGATCCTCTGGAAGGAACAAACCTTTGTGCACTCGGCGCTAACAACGCGATCGCCGTTTTGGCAGCGGCCGAACGCGGCGGTCTGCTCAACGCGCCGGACATGTACATGGACAAGATCGTCGTCGGGCCTTCGTGTAAAGGCGCGGTGGATATCGATGCTCCGGTAGCCGAGAATTTGAAGAATATTGCTCGTCGTCTTGGCCGAGACGTTGATGATCTGACCGTTATCTGTCTTGACCGAGGGCGCCATCGACAGCTTATCGACGACGTTCGTGCGACCGGTGCACGCATCAGGCTGATCTCGGACGGCGATCTATCAGCAGGAATATCTGCAGCTGTCGCCGGGACGAATATTCACGCGTTGATGGGAATCGGTGGAGCACCGGAGGGTGTTATCACCGCCGCCGCGATGAAGTGCCTGAACGGTGAAATTCTAGCGAAGCTCGTGTTCGATCCGGAACGCCTTGGCGTCGATAAATCAAAGATTCCGCCTATCGATCAGCTTATGGAACGAATCAAGAGCATGGGCATTACCGATCCCGATAAGATCTATGATACGAACGATCTTGCGCCGGGTAAGAAGATCATCTTTGCGGCGACTGGCGTGACGGACGGTGCCCTGCTCCGCGGAGTACGCTTCTTCGGTGCTGGCAAACGGACGCATTCGGTTGTAATGACGACCGACAGCAAGAGCATTCGTTTTGTCGATACCGTCCATGTCGAAGGCGGCCCGGACGCGGTAATTCGGTTCTAGGAATTTTTAACGCAAAGTTGCCGAGACGCAGAGCCGCAATTTCTACTTTGCGTCTTTGCGACTTGGCGTTGAAAAATTTATGCGAGACACAAACTCTTTTGTTCTTGATTTCAGCCAAGTTGGTGCCGGCGATGTTGCAATTGTCGGCGGCAAGTGTGCCTCGCTTGGCGAGCTGTTTCGCGAATTGACGACACAGGGCGTTCGGGCGGTCGATGGTTATTCGACGACCAGCCACGCTTACAACACACTGCTCGATACCGACGGTCTTCGAAACAAGCTCAAAAAGCTACTCAAGAAATTGGACGTAAATGATCTCGACGAACTCGCACGCGTCGGCAGCGAGGCTCGAGCGTTAATGATGGAAACGCCTTTTCCGCCCGGGGTCGAGGCCGCGATCATTGAAGGGTACGCTCGGCTCGGCGAACGAATTGGAAAAAGAAGTTTCGAGGTTGCGGTGCGTTCGTCGGCTACAGCAGAAGATCTTCCGGATGCATCTTTCGCGGGACAGCAAGACACGATCCTCAACGTTCGCGGCGAAAAGCATCTTATCGAATCGTGCCTTGAATGCTACGCATCGCTATGGACCGACCGGGCGATCTCTTACCGAACCGCAAAGGGGTTTGATCACTTCGATGTTGCACTTTCGATCGGCATTCAACCGATGGTGCGTTCCGATATTGCTTGTTCCGGCGTGATGTTCACGCTCGATACCGAAAGCGGTTTTCGTGAAGCTGTTGTTATCAATGGCGCGTGGGGACTTGGCGAAGCGGTCGTGCAGGGAATGGCTACGCCAGATGAATGGATCATTTTCAAACCAACCCTAAAGCTTGGCTTTAGGCCGATAATCACGCGAAAACTAGGCGTGAAAGAAGTGAAGATGGTCTTCGCCGACGATGGATCGGGAACGGTCGTTCGTCCTGTCGTCGAGACGCAACGGAATCGATTGTGCCTTGCCGGATTCGAAGTTCTGCAGCTTGCTCAATGGGCGTGCGCTATTGAGGATCACTATTCTAAACTCGCCGGCAAGCATCAGCCGATGGATATCGAATGGGCAAAGGACGGGATCACCGGTGAGCTTTTCATTCTGCAGGCACGGCCTGAAACGGTTCACGCACAAAACACCGAGAATTTTATCGAGACGTACGAACTAACCGGCGTTCACGGTGCACCGCTTACAAGCGGCGTCGCGGTTGGTCAGAAGGTCGGCAGCGGCAAGGCACACGTAATGCTCGATGCCGCGAAACTCAACACATTTAAGGAAGGCGAAATTCTCGTTACGACGATGACCGATCCTGCGTGGGAACCGATCATGAAGCGTGCTTCGGCGATCGTTACCGAACGCGGCGGGCGAACTTGCCACAGCGCGATAATCAGCCGCGAGCTTGGTATACCGTGCATTGTCGG
>JBGTKQ010000122.1:0-25331 GCA_041744555.1 Pyrinomonadaceae bacterium
GTAAAGGACCTGATCACACAACGTCGGTTGCTCGAAGACCTCGGCGCGACTGTACTAACTCCCGAACTTCGAACCCACAAAGTCACCGCGTCAAACATTGAAACATTCGAAGCTCCTTACGAACTGGTAAAGACAATGCGAGCGAGCGTTCTTGCGCTTGGGCCGCTGCTCGCGCGTTTCGGAAAAGCGAAGGTCAGCTTGCCTGGTGGCTGCGCGATCGGAACGCGCCCGATCGATCTTCATCTAAAGGCATTTGAGCGGCTCGGCGCGGTTGTGTCGCTCGAATCCGGGGATGTTGTCGCGTCGGCGCCGGAGGGCCGACTTGTCGGTGCAGATCTGGAATTCGAGAAGGTTACGGTAACCGGGACTGAGAACGTGATGATGGCGGCATCGCTCGCGATTGGAAAGACCGTGATCAGAAACGCAGCGATGGAGCCCGAGGTCGAAGACCTTGCTGATCTAATGAACAAGATGGGCGCTCGGATCAAAGGAGCCGGGACACCGGTGATGGAGATCGAAGGCGTCGATCAATTAGGCGGCGCCGAACATACGATAATCCCTGATCGAATCGAGACAGGAACGTTCATCGTCGCCGCAGCGATCACTGACGGCGATCTTGAGATAAAGACCTGCCGGCCTGACCATCTAGTTGCCGTCATCGAACAGCTTCGTAAAGCAGGTGTCGAGATCGAAGAACTGAATCCAAGCACCTTAAGGGTTCGTCGCTCGCCGAATGGACTGAAGAGCGTTGATGTCGTCACCGAACCGCATCCGCTTTTCCCGACCGACATGCAGGCGCAATACATGGCGTTGATGACCCAAGCTACTGGCGTTTCAATCGTTACCGAAACGATATTTGAGAACCGGTTCATGCATGCATCGGAGATGATCCGAATGGGTGCGAATATTCATATATCCGGAAACACTGCAACCGTGACCGGGCCAAGTCGTCTGACAGGCGCACCGGTGATCGCATCAGACCTTCGAGCATCGGCATCTTTGGTTCTTGCGGCATTGTGTGCGGAAGGCGAGACAGTTATCGAACGCGTTTATCATATCGATCGCGGGTATGAACGGATCGTTAGAAAGCTGCGAGCGGTCGGTGCTGATATCGAACGCGTAAGCGACGACCAGGCGAATGCAGAGGCCGGTTAACCTTCGTTCCATATTGTGGTTTAATTTAGTTTTAAGATATGGAACTGTCGAACTGCATCTTTTGTAAGATCGTGGCCGGGGAAATACCCTCGAAAAAGGTGTTCGAGGATGCAACTTGCATTGCGTTCGATGATCTTAGTCCACAAGCTCCGACACATATTCTCGTTATTCCGCGAGCGCATATCGAATCGCTCGATAAAGCGACGGACAGCCATCGCGAGACTCTCGGACATCTTTTGTTAACCGCAGCCAATATTGCCCGTGAACAAGCGGTCGCTGAAAATGGCTATCGCGTCGTAATAAATACGGGTTCCGATGGCGGGCAGACCGTGTTCCACCTTCATGTGCATTTGCTCGGAGGGCGGCAGTTTGTTTTTCCGCCAGGTTGATCGGTATTTTATGCGTTTCATTTTTTCCCTGAACTTGTTTGTTTGTCTTGCTCTCTTGGCCGGTTGTTCTGGCTTGGGCAGCGATAATTCGAACGCGACTAACGTTAACAGCAGTACGGCGGTTATCGAATATCAGGACGCAAATCAAGCACTAGCGGACGGTACAAAGTTCCTTGATGATGACGAGGTCGATAAGGCGATCGCGGTTCTGAATCAGGCTGTGAAATTGAATCCCGATCTCGCCGAAGCGTATTTTAATCTCGGCGTCGCCTACAGCCTTGTAGAATTTCGCGACACCATGAATCTAGAGAATAGTCCGGATAGCCCGTCGAATTCTTCCGACAAAAAAAAGACCAACTCAGCAATTGCCTTCGAAAAAGCAGCTGAGGCGTACGAAAAAGTGACCGATAGCGAACCAGAAAACCATCAAGCGTTCTTTAGTCTTGGGCTCGCGTATAACAAACTGAACAAAGATGAATCTTCAGCCCGGGCTTTTAAACAGGCGGTCAAACTGAACCCGGAAGACACACTTTACCAGACCGAACTCGGTAAGATCTTGATCAAACTCGCGGATTACCGCGAAGCGATCGGGCCTCTGAAAAAGGCGCTTGAACTAGACCCGGAAAACATCGAGGCGGAAGAGCTTCTTGCTGACGCTGAGGCCGGACGCAGCCGCATCGATTATGTATCACCAAAGAAGGATTCTAATTCATCAACATCAGCCAATTCGTCTTCAAATTCCACTTCCTCAAACTCAACCGTGAAACCCGAACCGAAGCCCGTTCAATCACCTACACCCAAGGCAACAGCAACGCGCCCGGCGTCAAATCGACCATAGGCTTGGTCCTTTCACATCACGCTACTGTGTCACCTTGACATACCTGTATCAAAAATACTCATAATCTAAATGGTCCTGAAGAAGTACTATGAAGATCGAACTTGAACCTACCGACCAACTTTCATTTGACCAGAAGATGAAAATGCACGAGGCTCGCGAAGCCATTATCGAACGGCTCGCCCGCGACCTTCCGGAAAGCATCGAGATAGAGAGATTTTTAAACGTCGTTGTTTCCGAGATCGGCCGTATGCTCGATGCTGATCGGTGCGATGTTCTGCAACTTATCGACGATAAGGAACTTCGGATCAGCCACGAGTGGCGTCGGGATAAGAACATTCCTTCGAGCAAAGGAACTGTCATTCCGGTCGACCGCGCGCGGCTCGCCGAGCAATTCGATATTACAAAGCCGATCCGGATCAACGACACGAGCAAGGCAAAAGACCCAACGCTCAAGTTCTTTGCAAAGGCCCTTGAAACGAGGTCGCTGCTCGTAATACCGATCAGCTTGAAAGGAACGGTGATCGGCCTTCTTGGACTTCACGACACGACAAAGCCGCGCGTTTGGCTCGACGATGAAGTACATTTTCTTGAATCGATCGCACGGCAAATGGCGATCGGGTATCAGTACACACGGCTCTATGTTACGCAGGAACAGGAAACGCGGCGAACGAACGCCTTGCTTGAGATCGCCAACACGCTGAATTCGCATTCGGATTTCAACGAGGTATCGGCTCGCGCACTTGAACGTGCGATCAGCCTTGTCGGTGCTGATTATGGTGCTCTTGGCGTGATCGATCAGTCCGGCAAAAAGATCGCTCTTGCGTCATTTAAAGCCGCTGAAGGCGTTAAGCCCGGGCGTGTTTTGAAGATCGTTGAATCGCACGGCAAGGCACTTAACATTGATACGTTTCCCGCAGTTGCCGATCTAATTCGCGATGGCAGAACGCGTTCGGTAACAGATTCGGAACTTCCTTTCGCGATTCGGTTGATATTCAACAAGTCGCTTGGCGGAAAGGCCGCATTGCTATCGCCGGTGCGCGTCGGGGGAGCTACTTTTGGCCTGCTCGGTTTTGTTTGGGGAAATGTGGTCACGTTTGCCGAGCACGATGTGGCACTCGTCGAAGGCATTGCCGATCAGATCGGAACCGCTCTTGAACGCGACCAGCTTTCGGCTGAGGTGATGCGGCTAAAGTCAGCACTCTACCAGCGCAGCAGCGAGATAATTGGACAAGCGAAAGGATTGCAGCGGGCGGTCGAACTTGCGTTAAATGTTGCCAATACGAACACGACGGTGATGATCCAGGGCGAATCGGGAACCGGAAAGGAACTTCTGGCAAACCTGATCCATTTTAACTCGGGCCGTGAAGGCAAGCCATACGTAAAGATCAATTGCGGTGCGATCCCCGAATCACTGCTCGAATCAGAAATCTTCGGGCATGAGAAAGGTGCGTTTACAGATGCTCGTTCGCAACGACGCGGCCGATTCGAAGAAGCTGATGGAGGAACTCTCTTTTTGGATGAGATCGGTGAAATGCCGATGCAGGCACAGGTTAGATTGCTTCGCGTTCTGCAAGATGGCGAATTCACTCGAGTGGGCGGAAATCAGGTATTAAAGACCGACGTTCGGGTTATCGTCGCGAGCAACATAGATCTAGAAAAAGCTTCGAAAGAAAATCGGTTCCGCAGTGATCTCTATTTTCGCCTATCAGTTTTTCCGATAACGATACCGCCGCTTCGGGAACGCATCGAAGATATCCATACGCTCGTCTTTCACTTCCTCGAGCGATACAAAGAGAAAACCGGCCGTTTTATTTCGGGCATCTCGAAAGATGCGCAGCGCGCATTTGTGAACTACGATTGGCCCGGCAATGTCCGTGAGCTTGAGAATTCGATCGAGCGAGCTGTGATAATCGCGTCAGGGCGGCAAATAGAACTTGACGACCTGCCGGAAGCTATCTCGATGCAAGCATTTACGGCCGTCGCCCATTCCCGGCAAGAACGTGCCCGTGCGGCATCGACAGGAAGTTCTATAGGGTTCGAGATCGAACTACCCGCCACAATGGAGGAGATCGAGAAGCGTGCGATCGAGGCGACGCTCGATTATACCGACGGTGACAAGTCACAAGCCGCTAGGCTTTTGAACATCGGGCGGAAGACGCTCTACCGAAAACTTGAAGCCAACGAACCTGAGGCGTGATCGCAGGCCTAGTGCGAATGCCCACCGGAATGAGCAAGAAACGGAAACGCGTCGTAACGGAATTGGTCCTCGATAAAAGCGCGCGGCGGTGCTCCATCAGGGTAAATGAATACGTGAAAGCAAGCGTTCAGACCGTATTCGATCAGGGCCTCGAGCTCGTTGTTGCGTTCCATTTCAGCTAGAAGTTGCATCAAGTAGTTCTGTTCAGCAACGGGCATATGTTTGCGTGCAAGATCGAACGCGCATCCTGATGTGTGCGGCGGGAGTGAACCTGCTCCGCGTACCTTGTATGAATTCGCGTTGTTGCTGTTCAGTAAGATCTGATAGTCCATCGAACGGGTTAACGAGGTGAGGCGTAACGGCCGTCCGAACTTTGCATAATACCCATCGGCAAGCTTTTTTAAAATCGGCTTTGCCCGTGGATGGAACATTCTAAGAAGGCGTCGCCTTATCTGCTTCCGGTCACCAGGATTTTCCAGATCATATTTTTGTCCGGCAAAATTGTCGGCAAGCCGTTTTAGCTTGTCGAACTTTGGATGCCCCTGAACGATCGGCGTTCGTATGTCCTGCGGATTCCCAAATTCGAATGACATAAACTGAGAATCCTGTGCTGAGCCACCGACGTCCAAATAGAAACTTTCGCCTGCCATCGGCATCTCAACCAAGTCGCGACTCATCCGCTTTTCGGCTAGATCGGCAAAATCCATTGGCTGCTGGTATCCGGTGGCTCGCATGTCGCGCAATTTTCTGGTCTGTTTAATTACGCCGTCGCCAAATAGTTCCTTTGGCACATCAAGCCCGGCGGGACGAATACCTTTCTCACCGGGGCGGTTCTCCATTGCAAGCCGTTGGCGGTCGGCAAGCAACGATGCAGAAACGTTCAACTCAGCTTCCTCGGATGCGGGCGAACCCACGTTTATGTCGGCGACGTCGCTTGCAACGAGCTCATCCTCTGCCACTTCCCATTGTGAGATAATATCGTTAATATCTGTGTCGTCTTCGCCGCCGAGCGGGTCAATGATCCGTACCGGAATAGGATTTCCGCTCGCGTTAGGCGGGGCGATCGGGCCATTGGTGCCAGGATCACGCGTGACCAGAAATAGCCCAACGCCCGTGAAAACGATAATAAGTAATGCCAATGCTCCCGCGGCAAGCAAGAGCGTTTTTGTATAGTCAGGTTCTTCGTCTTCGTCGTCAGCGATGGCTGGCATCGGAACGGAAGGCGTGATGATTGAAGTAGCTGATTCAGATTCCGAATAGACGGGTGCGATTGGAGGTTGATCGACGCCGGCAGCATCGCCGATCGTGATGGTCGTATTGCTCCCGATCGTGATGATATCGCCTGGCCGAACGATCTGTGGACGGGAGATCCGAGTGCTGTTTACGAATGTACCGTTCGTCGAATTTTCATCGGCAACGAGCAGCTCGCCGTCGTCGATAAAGAACGTTGTGTTCTTTCGAGAAAGCCCCGAATCATCCAAGACTACGTCTGCAAGTTCGGTCCTGCCAACAGAAAGCTCATCATCGACCGAAACGATCTTTGATTCATATGGGCCTGCAATGTTGAGTTTAAACTGCACTCTGGCTTAACAAATTGATCAATGGTGATGGTCTTCGTCCGCAACTTCTTTTAACTTTGAAAGGTCTATCAGCTTGGAAAAATCGTCGAAGTGAAACATCGAATCGTCCTTACAGTAATTGCAGAAGAATGTTACGTCCTCGCCCAGGTACATATCTTTCAGATGATAGGCGATGAAACAGCCGTAACAACGCTGAATGCGCTTTCCGAAATCATTGATTACGTTTTCTGAATCTATTGACTCCATACTGTCGAAACGAAATTTTAACATACGATGCGGTCAAGCACTCTTGCCAAAGTTCGCTCGATGTGTTTTTAATAGAAGTACTCGATGAGCAATTTAACGCTTCACGTCCATCACCACCATCATCATGCCGGAACACATCCCGCGCATGACTTGAATCTCGTTCCCTAGAACAAGCGAAACAAAGTCTTCATCAATCACGCGCGAACTTGAAAAAGTTTCAAGGGCGTCGTTTTGTCATTTTCCAGATATGAAATTAAGGATAGCAATACAAAAGCAGGGTAGGCTGGCAGACGGTTCAACCGCATTGCTGAAACGATGCGGCATAGGTTTTTCAAACGGGCTCGGGAAACTGCGTGCCGAGGCCGAGGATTTTCCGCTCGAGATATTCTTCTTGCGCGACGACGACATTCCCGACTACGTGGCTGATGGCGTGGCCGATGTCGGCGTGGTCGGCGAAAATGTTTTGGCGGAGCATCCGAAAAAGGTTGAGGTGGTAGAGAGGCTCGGGTTCGGGCGATGCAGGCTGTCGATCGCTGTGCCGAAAGGCGACGAATATACAGCTCTTGCATCGCTTGGCGGCAAGCGTATCGCGACGAGTTATCCGAACATCTTGGAAAACTACTTTGCCGCGAATTCCGTTGAAGCCGACATTCACGAGATCAGCGGATCGGTCGAGATCGCTCCTTCGATCGGATTGGCCGATGCGGTCTGCGACCTAGTAAGCAGCGGCAGCACTCTGTTTTCAAACGGCCTTCGCGAAGTTGAGACCGTGCTCGAATCGCAAGCGGTGCTTATCCGCAGGCCAGAGCTTTCGGCAGAAACCGAATCGATTCTCGACCAACTCTTGTTCCGTATCCGTAGCGTCCGTGCGGCCTCGCAAAACAAATACATTCTTCTGAACGCACGGAAGGACAAAGCGGCAGAGATATCGAAACTGTTGCCCGGTATAAAGAGTCCGACGATGGTGCCGTTGGCGGAAGACGGTTGGGTCTCGATCCATTCGGTGATCGCTGAGCACGACTTTTGGGAAGTGGTCGATCGGCTAAGACAAGCCGGAGCCGAAGGCATTCTTGTACTTTCAATTGATCAAATGATCGGGTGATGAATATGCAGATCACAGAATTTCCGGAACGCGAAGACTGGGCACGGCTGCTTCAGCGGCCGACGCTGGACACGACGTTTCTTGAACGAACGGTGGCGAACATCTTGAAAGACGTTCGCGAAAATGGCGACGCGGCCCTAAGGCATTGTGCACGATTCTTCGACAAGGTTGAGCTTGATGAGTTTTCGGTAACGGAAGCCGAGTTCGACGAGGCCGATGCTCTTGTAGCTGACGAACTGAAAGCTGCGATCAAAACTGCGAAAGCAAATATCGAAAAATTCCACGCCGGTACGGAAGGCGAGCGCAAGGTGATCGAAACCACGCCGGGCGTATCGTGCTGGCGTCGATCGGTGGCGATCGAAAAGGTCGGCCTCTACGTCCCGGCCGGAAGCGCGCCGCTTTTTTCGACAGTGCTTATGCTTGCCATACCGGCAGCGATCGCCGGCTGCCGCGAAGTAGTGATGTGTTCCCCGTCAAACGGCGAAGGCAAGATCGATCCGACAACTCTTTATACTGCAAGGCTTTGCGGAGTTACGAAAGTTTTCAAGATCGGCGGCGCACAAGCTGTCGGGGCAATGGCTTTCGGCACGGAAACGGTTCCCACAGTTTACAAAATATTTGGACCAGGCAATCAGTTTGTTACCGAAGCGAAGATGCAGGTAATGCGTTTCGGCGTGGCGATCGATATGCCGGCTGGGCCTTCGGAGGTTGCGGTAATAGCCGACGAGACGTGTGTGCCTGAGTTCGTTGCGGCCGATCTTTTGTCCCAGGCCGAGCACGGGCCGGACAGCCAGGTCATTCTGGTTTCGACTTCGCGGAACGTTGTTGATAACGTTCTGGGCGAGATCGACAGACAAGTCGCCGAACTCCCGCGAAGGCAGATCGCAGAAGCTGCTCTCGCGAATTCTCGTGCCTTCGTGGTTAAGAATCTTGCCGAAGCCGTCGAGCTTATGAACGAATATGCGGCTGAACATTTGATACTCGCAACCGAAAACGCCGATGAGCTGGCGGGACAGGTCGTTAATGCGGGCTCGGTCTTCATCGGAAATTATTCGTGCGAAAGCGCTGGTGATTACGCTTCCGGAACGAATCACACTCTGCCGACGAATGGCTACGCAAGATCCTTCAGCGGCGTTTCGACGGCGAGTTTTATGAAGTCGATCACCTATCAAAAGCTAACCGCGGACGGCATTAGAAATCTTGGCCCGGCGATCGAGTTGATGGCGGCCGCCGAGCAACTGGACGCACATAAACGTGCGATATCTGTTCGGCTCGCGGCATTGGGAGGCAGTGATGGCGTTTGATTTGAACAGCCTTGTCCGGCCAAACATATTAAAGCTCAGGCCGTATTCATCGGCGCGGTCGGAGTTCGCGGGCGAGGCGGAGGTCTTTCTGGACGCAAACGAGAACGCCTTCGGTTCGCCCGCTGGCAACGGCTTCAACCGCTATCCCGATCCGCTCCAGAAAGAATTAAAAGCGTTGATCGGGCTCACAAACGGGCTCGCGTCAGAACAGATGTTCGTCGGGAACGGCAGCGACGAAGCGATCGATCTGCTTTTTCGCATATTCTGTGAACCTGGCCGCGACGAGGTGATCGTCTGTCCACCGACTTACGGGATGTACAGCGTTTCGGCAGATATTAATGACGTCGGCATTCGCGAGTTGCCTCTAACGAGCGAGTTCCAATTGGATATAGAAAACATCCTGGCAGCGTTGAACGACCGAACGAAACTGATCTTTATTTGTTCGCCCAATAACCCGACCGGCAATCTGATGCGGAGGGCGGACGTCGAACAATTGCTAGAGAGTTTCAACGGAATTGTAGTGATCGATGAAGCGTACATTCACTTCGCCGCCGAGCCGTCGATGATCGCCGAGCTTGCACGTTTTCCGAATCTGGTCGTGTTACAGACGTTTTCAAAAGCGTGGGGAATGGCGGGGCTACGCGTCGGCATGGCTTACGCAATTGCTGAGATCATCGCGCTGATGAATGCCGTAAAGCCGCCTTACAACGTAAGCGGGATCGCACAGCAGGCTGTGATCAAATCTTTAAGCGATGAGGCTCCGGTCGAAGATTGGATCAAGAGAACACTGTCGGAACGCGAGCGTCTGGTTAAGGAATTAGGCTTGCTTCCGATAGTCAAGAAGATCTATCCGAGCGACGCGAATTTTGTGCTGGTGAAAGTTGAGGACGCACGCGGCGTTTATAAAAATCTGATTGAAAAGAAGATCGTCGTCCGCGATCGCAGCAAGGTTCAGCTCTGCGAGGGCTGCTTGCGGATCACGGTTGGGACTGAAGAGGAGAACGAAAAGCTGCTTGAATCAATGAAGCATTTTCGGATTACTAATTATTAATTAAGAAATTAGTATTTATTAATTTAAGGAATGACAACGATATGAAAAAAGTACTTTTTATTGATCGAGACGGAACGATCATTCGCGAACCGGAAGATTTTCAGGTGGACGTGCTCGAAAAACTGAGCTTTATTCCAGGTGCGATCACGGAGCTTGCGGCGATCGCACGGGCGACGGATTTCGTGCTGGTGTTAGTAACCAATCAGGACGGCATGGGAACGGAAAGTTTTCCCGAAACCGCGTTCTGGCCGGCACAGAATTTTGTGTTGCAGACGCTTGGTGGTGAAGGCGTGCGGTTTGCGGATGTATTCGTTGATCGCACTTTTCCGCATGAGAACGCATCGACACGGAAGCCCGGAACGGGCATGCTCGGCAAGTATATGAACGGCGAATACGACCTCGCGAATTCGTATGTGATAGGTGATCGTCCGACCGATGTCGAGCTGGCGAAGAACCTCGGCGCAAAGGCGATCTATATCAAGAACACGAATTTTCCTTTAGCGGACGACTTTGGTGTTCTGGTTAACAGCGTGGAGACGTGGGCCGAGATCCGCGAACTCTTGATCAATCAGCCGCGGCGGGCAACGCACGGCCGAAATACAAAAGAGACTCAGATCACTGTCGATATTGCCGTTGACGGAAGCGGTAAGGCAGATATCTCGACCGGTATCGCGTTCTTTGATCACATGCTCGAACAGATAGCGAGACACGGAAATTTTGATCTGATCATTAAGGCTAATGGCGATCTTGCCGTGGACGAACACCACACGATCGAAGACACCGCGATAACGCTCGGCGAAGCCTTCGCGAAGGCACTTGGCGACAAACGCGGAATCGGCCGTTACGGATTTTGTCTGCCGATGGACGATTGTTTGGCACAGGTCGCGGTCGATCTCGGCGGGCGAAATTGGTGCGAATGGGAAGCCGAATTCAAACGCGAGAAGATCGGGGAAATGCCGACGGAAATGTTCTTTCATTTCTTCAAATCGTTTTCTGATGCGGCCAAATGCAACCTGAATGTCAAAGCCGAAGGCACGATCGAGCATCACAAGATCGAAGCGATCTTCAAAGCATTTGCGCGTGCGTTGCGGATGGCCGTGCGGCAAGAGGGAACAGAGCTGCCGACGACCAAAGGAATTTTGTGAAAGTAGCGATCGTCAGATACAACGCCGGAAACACCGCATCGGTTGTTAACGCATTGTCGCGGCTCGGCATCGCGGCTGAGGTGACGGATGATGCGGCGAAGCTTGCGGATGCCGACAAGGTTATCTTTCCGGGCGTCGGTGAAGCTTCGGGTGCAATGCGGTTCTTGCGGGAACGCGGGCTCGATGTCGTCATCCGCGGTCTTGAACAGCCGGTACTAGGCATCTGTTTGGGAATGCAGCTTTTTTGTTCGTCATCCGAAGAGAATGAGACGGAATGTTTGGGCGTCGCAGAACTTAGCGTCAAACGATTTGCGTCCGGAGAATTGAAAGTGCCGCACATGGGTTGGAATCGGGTTGATGCGGGTGGATCTAGATTATTCGCCGGCATCGGTGGCGAGGAATATTTCTATTTCGTCCACGGTTATTTCGCCGAAACGGGCCGGGTGACTTCGGCGGTTTGCACATACGGCGTGCCATTTTCGGCGGCGATCGAAACGCGGAATTTCTACGGCGTTCAGTTTCATCCCGAAAAATCGGGTGACGCAGGAATGGCGATCCTCAAGAATTTTTTGAATTTATGATCGAGATAATTCCAGCAATCGATATTATTGACGGCAAATGCGTTCGGCTTTCGGAAGGCGATTTTGACCGCAAGACCGTTTATGACGACGATCCTTCGGCTGTCGCTAAACGATTTGCGGATGCGGGCGTTCGGCGGCTCCATGTCGTCGATCTTGACGGAGCGAAACGGGGTTCGCCGAAGAACATGGCAGTTCTTGAACGGATTGCGGCGATCAAAGAACTCACGGTCGATTTCGGCGGGGGGATAAAAACCGACGAAGATATTGCGGCTGTGTTCGATGCGGGTGCGGCGATAGCGTCGATCGGCAGCATCGCGGTGAAATCTCCCGAAACCCTGGAGAGATGGACCGCACGTTACGGCGGCGAGCGGATCTTTCTCGGCGCCGATGCACGCAACCGAAAGATCGCCGTGGATGGCTGGCAGACGGCGACCGATATCGAGGTGATCCCGTTTCTGCGGAAATGGTCTGCGGCAGGAATAAAGCGGGTGTTCGTCACAGATATTTCGAAAGACGGAATGCTTGCGGGACCGAGTACGGAACTGTACGAACAGATCCGTTTCGAACTTCCGAATGTAGAACTTGTGGCCAGCGGCGGTGTCGGTTCGAGGGACGATATTTATGAGTTGGACCGACTTGGTTGTTCGGGCGTGATCGTCGGAAAGGCGATCTACGAAGGGCGAATTGCGATCGGAGAGTTAAAACAGAATGTTGGCTAAAAGAATAATTCCATGCCTTGACGTGAAAGACGGGCGAACGGTGAAGGGAACGAATTTCGTCGGGCTGCGCGATGCCGGCGATGCGATCGAACTTGCGACGCGTTATTCACAGGAAGGCGCAGATGAACTCGTTTTTCTCGATATCTCGGCGACGGATGAGCGGCGCAAAACGATGACCGATCTTGTGCGTCGAGTAGGTACGGCGATCAACATTCCGTTTACGGTCGGCGGCGGGATCTCGGATGTAGACGATATTCGCCCACTGCTCGAATCGGGGGCGGACAAGATATCGATAAACACGGCGGCGGTTCGCGACCCCGAACTGCTGACGCGTGCGGCAGTTGCTTTTGGTTCGCAATGCGTAGTACTGGCTATCGATGCCAAGAGAACCGATGACGGCTGGCGCGTGTTCCTAAACGGCGGCCGCGAGGCGACGGATATCGACGCTTCGGAATGGGCCGAGCGAGGAGTCGAACTTGGTGCCGGCGAGATCTTGCTGACATCAATGAATGCCGATGGAACAAAAGCCGGCTTCGATAACGAACTGACGCGAAAGATCTCGGAAGCGGTTTCGGTGCCAGTTATCGCCTCGGGCGGAGCCGGAACGATGGATGATTTTGCTGATGCATTCGTTTTCGGAAAAGCCGATGCGGCTCTTGCTGCGAGCGTATTTCACTACGGTGAGATCGGCATTCCTGATCTGAAAGCGTTCCTGAAGATGCGCGGGATCGAGGTGCGAATATGAATCTGAAGTTTGAGAAATTCACTGACGGCTTGGTTCCGGCGATCGTCCAAGATGCAAAAACGCGTGCAGTTCTAATGCTCGGCTATATGAACCATGAAGCGTTTGAGCAAAGCCAAATCACCGGTAACGTGACCTTCTTCTCGCGTTCGCGGCAAGAACTTTGGGTTAAAGGCGAGACGAGTGGTAACTTTTTAAAGCTTGTTTCGATGAATGAGGATTGCGACTCGGACACAGTGCTCGTTCTGGCAAACCCGACCGGCCCGACCTGCCACACCGGAGAGACAACATGTTTTGGTGAGCCCGAGATCGATTCTTTAATGGCTCTGGAAAGAGTCATCGCCGATCGGCGTGCAAAACCGACAGAAGATTCGTATGTCTCAAAGCTCTTTACGAAGGGAATGAATAAGATCGCGCAGAAGGTCGGTGAGGAAGCAGTCGAGGTCGTGATCGCGGCCAAGGATGACGACATCGAGGACTTCAAGAACGAAGCCGCCGACCTGTTATTCCACTATCTGGTATTGCTGAATGCGAAGGGCGTTTCGCTTGGCGAGGTGTCGGATGTACTGAAAACGCGGCGTCGCTGATCACTTCACGACTCCGCGTTTCGAAGTTTCGATAAACTCGACCAGCAGCTCGACTTCCTTGATCCCGCTGATCTCTTCGCGAATACGTTCAATAGCTTGGGTAGTGTTGAGCTTTGACGAAAGTAGCAGATGGTAGGCGTGATTAAGAGCCTCAATGGTCTCTTTTGAATAGCCTCGTCGTTTCATGCCCACGCGGTTAAGGCCGAAACACTTTGCGTGATTTCCTTGAATGATCGCGAATGGCGGAGCGTCCTTCACCACAACAGAATAACCACCCACAAAAGCTTCAAGTCCGATGCGGCAAAACTGATGAACGCCTGAATACGCACCAACGTTGGCACGGTCGGCGATCTCAACGTGCCCGGCGAGCGTTGCGGCATTTGCCATGATGATGTCGTTGCCAAGCTGACAATCGTGGGCGACGTGAGCCTGCGCCATGAAAAGATTGCCATTTCCGATCTTGGTGGTACCGCCGCCGCCTTTTGTTCCGCGATGGATAGTTACGAATTCGCGGATATGATTGCGTTCGCCTATTTCCGTCCGCGTTGGCTCCCCGCCGTATTTTAGATCTTGTGGTGCCAGCCCGATGGATGCGAATGGAAATACGTGCGTGTGATCGCCGATCGATGTATCGCCGTCGACAACAACGTGCGATTCAAGCCGCACGCTTTTCCCCAAACGAACGCCCGAGCCGACGGTACAGAACGGACCGATAAAGCAGTCTTCGCCGATCGCTGAGTCTGCGTGGACTAGAGATGTCTCGTGAACAAAAGTCATAAGGGGATCAATCGTCCACGTCATCCAGGCCGGTTTCTGTGGCGGCATCGGTTGCAGCAGAGTTTCGAATGATCAGCCATGTAAAGACCGACATTGCAGGAACGGATAGAAAAACACCAAGTATTGCCCCGCCTATCGTGCTCGCGATGATGCCTAGGACACCAAGTCTAACCTTGCGTCTGAACACGCCAAAACCGAGGGGTATCAGGCCGAGTACGAAACCGAGGATCGCATTTACCAGAGCGAAATAGACGATCGCTTCATTGTTTGTTATGTGTATCGGTTCCATGCTTTTTCTCCTTAATTCTTCGGCCTGTCGGCAATGATAGACAGTATTTCGGTTTCGGCAGTGATGTTGCCATCGACCGAGGCGACGCCGTGCATTCGTTGGATCTTTGACCCGATGCGAAGCGCTGTAACTTCAAGTCTCAGCGTATCACCCGGCACTACCGGTCGACGAAACCGGGCCTTATCGATGCCGCTGAAATACGGGATCTTTGCGTCGCGATCTTCGAACTCGCGAAGAGCAAGGATCGCACCGACCTGAGCGAGAGCTTCGATCTGCAGGACGCCGGGCATAACCGGCGTGCCGGGAAAGTGACCCTGAAAAAACTGCTCGTTGACGGTAACTTGCTTGATCCCGACGATGCGAACCCGCGGTTCGAGTTCGATGATCTTATCAACGAGCAGGAACGGGTAACGATGCGGCAGTATCTCCTGAATTGCTTTCGAATCGTAAACGGTCATTAGTGGGCAATTATATAGAAAAAAAGTCAGCCGGACGAATCGACATCGACCGGCTGAAGTTTAATCTAATCTTAATTGGCGTTTGAGCTTATCGCGGTGCCGCAGCGGTAGCTGCAGTTGCCGGACGTGCGTTGAAGAACGTAATGAAATCCTTGGTCGCATCTGCCTTGGCCATGTTTACATGAAGGATCATGGCTGCTTGGTCAAGTTTCGCAAGGTCGAGGATCATGTCATAGCCCTTTTGGGTGCCGAAATCCTGCATTGCTTTTCCGATCTCGTTCAGAAGCGGCCCAAGGACCTGCTGCTGGCGACGTTCCGCACGAACCTTTCCGTCTTCCTGTTTACGCTTAATGGTCAATTCGAGCTGTTGGTATTCTTCAACCTTTGCCTGAGCCGACTTAGTGTCGATGGGCACCGGTCCGCCTGCTGTCGCCTGATCCTGAAGCTTTTTGATCTCTGCTCCGAGCGTTTGATATCTGGTCGCAAGAGTCTGTAGCTCGGTTTCGAGCGGCTTGAATTCTGTATCCAAAGCGTTCATTGCGTTGAGATAACGGGTGATGCCGTCTTTGGCGTCAAAAGCGGCGGTATTGATCACGGCGACCCGAAGGCTACCGGACGGCGTTGCCGCTGCTTGTGCAGAGGCGGTTGTGGCGAAAGCGGCCGCCATGAATAAAAATGCGGCAACAAGTGATAATTTCTTCATTTCAAAAACTCCTGATATCTGCGGGGAAAAATGATCGAACTCTATTTAGCTTTGACTCAAACTAACTACGATATGTTGCCCACACTTCCAAAATTGCAAGAGGAGATACTATGGCATTCCCTCGGTTAAGTCAATTTCCTGGCTAATTCTTACTGCTTCTTAACGCGGTGCCGACACAGGCCGGACATTAAAAAACTTAATGAAGTTTGCGGTAACGTCGTAACGTTCGTCGAAACCCATCAATAGGTCATCTTGCTCCAGTTTTGGGCCATTGAGAATGATCGCGTACCCATTTTGTTTGGCGAAGTCGTTCATCGCCCTCAAAATGTCATCGAAGACAGGTGCAACCGTTTGCCTGTAACGGCGGTCATACTGGGCCTTGTAATCTTCGTCGGAACGCTTGATCGATTTTTCAAGATCTTGGCCTTCGACTATTTTTGCATTGATCGTGTTGGGCGGGGTATTTGCAACTCCCCGTAACCTCTCGATCTCTGCGGCGATCGAACGCAATCTGTTCGAATCAGATTGGATCTTGTCGGTCAACGGCTTTAGCGCATCGTTTACCGATTTGACCGCAGTTTTCAAACGTGTAATGCCGGAGCCTTCTTTGTCTTCGGTAAATTGAAGCGGGTTGACGATCCCGATCTTGCCGGTCCCGGCCGGAGGCGTTGCTACAGGAACTTGAGCAGATGCTGCGGAGACCGCTGCCATACACAAAAAGAGCGAAAAGATCAGTTTCATCATCAATCGTTTACCTTTTCAAAAGTTTAGAATGTTCGTCCAACCGTGAATCTGAATCCCCGGCGTTTACCCGGCAAAAAGATCCCCGGAAGTTCTTCTGTAACTCCGAATTTTCCATTCGGGTTGTAGAAATAGATCAGCCGAAACGGGACGTTTACGACCGGAACCTGGACACGCAGTTCAAGGCCGACCGTTGATCGAAAATCTCCGATCTTATTGAAAGATGCGTCGTCAACACGGAGAAGCGAGTTCTGCTGGGCTTCACCTCGTAAATAGAATTGGTCGATGCCGGGAGGTATCGAAACCGGACATCCGGGCGTATTCCCCTGACAGAAAAGACTAAAAAATTCCTGCCGCGTGATGAGCCTATTGTTAAAGTACAAAAGCGAGCCAAATCGACCTTCGAGTTCAGGAGTGTTGATCAAACCAAGAGCTGTTACTCGGCCTGCGCCCAGAAAGCGGTCGTCATCCAAAAACTCACTGTTGATCCGCTGAGTTCCCGATCTTCTCAAATTAAAGACACTACCAATGTCGGCAAAAGCGGCTAAAGTTGCCGGGCCGAAAAGCGGAATTCTATACTCGAAATTTCCTAAGAGTTGGGTGTCACCGCCGATAAAGCGAAAATTTCGCGAAAACAAAGCCGGATTCGCACCTTCCGCTCCGGTGAGCAAACCAAGTGCGGCGATCTCGGCCGGGATCGGAGATCCGGTCGGAAAGCCTGAGATCGGTATTGGCGTTCCTGACGCGTTAGTTGCGGCGATCACATTGCGTGTCGTGACATATGTGTCGAACGGAGCGAGCGGTCCGATCGAGCGGGATTCATAACCGCGAACGTCGTTTTCGCTGCCGAGAAAGTATCGTTCAAAGATCGGTACGCCGCCGACGAACGAAATAGAATTGGCATTTCGGATCTTGTCGGTCGTTGCGAACGATCCGATGGTTCCGAGCTGAATTCGGTAGGCAAAAACTTCCGGACTCTTCGATTTTTTCTTACGGATCGGAATGAATTGCGTAAAGGTTAGGTTCGGTTGATACGTGCGAACGTCACCGCCGAGTCCGGCAAGAGCGACCGATGCAGATATCTGCGTTCCGCTAACAGTATCGATACCGTTTGCGGCCGGCTGCCGTGTATCGTAAACAAAAGTACCGGTTACTCTGCTCGTGATAATGTTCGGCTGCGCGTAGATCACCGGGATCCGAGCGGCTGGATCGGCCGAATCGTTGATCGGCGGATCTGTGATGCTGGTCGCGGAAAACTGATAAGTTAATCCGATTCGCGAAAATTGTGTAAACGCTCGCTTCTTGAAAAAGATCTCCGAAAGCGGAGCGGTTGCAAAAACGGTCGCGCCGTAAGTGCTCTGGGTAAACAGGTTGCTTTCGTCCGTTCTGATCTGGGCCAGCGGGTCAAAAAGCTGATTAAGAAGATCAGTGTTCTGTGTTAAAAACGTTCCTTCGCCAAAGAATTTGGCGCGTGACGCGAACAACGAAACACCGACCGAGATCGGCCTATCACGGAAATACGGTTCCTGATATGAGACCTGTAAGCTCTGTTGCCGATTTCCTGCACCTATGGAAAAGGATAATACCTCGCCGCGACCGGCAAGGTTGTTGGTCGAATATTCCAGACCAAAAAATGTACCGCCGAGACCGGAAACACCGCCGTTGAACGAGATCTGCTGTCGGCCCTTTTCTTTTATCTTTAATATCAGATCGACATCGCCCTGTTCTTCATCGGTTCGGGTTTCGATGTCCTGATCTTTATCGATCGGATCGAAATATTGCGTCTGATTCAATCTGGCAATCGAAATATCCAAACCCCGCTGGTTATAGATATCACCTTCATTGATGAGGAATTCGCGGCGCATAACGCGGTCGCGGGTAAAGGTGTTTCCCGTGAATTCAAGCCTCCGAAGCGTGAACTGTTTACCTTCTTCGATCGTAATGGTTATGTCGACGATTCCCTCTTTCGGATTGTCAGGATTGTCCTTAAATTCCGGATCGAATTCGGCATTGTACTGGAGGAAGCCCTGCGAACCATACTCTTTCTTTAACTCTTCGTAAACCGCTTCCTGAATACGTTTCCCGTTTGCGATCTCGCCTTTTTTAAGACCGATGTAAGCAAGGATGAGCTGTTCGGAAAAAATAGAATTTCCTTCGACCTTAAGTTCGCCGACCCTATAAACTTTGCCTTCGGTAACGGGAACGATGATCTTCAACGTGTCGTCCACAGACGAAATAAGCGGCAGCGGCAGCGAGATCAACGGGATAAAACTCGTTCGCTTCGCTCCAAGCCCAACCACTTCCGGGTCGCCGATACGGGCCTGGAAATAACCCTTCGACCACATATATGATCGGACGTTTCGCTGAAGGTCTGCTTCCAATTTTCTGAGGTCGAGAATATCCTGGCCCTTAAACCTTGAGATCAAACCCGTCTCACGTACGTAAAGCATCGAACCACGAAGCTCGCCATCGCTGAAGACTTCATTGCCCACGAAATCGATATCGATGATACGCGAACGGTTGCCTTGTTCTACGTTAAAGGTCAGAGCGATCGAAGTAGCCGATATTTGTTCTTCCTCAATAGTAACCTTTGCATTAGGATAGCCGCGGCTGGCGAGCAATTCGCGAAGGATACGCGTCGCAGTTCTAGCTTTTACAGGATCGTAGATCTCCTCTTTGGAAATACCCGCACGCTGTTCGCGGAATGCCTTCAGAATATCTGATTCGGGAACCGCCTTGGCGCCGAGGAACTGGAGGTCACGAATGATCGGCCATTCGCGGACCTCAAATATCACATTGACGCCGCCGCGAACGCCATCGGTGGTCAGAACTCGTGTCGCGGTCTTATCGAAAAAATTAAGTGATAGGAGCTCCCGAAGGTCACGCTCAAGGGCGACCGGATCATATGTGTCGCCTGGACGTGTTTTGATGTAGTAAATAAGGTCGTCGTCACGAAGACGCCGATTGCCCTGAATATCGACCGTTTCTACGATCTGTTGAGTTGCCTTTTCCTTATCTGCGCCCCTTGCCGCACTCGGAATAATGCCTATGTTGGCTAGCGTCGGCAAGGCTGATAAAGCAATAGCCAATGCGACGAAAGCGAATGCGCTCAATTTCTGCATACGAAAACCAAGTTCCTTATAAATGCGAATTGGGAGCCGGAGAGTCGCTCCAAAGGCCGAATTAAAATAATATGATCGGCCCATTCAAGTGTCGGATATAACGCATTCTTTGATTCGGCATTGCCGTACTACGTTGCCTTTACCGCACTTGTCCCACAAACCTTCGAATTATACAGCTAAACAACGCAAAAAAGAAAAGCTAAAGCATCTATTCGAACCCCGCACCAACCGATTCATAATAAAAGAAAAAGGCGGTCTCTTTCGAAAACGCCTCTCGGTTAAAATCTTAACCCGAACCTCAGTATGCCCCGACCAATCTCGGATTCGCCTTTTTCTTCAACAGCTTGCGAAGCTTTAGCCGCGCTTTGTGAAGCTGTGATTTCGAAGTGCCGACCGAACACCCGAGAATGCGAGCCACTTCTTCGTGCTCAAAACCTTCAACATCGTGGAGAACGAAAACGTTCTTGTAACCCGTCGGCAACTGCTCGATAGCACTCTCAAGGGCGATCTTGTCAACGATCGGCATACGATCCGGATCGGCAGTACCATGCACGATCTGATCGGGCGTTTCGCCTTCTTCCGTCGTTTTTTCGTATTTAACGTTCCGCTTTCGAAAATGCATCAATACTTGGTTAACCGTCATTCTATGAAGCCACGTGGTGAACGCTGAATCTCCGCGAAAACTACCGACTTTGCGGTAAAGCTGAATGAAAACATCCTGCGTTAGATCTTCGGCTTCGTAAACGTTCTGAAGCATCCGCAGGCAGATCGAATAAACTCTGCGGTGATGACGTT
Organism: Pyrinomonadaceae bacterium; assembly: GCA_041744555.1. GTDB lineage: Bacteria > Acidobacteriota > Blastocatellia > Pyrinomonadales > Pyrinomonadaceae > OLB17. The sequence continues at coordinate 20,522 of JBGTKQ010000122.1, forward strand.
GGTAGATCTCTTCAAATGCGGCCATATCACCCTGCGATGCAGCCTGTGTAAGATCATAATCAGTGGCTTTCGCCGAAGTGATGGACGCCTTTACAGCTTTCGCTGAAACACGCTTCGCGTGGGCAGTTTCAGAATTAATTAAAGGATAGCTGAGTGTTTGTGTTGTCATTTGCTTGTTCCCCCGTAATATCCGGAATCAATCGCCGTGCCATACGCGATATCATAGTAAAAGTGCACGTATTTGCTGTTGTTTTGGTTCCATTTTTCTAGGCATACCTTTGTTTTCGGCTAACATCAAAGCAAAGATTCAGACCAAACGGTATAGAGCAGAAAGGTGACTGCGCACGATTTGGTGTGTGTATGCTTTTGATTCGCTCTGCCATGTTTTCGCTAAAAGTGCTACCATTGTCATTCCAAATCGGCCCTATGATATTCCTCCATAAAGGCTCAGAGTTTAGAACCAGTGTGCGTCCATTTCTTGCACTTGGAATATTCTTTGTGCTCGCCATTTTCGGCCAAGGCCAGCAGCAGGCCCAAACGCCTTACGAAAGTCAGGAGGTTGGCGACGGCGATGGCGTCCCGGTTCTGATCAAGCATTTGCCGGAATGGGAATCCGTTCGCGAAAACGTTGTTTTGACGAACAGGGTTGATGATCTTCGAAAAGTTTTAGGCGACCGTTCGGTCTTGACGACGATGGAGCTTTTGCCTGGGTCGGAAGCGGCAGTCGCGACATATCCGACCGGAAAACTCTTAGTTGTGGAATATCCAACTCCGCAAAGTGCGACGGCGGCGTTCGCAAAGGTTGACGCTTTAGCCAACCAGGAGGAATTTCATCATCGCCGGATCGGTAACTATATTGCGATGGTCTTCGACACCGCGGATTCTTCGACGGCGGCTGAATTGATGGACCAGATCAAGTATGAAAAATACGTGCAGTGGCTGGGTGATGATCCATATCTGCTTCAAAAGATAGAACGATATTTTGCAACAACGGGCCGCGATGTGGCACTCTCCACCGTACTCTTCATATCGGTCGCCCTGGCCACAGCTATCGGCCTCGGAATACTTGTCGGTTTTTTGTTTTATCGCTCAAGACGACTCGTTAAAGCCGAATCCATCGCGTTTTCGGACGCCGGCGGCCTGACCCGTCTAAATCTCGACGAACTTTCCGAACCGCTCAAACTTAAATCGTAAATCGTTGACCTACGGCAAGGTTTCGATCAACCGATCGACATCTGACCGATCGTTGTAAAAATGTGTCGCTATCCGCAGACGGTCGCCGCGAGGTGAAACGATTATGTCTGACTTCTGAAGCTCAGAAGCGATGTCGCTGCAAACCATTCCACCGTTGTGCTTCACGCAGACTATCCCCGAACTTTCACCAGTCAAACGGGAACTGATGATCGTGTATGGCTTATCAGCTAGCTGTTCACAAAGGTAATCGGAGAGTTCGCGGACATGATTTTCGATACTTGCTAATCCTGTTTCAGCCAATAATTTCAAGCTTTGTTCTAGACCGTAGAAAAGCGACGACGCACCAGTTCCGCTTTCCCATGCGAGAGCATTTGGCTTAAGCGACTGTTCGCGATCAACGAAATCCCATGGCGTTTCCACGCTGATCCATCCAACGAACGAGGGCTTGACCCGATCGCGGGCACGCGGCGAAACATAGATAAAACCGCAGCCTTCCGGGGCACAGAGCCATTTATGGCTCGCACCACAGGCGATATCAACGAATGACGACGGAAGATCGTAACCGCGTGCCCCAAGCCCTTGAATAATGTCCACGGCGAACAGGGCATCGACGGAACGAACTGCCCGACCGATCTTTTCCAAGTCCGCGACAAAGCCCGAATTGTATTGGATCGAGCTGATCGCAACCAAACGAGTTTTCGCGTCAATAAGCCCGATCAGTTCGTCTAGATCGATACGGCCATCTCGTTCGGGAACCATCCGCAATTGGACATTCCACCGATCGCGAACCATCCGCCAGGGAATGTAGTTCGACGGAAACTCTTTCTCAAAAGTGACTACATTGTCGCCCTCTTTCCAGTCGATCCCGTTCGCGACCGATGCAAATCCATCCGACGTATTTCGCATGAACGCCACATCGTCCGCTGCAACGCTCATCATATTCGCCATTAACACGCGAGCACGGTTCTTTGTCGCGACCCAATCGTTAAAATGTTCCGATCCGTGCGCAGCAACGTCTTTTAACTGATCGTTAACGGCTTTAATGGCTGTCGTTGGGATCGGCGAAACGGCAGCACTATTTAAATAGGTGTAATTCTTGAGGGCCGGAAAAAGCTCCCTGATCTCGTCGTTCATAGACAGGATACTAACGCAGCAACGACATTCGCGAAAGCGTTGGATGAAACCCGGAGGCGGCAGAATATCCGGGTATAAAACAAATGTTTTGACAAAAGAACTTGTGAAATATAGTTTTTAAGGTGGCGGTGCGTTATTTCGGGTAACGTTTTTCTACCGCCGGCTCATCAAACGTAAAAATGTTTCAGCGAAAAAAACAAGATAGATACCCGTTCGGCACGTTTTCTCCGGACGACGATACTGACGTTCAGATCCTATTGCCTCCAAGCGAAACTCCGGCGAAATTTTGGCTGACGGAAAGTATACGGTTGATCCGAGACGTGTTTCTAATTTTAGTCGTTTTTGTTTTGATCGGCGTTTTTGCGATCCAACCGGTCGTTGTCGAAGGCTCATCGATGCTTCCGCAACTCCACGATGGCGAGCGCCTGCTCGTCAATAAATTGGTTTATTACAACATAAAGGGCGTTCGTTGGGGACACCTCGAACGCGGCGACATCGTTGTTTTTTGGTATCCGAAAGAGCCGGATAAAAGCTACGTTAAGCGCATCATCGGTATGCCGGGCGAGACCGTTGAGATAAGCAATGGCCGGGTGCATATCAACGGAGTTGAGTTAAAAGAAGACTACCTTGAGCAAATTCACAACCAAAGCCTTGCTCCGCTCGGAGCCAGAAAAGTTGAACCTCATCATTATTTTGTTATGGGCGATAACCGAGACAACTCTTCCGATTCGCGAATTTGGGGACTGGTGCCGGAAAAATATATTTACGGGAAAGCACTTTTCCGATACTGGCGACCGGAGAATATTGGCTTCGTTGACCACGGCGAGTATCAAGGCATCACGGAAACACCGATCGAAGATGTCCGAGATGATGTCGAATAAGCGTTTTATCGCAAAGACGCCAAGTGGCAAGGTCGCAAGGCAACAATTCGGTGAAAGTGTTCTTGATGTTTTTATTCCTTCCCGAAAGCGAATTGAAAACTGTTAAAAATTCATCTTTTGCGTCTCTACAGCTTCGCGAATTTGCGTTAGAATGACGTACAGATGAGTCCAGCCACAAAAGCAATTTTAGTTTTAGAAGACGGACGTACCTTTAACGGTGCGTCTTTTGGCGCGGTCGGCGAGACGTTTGGCGAGATGGTCTTCAACACTTCGATGACCGGTTATCAGGAGATCCTGACCGATCCGAGCTACGCCGGTCAGATCGTTTGCATGACATATCCGCTGATCGGGAATTATGGAGTGAACGAAGAAGATGTCGAATCACGCCGCCCGTGGGCCGAAGGCTTTGTAGTAAAAGAAGCAAGCCGTATTCGCTCGAATTGGCGCTCGACGCTTTCGCTCGACGATTACCTTAAACAAAGCAATATTGTTGGAATAGAAAAGATCGATACACGCGCGCTTGTTCGTCACATTCGAGATAAAGGTGCGATGCGTGCCGGGATCTCGGCGGTCGAAGTTGATTCCGCAAAGCTGCTTGAAAAAGTGCTTGATTCGCCCGATATGAAGAACCGCGAACTCGCCACAACAGTTAGCATTGAGGAGCAATTCGAATATCCGTCGATGGACGAGACCAAGTTTCACATCGTCGCATTCGACTTTGGTATGAAAACCAACAGCCTTCGTGAGTTTGCAAAATTCGGCTGTCATGTGACGGTCGTCCCCGCGGGCACTTCTGCCGAGGAAATTCTCGCTTTGAAACCGGACGGCATATTTCTATCGAATGGCCCCGGCGATCCGGCTTCGATGCAGATCGTGATCGACGAGATAAAAAAGCTGACGACGAGCCACACGCCGATGTTCGGAATCTGCCTTGGCCATCAGCTTATCGGCACGGCGTTTGGCGGCTCGACCTACAAAATGAAGTTTGGCCATCGTGGCGGAAATCAACCGATACAAGACCTGACAACGGGTAAGGTCGAGATCACCTCGCACAACCACGGCTTCGCGATCGATGCTGCAACGCTTCCGGCCGATGTCGAAGTCACGCACGTTAACTTAAACGACAACACCGTGGCCGGCATCCGCCACAAATCGCTCCCGGTGTTCTCGGTCCAATACCATCCCGAATCCGCTCCCGGCCCGCACGATTCGGAATATCTTTTTGAACGGTTTATAGGACTAATGGCGGCCAAAAACTGAACTCGACATGATTTGCGAGAAAGTTCGATAGAACGTTAGGTCAGCAAAAGCTTGGCACCGAAAGAGCTCCGCAACATGGCGTTAACGGCTAGATAGCAACTTTCGCTTTCCTTATGGTTTCGTCGAAGTGTTGTTCGAGCGGTTCGTTAACGCCGCGAAGTCCCGCAACTACGTTTTCGGCCCAAACGATATATTCGAGCCTCCTCTGCGTATCCCAATCCGACGGCGGCGAATTCGTAATGTCGGTGATATTGCTGATCTTGTCGGCCAGCTTGATGTGCTTGGCTTCGTGTGAAAGATGCGGGGAATGTTCGATCTGGAGCCGCTTTCGCTCGGCCTTC
>JBGTKQ010000123.1:0-21670 GCA_041744555.1 Pyrinomonadaceae bacterium
CGGCGTTCTACGTCCTTCCGTATTTCGATCTCGGCGTACATCTAGCGGCCGACGGCAAGGGCGGTATCGACGAGGCGAGCGGAGTGGTACATTACCTCCAACCGGGCGGATCCAGCCTCCTCAGCCGGATGGCTTACAATATGAAGCAAGTCCAAGTTGAGGGACTCTACCGAACCGATCCGGAGCAGTACAAGAAAGAGCTGAAGGCCGGCTACATCGAAGGTGTGGAGGTAAGATCTCCCGCGGTTGCTAGTCTCAATACTGCGATCGCCGGCATTGCTGTGAACGAATTTCTCTCCAGGCTGCATCCGTTCCGCTCCTGTGACAACCGCGAATGCGACGTGATCCGCTTCAATTTCATGGAGACTTTGATCATGAAAGAATCGGCTCCGGATCCGTGTACTGCCTTGGCTTCGTATGTCGGGATGGGCGAGATGGACCCGCCACTACGAATGCCGGTGCTAAGCCCACAGGTATCGGAATGAACATCTTTTTCACCATCCGAAGACTGATCTGCTGGTTCCGCGGCGAGCCGGTACCCTTTTTTACGGTCGTCGTCGAGGAGACGCCCGATAACGCCGTAGGTGGCATCCTCTACCTATTTCGAACAAGCGGCGAGCCGTGGGGGCTCGGCTTCGTTTGTCCGTGCGGCTGCGGAGAGCTAATAGAGCTGAATCTGATGCCGGAAGTCCGGCCTTGCTGGAAAGTCAAGATGCACTGGGACTCGACGCCGTCATTACATCCTTCGGTATGGCGAAAGGTTGGTTGTCGGAGCCACTTCTGGCTGAGAGAAGGTAAGGTCAGATGGGTCCGTTAAGAGAAAGTTGATTGACTATCCATCAGGCTCTCTGAAAATTTGTTTCGGACGCTTCGACCTAAAGCCAGTAATTTCATACGCATGGATATTTCATTCCTCCTTAGAATTTTGACTACGGCGGCAATAAGCATTCACCACGGAATTCTAAAAGTCGAAAACGAGGATATGTTCCAGGCCTTTATCTTCTAGGACTTCTCTTAATCGTCCAATCTTACTTGGAGGAGAGCCAACTATGACCATCCACGTGATCCATGCGCGCGAATAATGGGCACACTGTCCTATGCACCTATTTCGTTCATTTTTATTTGGTCTTATCTTCAGTTCAAGAGCAATAAGATCACCAATTAAGATATCGGGGTTTCCTTCGGGCGTATTAGGAAATACTTCAATTTCCCATTCCGAATTCTGATCTAAATAATCTGCAAGGTCGTGCGTGTAATCGATTTCATTTTCGCATTCATGACCAGGGTACCAATCATCTAAGAGCCGCGAAATTTCGGTGAAGGCCTCTTCGGATTCGTCCGGATTATCTAATTCCGCTCGGCTCTTTTTTGCGTCTTCAAGTTCTTTCCTTGCGGCCCAGGTCGCAAATACAAGTCCACTGAATAACGCAACAAGATGCGACCAGCCTGAGTTACTAGGATTTTTACTCATACTAACATTCTACATCCGTACTTCATCTCGATGGATGAATTAGAAATTGTTTTCTAGAAAGTCAAAACGCTGCACGGAGGCCAAAGACGTATGCATTGTGCTTGTGGCTTATTGATAGACAATTCGAGATAAGTTCCTTGATTCAAACGTCGAAGTCTATGCATTTGCTTTCGGCTGAGGTGAAGATCATTTCGAGCTTAAGTCCATTCACCCGTCTTTATTCGCCAAAGTCGCAGGTGCCCAGTCTGCAACTTTTTGGTGTATTAATTAACCATTTGGAAGCAATTATTATGGTTGTTTTGTGACATTCGCGTCAGTACTTCCAGTACTTGTTAAGTTCTGTTCTGCCGGTTTCGAGGGCAATAAAATACCACTGGAAGGTTCAGCAACTGAAGCTTGTGCGACCGCCGCCCTTTGGGCTTCACAATTATTCATTTTCGCTCAGGCGGGCGACACTTGAAGTATGGCGTGAGTTCATTTTAGTAGGTTTTGAGAGGCTCAATTGAGCAATTGATTGGTTATCGTTATCAAGCAGCGCTTTTGCCTGTAAGGCGGCCGCTTCGTCGAATACGGTGTATTCGAAACTTGTTTGAATTTTCTTGTGTCCGGCACCCTGTTGGGCAAGTTTGTCTGAGTATCCCAATCTGCTTAGTCGTGTGACCCAATCTCTACGGAGATCGCGCAGTCTCAATTTGGGCATGCCAGCAGCAATTCGGACGATGTTCCAAGACTTTTTATAGGTAGTGTGTGGATAGATAAGATTATCAAGATCTGCAGAGTGGCCTTTAGTAATATTCTTTGAGCGCTTGAGAAAGTCCCAGAGCTCAACAAATGCAAGCTTCATCCGTTCAGTGATGACGGCTAATCGTTCTTCGCGGAGCCTTCCTTTTAGCGAGACCAGTCGCGTTAAGTCTCGGATCGAACCATCTTCATTGATTACATCCTTCCATCTAATCGGTTCATACATGTTTTTTGATTCACTGTAATCATTCACCGGATAAAGCTCATTTGGGCGTGCACCGGAATCTCGAAGTGACAGAATAAGGCTGAATAAACGAGGAGCAGCTGCGGATGCCAGCAGCTTTCGAGCCTCAGCGAGAAGTCGATCTTCCTCGACTGAGCTGATTGTTACGGTTCGGCGGCGCTCGAGGGATTTCTCTACAAATCCGTCGAAGTCAGGAATTTCCTTGATCCATTTCTTTCTCTTGGCTTTTCGAAACATCGCTCGAATGGTTTCGAAATCACGATTGACTGTCGCGATTTTGACAGTTTTTAGACGCTCACGCCGGTAGGTACGAAAGACGGTTTCATCCATTGTTTCCAAGAGATTGTCCCCCAGCACCGCGCTAATGCGGTCAATCTTAGCCCTTTCCGATTCCCAAGTACGCATTCCTTCAATCTTTAGTCCGTCCACATAAAGGGGCTCTATTACGAATTCCTTTTTGTACCATTCTGCTAGCGTCTTGAAGGTCATTCCGCGTCCGTCAAGAAAAGCTTGACCCCGCGTCTCATATTCAGCCCTAACCTCTTCAGCTAATTGCTCTGCGTGTTTTATGTTTTGTGCACGCTTGTAAATGTATTTGAACTTGCCATCGGCTTGGGGTAACCTGATGCGTGCGTAAAGAAGACCGGACTTTTTATCGGTCCAGGCAAAAGAGCCATAGCGTCGGCGTTTCTTCTCTTTATATGCCTTCTCTTGTGACATGTTGTCATCTAACCATCTGACTAACCATTCAACTTCGGAATTGTTTATTAGTTTAAGAGGGGATTGATAGTAAAGTAAAGCAATTTAGGGCTAGAAGCGTCATCTATGTCGGATATCGATGCAGCGACAATCGGCTTTTAACCACTGGGTCGCAGGTTCGAGTCCTGCTCGGATCACCATTTATCTAGAAAAGGCGTCGAGCGATCGATGCCTTTTTTCATTCGGATCGAATTCGAAGCCTAGTGAGCTTGCCTGACTAGTTTGAGGATTTCATCAATGAACCGCTCTAGCTTGCGCATATGATCAATACTTCTGATATTGATGGACGCAAACCCATTTTTTCGCCCAGTAACTGTGACGTCTTCAATGTCGCCGGTGGTATTAAACGTTACGGTCACATCTGTCGTCTCTCGGAATGCCCGGTTTTTAAGAGATTCGATCGCCATCTTCTTAAAATCAGGCAAGGCGAATTTGCTAATTCCAAGCGAGATTTCTAATCTGAAAGATTCCCGAAATCTATCAGTGTCATCGTAAACCTTTGCCCGTGGATACTTCTTCATCAGGTCAGTAACGAACATGCCCAAAAATCGACCTGAGCCTCCAACCGATACGGAAAAACTGTTATCGAAGATCATAATTTATCTTTACTTTGTAGCACTTTCTCCCGTATTTTCACAGTCGAGAAACTAAAGAATCGACGATAAAATACTGGTACCCAAGCGATGTTGCAGAAAGATTTATGATTAGCGATTAGTTCCTACGATATAACTGTCTCGCGATCGAACAACTAAATTTGTGCGGTCAACGCGGACGCGGATCTGCCTCCGTTCACCTAACTTGCCGTCATCAGAAGGAACGTAACCGATGTTATATTGTCGGCGAAGCTCTTCAGCAATCCCTTCAAACGCGGAAACAAGACCACCAGGCGTTGCTTCCGGACGGAAAACTCGTCCGCCCGTGTAAGCCGCAAGTTCGTCGAGATATTTTCGGCCGACCACATATTCGCCGGATGTTGTGCCCGGTGCCGAACGTCTTTGGCTCGGAAACGGCCATGGTTGGGATGAATTTCTTGAAGTTTCAAAGAAGGTGTTGTAGTAGATCGGGAAGATAAGTGCATCGAATTCTTCGGCGAGGTCCAGCGTTGAATCGTAGTTCGCTTTGCTTGATTGAGTGTCAACGCCATCTGTAAAAAGCACGACCGCTTTTCTACCTTCTACATCCCCGAGGACACGAGTTAGTGAAATAAACACACCGTCGTATAGTGCAGTCCCGCTTCCAAAATCCGCACGTTGGATACCTTTGTAGATCTCTTGTCGATTCGTCGTCGGCAGCGTAAGGATCTGGACATTCCCGTCAAATTCAACGACAGCAACGCGATCCTGAGGCTTTAACTGATCGACGAATGCACGGGCGGCATCACGAATCTCTTTGATCTTATAATTGGTCGATGGGCTGGTATCGATAAGCAGAACAACGGTGAATGGCTTATCAGACGTGCCGAAATACTCGATCTGCTGTTCTACTCCGTTATCGAAAACGCGAAAATTGTCTTTGGAAAGTCCGGGAATGTATAGTCCATTGCGGTCAAAAACCGAGACCGGAATTGTGACAAGATTAGTTTCGACCTTTACAACATCGTCGCCATCATCGACAGCATCTGCCGTATCCGTTGTTTTAGCCGCGATTGCCGTTCGTTCTGCATTTAGCCCGACACCGCGAAAAAGTGGCGAGACACGAGGTGGCCGCTTTTGCAACGGTACCGTTTCTGAATAGTTCTTCTCAACGGCCGAATTTGGTGTCGGCGTTGCAGTCGGAGCCACACGCCTGCCTGACTGTGCCGAGGCCGCAACATTCATACCGACCGCGAAAAAAACAAACATCAAAAATACTCTCATACGAATAAAGAACGGAAATAAAGCTTATAGATTGAGATGCTTCGAATGTACCTATGGTTCACTGTTACCTCTTAACTTCCCGAAATTAAAGTTCTAATAGAAAAATATGCCATCAACACAACGACTAACCAACCCGTAATATGTAGCCAAAGCGGATGTGTGTATTGAACGAATCTAGTTCGTGCGGCGGCGACTAGAATCAAGGCAAGCCCGAACGGCAGAATGAAACCATTGATCGTGCCAGCCCAAATGAGAACCTGAACCGGTCGTCCGATAAACAAAAAGATCACCGTCGATAGAACAATGAACCCGACGATCACATATTTACTTTTTTCGTCAATCTTTGTGCTGAACGTCTTGAAGAATGACACGGATGTAAATGCTGCTCCGATAACCGAAGTTATTGCGGCGGCCCACATTACGACGCCGAAGAGTTTGTAACCGACATCGCCAGCGGCACTTTGAAAGACCGAAGCCGGCGGATTTGCCGCATCGATCGAAAGACCCATCGCAACTACGCCGAACGAAGCAAGGAATAATAGGAAACGCATGACGGCGGTCAACGCAATGCCCGTCACCGCACTTCGGTTAACTTGCGGCAGATTGTCCACCCCCGAAATGCCAGCATCGATCAGCCGATGTGCTCCGGCGAACGTGATATAACCGCCAACCGTTCCGCCAACAAGCGTGACGATCGCACGAGGGTCAACCTCAAGCGGAACAAAAGTTCGATAAATAGCTTCACCTACCGGCGGCCGCGAAACAAAAACGACGTAAACGATCAGCCCGATCATGACAAAACCGAGCGCTTTCACTGCAATGTCCATCGCCCGGCCGAAATCTTTCAATAGAAACAAACCGATCGCAATCAGAGCACTTATCGCGGCTCCGATCTCGACCGGAAGGCCGAATAAAGCATTGAGGCCAAGTCCGGTTCCGGCGATGTTCCCGATGTTGAAAACGATCCCGCCAAAAACGACCATCGCGGCCAGAGCGTAACCGCTATAAGGAACGGTCTCGTTCGCAATGTCTTGCCCGCGTTTGCCGCTGACAGTTAGAACACGCCAAATATTTAGTTGAGCGAAAATGTCGAGTAAGACCGAGATCAAGATCACAAACCCAAAGCTTGCGAGAAGCTGTTTGGTGAAGACGGTCGTCTGTGTAAGGAATCCGGGCCCGACCGCTGAGGTCGCCATTAGAAAAGCGGCGCCGAGTATGACTGAAGATTTACTGGCTGTTTTCATCTACGGATTCTCGATCGAAAAGCCATTCTCGGAAAGAGCCTTGTTGATCGAACGGGCAAATTCGACCGCATTTTCGCCGTCGCCATGGATACATATCGTCTCAGCGATGATGGGGATCATTATCTTGTTGGTCGTTCGAACTCGTCCGTATTTGACCATGTTCAGCACCTGTTCGATCGAATCCTCAGTGGCTTTGATCAAGGCGTCGGGCTCGCTCCGCGGCGTAAGACTACCGTTGTTTATATAGGTTCGGTCGGCGAATACTTCCGATGCGGTTATTAGGCCGATGCGTTCGGCTTCGGTGATCGAATGGCTGCCTGAAAGTCCGAATAATATGAGATTCGGATCGATCAGCTTTATTGCTTCAGCGATCGCGGCGGCTGTTTCAATGTCTCGAGCCGATCGATTATAAAGAGAGCCGTGTGGTTTTACGTGATTCAGTTTTGCACCCAGGGTGCGGGAGATCGCCGCCAGCGAATTTACCTGAATCGAAACAATTTCGACTAAGTCTTCTCGCGACAAATTCTTTTCGATTCGCCCAAAATTACCGCGGTCGTCGTAACCCGGATGTGCCCCGATCGCCACATTGTTTTCCAATGCAAGCTCAACGGTTCGCTTCATCATCCCAGCATCACCGGCATGGAAGCCGCATGCGATATTGGCTGAAGAGATGTTTTTCATCAGCTCATCGTCATTTCCGCAGCCTTCGCCGAGGTCGCAATTCAGATCGATCGAAACAAGCATTTCAACCAAAGATTAACACAGAAATCCAGTTCACGAACGAAGTGAAACGGCTGCTCGGAGCAAAGCAATATCGTATTCAAATTGGAGTGCGATCCGTTCGGCCGCGGCGATGTCCACTCGATGGAACGCGACCTTATCGCCCGGCCTTAATTGAGCAAGCAGCGGAAGATCGTGACCGATTACCTGTGCGATCCTGGGATAGCCGCCCAAAGTTTGATGGTCGGCCATGAGCACTATCATCTGGCCGATCGGCAACAATTGGATCGTGCCAAACGTGACGCCTGCTGAGACCATTTCACATTCATCTATTCGATAAAGCCGTTCGCCTTCTAGCCGAAATCCCATTCGATCTGAATCTTTGCCAATTGTAAATTGTTCCCGAAAAAGTGATGCCTCACTGATGGCCGTAAGTGATTCAAATTCGGGACCGTCGATCACGCGAACCGTTGGAAAACGCGAATAGTGCGGCACAAGTGAACTCGCGATCTGTGCATTATGGTACGGTCGGGATGAATGTGTTTTAATTATTTCTATCCGGAGGTCGGATTCGATTCGCTTTGTTTTTTCGCCCAAAGCTCTTTCGTACACAATTCCGCCGCCGCACGCAAGATATGCTCGTGTTCCTTTTACGACACCGGTGAATCGCAGAACGTCGCCGTTTCTAGCGTGAACGCAACGCCAATTCGATACCGCAACACCATTCACTTCGGCAGTAAAATCCGCACCGCCGAGGGCGAAAGCAACGTCGCCTTCAAACAAGATCTCGGCGGCAGGGAAGTGCAGTTCGAGCACCGGCGTATCATGCTCGTTTCCGAGTAAAGTGTTGATCAACCGAACCGCCCCATGGTCCATTGCCCCGCCGGGATTCACGCCAAACCTGCGCTTGCCCGTTCGGCCGAGCGTTTGAATGGATGTAAATATCCCGGGTTTTTGAATCAGCAAAGTCATCATCCAACCCTCACGAAACGAACCTCATCGCCCGCCCGGAAAAGACATGGTTCGTCGCGATGCGGATCGAATAATTGTGCGTCGGTGCGGCCGACTATCTGCCAACCGCCGGGCGCTTCTCTCGGATAGATGCCGGTTTGATTTCCTGCGATGCCGACGCTTCCTTTCGGCACCTTTGTTCGCGGCGAATTTAATCTTGGTACAGCTATCCGTTCATCAACCTCGCCCATGTATGCAAAGCCCGGCAGAAAACCGATCATAAAAACGTTATAGCTTCGCTTAAGAAATATTTCAAGAAATGTACCAGGTGAAAGGCCTTGCGATGTCGCGGCCTCGTTAAGATCAAGTGATACGTTGGCTCCGACATGCATTGGTATTTCATGAAGTCGCGGCACATCAGAACTTGAGTAATCGATGTTTTCCAAGGCGCTCTGAACTTCGGCCGCAACCGCAGCGAACGCTGTCGCACTATTCGGAAACGATCTCCGCGTAGCGATCAGATCATAAACTATGGTTGCTGAAGAATACGCGGGGACGGCTTCGATCATTCCCGGAAATGGTGCATGTTCCAGACTTCGGCAGAGAGCGATCGCCTTCCGATTCAACTCTTCTGAGATGATGTTTCCGAAAGAAACGGTGAGTGCGTTTTCGCCGAGCGGTGTTATCAGCATTTGGTGTCACCGTGTTCGCTGCTTTGGATCGAGATATTCGCGGAGCCCATCACCAATAAAATTGAACGCCAGAACGGTGAGTGCTATCGCCGCTCCGGGGAAGAATAGTACGTGTGGATAGATCGAAAAAAGTTGCCGGGCTTCTTCGATCATCGTTCCCCAGCTCGGTGCCGGAGGTGGAATTCCAAGCCCAAGAAACGAAAGCGAAGCTTCGGAGAGAACGGCTCCGGCCATTCCGAGCGAAGATTGAACGATCAGCGGCTGGATCGAATTAGGCAGTATATGAATAAAAAGAATGCGAAGATCGCTTGCGCCTAGTGCACGTGCCGCCTGAACAAAATCGTACTCGCGTACCTTTAAAACCTGTCCGCGCATAACGCGTGCGTAACCGACCCAACCGATGATGCACAAGGCTAGTATCAACTTTCCGAGTCCTGCGCCGAGGAATGCAACCAAAGCGATCGCCAGAAGCAAGCCCGGAAATGCAAGAAATACGTTGAACACATAACCGGACAAAATTCGATCGACCCAGCCGCCATAGAAACCGGAGATCGCTCCGATGATAATTCCGATAAATGCAGAGACTGCAACGACCGTCAGCCCAACCTGCAACGAAATTCGAGCACCATAGATCACTCGCGAAAAGACGTCGCGGCCGAGCGAATCTGTCCCGAACCAATATTCACTCGATGGCGAGGCGAAGCGGTTTGCCAGATCCTGAGCGACCGGATCATGCGTCGCGATCAACGACGCAAACACCGCCGCGATTATCACGAGCGATGCGATTGCAAGGCCGATGTAGGTTAACCGATTCATCAAGCTTACAGTTCCGCCTTTAGGCGGCCTCTTCGATCGAAACAACTGCCAGCTAAAGCTGGAACTCCCAACAATTAGGAAAGTCGTATTCTCGGATCTAACCAGCGATACACTAGATCGGTCAGCGAATTTGCAACGATGTAAGTGACGCTGATCACGAGAACGCAACCTTGGACGAGGCGGTAATCTCGTTTCGCAATTCCGTCTTCGAGCAATAGCAATCCGAGTCCCTGCCAGCTAAATATCTTTTCCGTAATTATCGAACCCGCGAGCAGCACGCCAAGCTGCAAGCCGAGAATTGTCACGACCGGTATGAGGCCGTTCTTTAGTACGTGCTTGTAAACGACCGTGCGTTCGCTTAAGCCCTTTGCACGAGCGGTGCGGACGTAATCTTCGCCGAGTTCTTCGATCACGCTCGAGCGGACCATTCGCGTAAGGATCGCTGAAAGAGCTGCACCTAACGTGACTGCTGGTAAAATAATATCTTCAGGATATAAACTGCCGGTCGGTGAAAACCAACCAAGTTTCACGGCAAAAATATAAACAAGGAACGGACCAACGACGAACGTTGGCAGCGAAATTCCAAGCAAGGCAATGAACGACGCTAAGTTGTCAGTGATGCGGCCTTTATTAGTTCCGGCAAGTACGCCGAGCGGAATTGCGATCGCGATCGCGATCAGCAATGATGCGATGGCCAGTTTTATCGTCGCCGGATAACGCTCAAGTATCAGATCCAAAACCGGTCGCTCTGTTCGAAACGAGAGACCAAGGTCACCCCGAACGAGCCCCGCGAAGTAATCGGCGTATCGATTATTGGTCCCGTTCCAAACAAATCCTTCCTCAACACCCGCTGAAAAAAAGAACGCAGGTTTGTTCAAACCGTGTTTCGCGTTGAAATTATCTATTTGTTCCTGCGTCGCCGTATCGCCTAATATTGCAGTCGCCGGCGAACCTGGTACGAGTTCGATCAGCAGCGTTACGAGTGATACCACCGTCCAAATGACGAGCAACATCAAACCCAACTGACGGGCAATATTCAGGATCGTGTATTTCATCGATTGGCCAAAGACATTCAAATCTTAACGTTTGGAAAAACAGATAACAAATTAGGCGGTGTTTTGGCGGTCACGGCAAAATGGAAGCGGCGACGGCTATGGCGATATGTCGCAATGGCGGAGACGGCGGCTGCCGGCTATTGGAATTACGCCGAGAGGTGCTGAACTGTGTCAAAATGCTCCGCTCACGGCACGCATTACCTTAGTTTTCAGCCGATCTAATGCCCGAATGTATCGCCGCGATTCCGCCGGTCAGATTCGTGTAATCGACCGATTCAAAACCAACCTCGCGGAACATTTTGGCCAGCGCCTTTTGATCAGGAAATTTCGAGACCGAATCGGGCAGATATTCGTAGGCACCACGTTCGCCGCTGACAAGCCCGCCGATCCGAGGAAGAATGTTCGAAAAATAGAATCGAAAAGCACCGCGAAACCCGGGCAATATCGGTGCGGAGAACTCTAGCACCACCAACTTTCCGCCGGGCTTTAATATTCGATGAAGCTCGGCAAGGCCATTTCGAAAGTTGGATAGATTGCGAAGCCCAAAGGCGATAGTCACCGCGTCAAATGAATTATCGGCGAACGAAAGTTGCATCGCATCGCCTTCGATCCACGGTATCGTGGCGCTCTTTTCCTGTGCGACAGCAAGCATCGGTCGGCAAAAATCGGTTCCGATCACCTTCGCGTTCGCACTAGTATGAAGCTCGATAGCGAGGTCGCCGGTGCCGCAGGCAACGTCTAGAACCACAGCAGTTTGGTCATTCAAAATATCCGCTAAACGAGCACGAACTTTCCGCCGCCAACGCTTATCAATATTGATCGAAAGTACGTGATTAAGCAGGTCGTATCGCCCGGCAATGCCCGAAAACATTGCCCGAACAGCACGCGAGTGTTCTAGTTCGGAAGTTGTGTTTGAGGTAGCCAATTTGCTTTTATGAACCGATCCCTTTTACCATCCACAGATTCACGGCGGGTCGCGTCTTCAAACTGTCCGCTAATTTTTGAACATCGCTAAGCGTTAATGCCTGAACCCTAACGATCTGAGTTGGCGAAGTTCCAAGCTTGTAGGTATCGAGGTCGATCCAGCGTTCATCGAGCGGTTTGGCGTTCGTCGCCGAAACGATCGCAGCACGTGCCGTCGCAAATTCTGCTGATGTAATCGGTTCGGTAAAAAGCGAAGCGATGAGTCCTTTCGGATCAACGCTGTCGCCTGCGGGATAGAGCTTGATCTTTGCATCCGTTGCGATCCCTGACACAGAAAAAACGATCTGGCCGGGCAGAATGTGAGCTTCGTTTCTTACCGCAGCCTTCGCATTCGAAACCTTTGCAACACGGTCTTTCAATCGTTTGTCTAAAATGGTCGTCAAAACTTCCGACGCCGCGAAATCCAGATCTGCTTTCGAAAACCCTCGGATAACATGGCGTACTTCCGCACCGCTATCGGCACGTAGATTTAGGACAGTTAGGCTCGTATCGGGATCGGTTGGCTGCTTAAATGTTGATGGAACACGTCGGTCCGATTTCAGCCATGCACCCAAAAATCGTCTGACCGCACGGTACGTTGTATTTGGATCAATATTTCCGCTAATTGCGATCGTCGCATTATCGGCCCCGAAGAATCGGTCATATGCGAAACGAAGATCTGCAAAATCGATCTTTCTGTGCGAATCTGCAGTGCCGAACTTCGATCGGCCGTATGGAAACGCGCCGAAAAGCTTTTCTGACGCGGTTTGATCAGCAAGGTACGCGGCGTTTCCTAGATTTAAGTCAAGATCTCTACGAACCCGTTCCTTTGCGGCGTCGGTCGATTCCTTGTTGATCTGCGGTGATGAGACTGCGTTTGCGAGTGTTTCGAGCAGCGGGATCAAAGTATCTGTTCGTCCCGTTACGTTCAATTGGAGGTAGTCATAATTACTCACCACTTCAAACGATCCGCCCAGGTCATCTTTGAAGTATTCCCTCGCTTCGTCCGTCAGGAATATCGTTTCGGACAACATTCGCATGACGCCTTCTTTTCCTAGCGGATCAAAGGCGGAACCCGCGTGGACACGAAGCCGTACAGTTACTTGTTGGGCCGCGGGTTCATTAAAGAGCAGGACTTTGAGCCCGTTTAGCAAGATCTCTTGTTTTGGCGGTTTTGCTTGCGCGTCGGCCGACGACGCAAGTCCGGAAACGGTAAATATTGCAATGGCAAGGAGCGAAAGTATGTTTCGATTTCTCATTGTAAATAGCTGATCAGAAGGAAGATGTTAACTTGTTTAGTTGCAATTTTCCATTCGCGTGTTGTCAGGGTTGAGGACATTATCGTTTCACGCGTGAAAAAAAGCTTTTATTGTGCAGGCATCGAAAGAATTCGCCAAAGCATCTATCAGAATTGTGAGATCGAGGGGTTGCATTCGGTCTGAATGTTGCAAAATCGCTTAACATCTGCGGCCTGACGTTATAAAATAAGGGAATAGGAATTCGGACGGCATTTTAGCCGGGGATTCGTGAGGGTCTAAAAAATGGGAAAGATATTAAAATATTGCAATTCGTGTGAAGAGGGTTTTGCCGAGCGGTTCACGTTTTGCCCTGATTGCGGTGGTTCGCTTCAGGCAGTTGAATTAAATCCTGTTTCCGCGGCGATCGACGAAAGCATTTTGGCAGCGGAGCCTGAGGCTCCCTCCTTTATCGCCGAAGCTGAGGTTCAACCCGAAATTGTAACTGCTCCGTTTACATCAGATGCTCCGTTTACATCAGAACCAGATCCGATAGTTGAAGAATCGATCTTTAGTGAGCCGGTCGCGTTCGATGCAGAAACGCCGATCGAAGATAACGGCACAGGCTACGAAACCGGCCCGCTCGAAACACCCGAGAGCTATGTTGCCGAACCAGTAGAAACACCGGAAACCGCACCTGTATATTTTGAAACTCCGGCGATGCACGCCGACGAAGTTCGCCGACCGGCAGTCACCCTTGATGATGACGGCGGTTATTACGTAACAGTAATTCAGGAATCGAGCGGTCCGCGACGCAATTATTTACTGCTTGGAGCCACCGCACTTGTGCTATTTTTCATCGGCACGGTTGTTCTTATCGACCTGTTCACAAAAGACCTCGGAATTGGAGCAGTCGATGATAATCCATTATTTTCGGCTAGTTTATTGGAAGAGATTCCGATGATGGTTGAAGAAGAAGAAAAACGCGAAGAGGCTAAAGAAGAAGATGGCGGCGGCGGCGGCGGCGGTAAAAATGAGCCGACACCCGCAAGCAAAGGTGATCTCCCGGACTTTGCAAAGAACCCGTCGCGTCCGCCGGACGTAAATACACCGAGGCTTGAAAATCCTTCGCTTCCGATACCGCCTCCGCAACTTCAGGCAAACACGCCGTTGCGGACACCTAAAGACTATGGAAAATGGGGTCTGCCTAACGGTATCGACGGCCCGCCATCAAATGGCCCGGGATCGGGCGGCGGGATTGGCTCGGGCTCTGGTCCAGGGGCTGGATCAGGTAGCGGCGGCGGTGCCGGACCAGGAAGCGGCGGCGGTGCCGGTGGCGGCAGCAATGGGGGATTCGGCCCCGGCGATGGACCCGGCGGTGGTGCTCCGCCCCCGATCAAACCAGCCGTTACTGAAAATTACAAAATTATTTCAAAGCCGAAGGCTACTTACACCGACGCCGCCCGAACGAATAACGTTCAAGGATCAGTTAGGTTGAAAGTGACGTTACTCGCATCCGGACAGGTCGGAAGTATTACCCCTGTGACCCGGCTGCCGCACGGTTTGACCGAACAAGCGATCGCTGCCGCACGAAACATCCGTTTCTCGCCAAAGAAAGTGAACGGAAATGCACAGGCCGTAATCGTAA
Organism: Pyrinomonadaceae bacterium; assembly: GCA_041744555.1. Taxonomy (GTDB): domain Bacteria; phylum Acidobacteriota; class Blastocatellia; order Pyrinomonadales; family Pyrinomonadaceae; genus OLB17. The sequence goes on from JBGTKQ010000123.1 coordinate 14,396, forward strand.
CGCTTGAATACGGATTCAACATTTACTAAGTTAAATTGAATTTAGGACCGAAAAGAGGATCGGAAACGGTTCTCTTTTTTGTTTTAGATCGAGTCGTTGCGGCCTTTCGATTTCTCGTCAAGTTCAAATCGGTCTTCGTCGCGTTTGTCCATCTTGCGGGTGAAATCCAGCGGCTCGTTGTCTTCAAAATCAATGCCCATCGCGTGCGCATTGTCTTCAACATCAGACTGATCAGGAGTCGGGTTGTGGCCAAACACAGCTTCGGAACCAGATGTGTTTACCTCTTCCCATTTTGCGTCGATATCGCCGCCTGAATCGGCCGGCGACGAGGAATTATGATCATGAAGGCGTTCGACCAGCTCGGACGGAGCCTGCGGCACGTGGGCTATTTCCTCTTCAATAAATTCAGCAAGATCTTCGTTAACGGGCTCTTCACTCCCGTAAAATTCAAGCGGATTTGCGGTCATAACTCAATTACCTCATTCGGGTCTTTGACGCAAGAGTAGCACATTCTAGCCGTTGACGACTAGATAAATACTACGGTCTGAGAGGAGGGTATCTCAAAACGCTTTCGACACCGCATATTCTTACACATTAGCTGATCGTCGATCCGCACCATGTAATCCCGTGATTTATCGAAACGTGCCCGCTCGTGTTCGCCCACGCCCCGCGGTGCTTGTTTCTTTTTTGTTCGCTGCATCCAACGAATGTCGTAATCGTTCCGCTCGCGACAACTCGGGCACGGAAAATTGGCCGATTTCGTCACCTGTCGCTCATCAAAAATATCGCGTTCTTGCATTGAAACTATTCTACACTATACGTACAGTCTTATGTCGGAACCACCCGCGGTTCCAGATAGCTCAGCCCGCTCTGTCAGACGGTCGGGTTATATTCTCCTTTGTCGGAACCACCTGCGGTAGCGGGTGGTTGAACACACATTTGAGTGCACTTACATTTACAGGAAAATCCTCGCTTTTGACCTATCGCTTAATCCAGAGCGAAAAAGTCATCTCCTTGAGAATAAAGTACATAATCGATAGCAGCCGAAAGGTGACCTTCGGTCCAAAGCCAACGCGTACTCCCTTTATCCGACCAAGGAGACGATTCTGACCAATATAGACCGTTTTCGCGCAGAGCGCGAGTTGCATTTGCTTTCAACGCGTTCAGATAGATTCCGGGTTTTCGACCTCCGGCGCTCACGACGGAGTGGACATGATTTGATCTGACGTTCTCCGCGTACAATAACCACTTACGAATCGAACATGTGTCGCGCACAGCGGCTCCGACGGATTTTCGCTGATCGATATTGAGCTTAACCTGTTCGCGTTTCATTCGAGCGTGATTTGTCTCGATCCAGTCCATTTGTTTCGGCAAGAGTGAAGTACCGAATTCATTTCTAAATCTATTAACAGAACCACGTGCGTCGCCGTGTAGCCAGGTTCCGTAGGTTCTGAATGTGATCAGATAAGCGATCGGTGCTTCGGTGTCGTTCCACATATGCCGATATTGATTTTCCTGATCGTTGTTGAAAAACGACCGTGTGGATCTGTAAGTTCAACCACCCGCTACCGCAGGTGGTTCCGACTAAGTATTCTCTCTCGATGCTTTCTGTTTTCTCAAGAAGTCGAAGCTGAAGATGCCGGTGTCATGGCCGTCGGAGAAGTGAAAGTTTAGAGCATAGCGGCCGACGATCGAGATCTGCTTGAAACTAAGATCATCGGCGATCTTTCGATCGTCCAGAGTCTTCTTGCCCGACCATTCATCGACACATCCGGCGCACGGACAGGCTCGGCGAAGGTTTGGAGCCTGAAATTTGGTCTCGGATCCGTCCGACCACGCTATCGTCAGTTCGGAATCGCTTTCTTCGATAATTTGGAGAGGTTCGATACTAGCCATACATGGGGAATTAAAGCGACGCGATCGTCTTTGCGATTGCATCCGGTGTGATGCTGTAATGCGAAGCAGAATATGCGATCTCGCCATTCTTGACCACAAATACCTGCGGCGTTTGATGAAGAATTCCGGTGCGTTGGGCGATCGCGTTTGAAACATCGCGCCGATCCTGGACCGTTACTATATGGACCTTTCCCGGAACCTCCGCCATTATTTCGTGAACGTAGGCGCTCGTTCCGCATGAGTTGCTATGCTTAAAGATAATGACCGGTTCGTTCAATGATAGTTGAAACAGGTCTTCTAGTGATTCTAGCGACGAAATAGCTTGAAAAGTCGAATTCATTTATACACCTTAATAAGAGATCGGCGGCGGCGGAGCCCTAAGTGCCGCCGTAAGCTTTCCCGGAAACACTTTCCGATAAGCTACAAGATTAGCTGCAAGGATCAGCGGGATGGTCAAATAGACCCCAACGCAAAACAGCAAAATTCCCACGAGCGAAACCAAAAACCCGACCCCGAACAGCGAGGCGACACCACTCAAATTCTGCCAGACCGCCTTCGCACTCAATTTTACCGCCTTGACGGCCGAAAGTCTTTTGTCGACGATCAAAGGGAACGCAAAAAGCAAAAGCGTATGAAAACAGACCAGGAAGATCGCAAAGACGAGTTCTACCAAAAGAGCACCAATAACGAACGTCATCAACTCTCCCTCGTCCATCGTTTCGCCGGCGATCGCCATTCCGATCATCGGTATGTACACGATCACGAACATAACCACGATAGGTAAAATAACGAGTAGCCAGACAAATAATGCGGGAAGAAAGAATTGAAAGCCTTTGAAGAGCCGTTCAAAGGTGGCGATTCGACCTTCTTGTACATCAAAAAGGACAAGATAAATGCCGCAAAGCATTGAACCCATCACGATCGAGAAAGCCCCGCCGATCAACATTCCTACTAGTGAAATGATCAGGATCATTCCGAATTGCGGCTTGATCATCTGCCACGCTTCGCGGTAGCACTCAAAAGCCCGGATCTCGCCGGTCTTGAACTCAACCTCTCGCATTATGAAGTGTACATCTTTTCGACGTAATCCTTCACCATTCGGTCACTAGAGAACTGCGGCGTTAGTGTTGCGATCGAATTTTTCATTCTCTCGATCCATGCATTTGGCAGACCGCTGATTCCGCGGTCGTAGAATGTTGGGATCACTTCGTTTTCTAGGGTTGCGTAAAGGGATTCAGCCTCGACCCGGTCGATCTCTGCGTCGCTGTCGAAGTCGCGCAGATCGCCGATCGAAAAACCGTTTGTGCCGTTGTATCCCTCGATCCACCAGCCGTCGAGTATCGAAAAATTCAGGGCACCGTTCATCGCGGCTTTCATCCCGCTTGTTCCGCTGGCTTCGTGCGGCCTTCGCGGAACGTTCATCCAAACATCAACGCCGTGAACGAGATATCTTGCAACTTCCTGATCATAGTCTTCGATAAAAACTGCACGATTCTGCCAATTCGATTCGTGGTTTATCGACATAAGGTCCTGTAGTATCTGCTTCGCCGTACGATCCTGCGGATGAGCTTTTCCGGCGAAGACAAATTGCACCGGACGGTCTTTATTATCGACCATCTTGAGCAACCGATCGAGGTCCGAGAGTATCAGGTTCCAGCGTTTATACTGAGCAACCCGGCGAGCAAACCCGATCGTCAGAATGTCAGGCGAAAACAGACCGGTCGTTTCGGTTCGTTCATTGATCGTGTTCCGAAGCCCGGTTTCCTTTGTTTTAGTTCGATTGCGGATGAACGAGATCAGCAGATTCTTGAGTGTCATGTGCCGCTGCCATATTTCAGCATCTTCGAGTTTATCTATTTCCTTTGCCCATCCGACTGCATCGTGCGTCATGCACTTCCAATCGCTGCCGATCTTATCGTTGTAAAGATCTTGGAACGTAGGTGCGATCCATGTCGGCGGATGAACACCGTTCGTTACATGTGTGATCGGAACTTCGGTTTCACCCGGGAACATATCTCGCCAGAGTTCACGTGAGACTTCGCCATGCTTTTCTGCTACGCCGTTTGCCGAACGCGTCATCCGAAGAGCGAACGGCGTCATTCCGAAAGCTTCTTTTTCATTAGTCGGATCAACCCGGCCAAGGGAAAGAAATTCTTCGTCTTCAAGCTTTAACGAATCAATGAATTCGGTACTAAAGCATGAAAGCAAAAGTTCCGGCTGAAAGACATCGTTACCGGCGGCTACCGGCGTGTGCGTTGTGAAAACGCATTGTGCTTTCACGGCTTCCTGTGCTTCGTCGAATGAACTTTCCGGATTTGCAGCGAGATACTCGTGCGCTAGTTCAAGCGTTGAGAACGCGGCGTGGCCTTCGTTCAAGTGAAAGACCGATGGCGACATTCCGAGCGTTCGGAGCAGACGAACGCCTCCAATGCCGAGAACTTTTTCCTGCACGATGCGTGTTTCGCTATCGCCGCCATATAGATGGCCGGTGATCATCCGATCGACCTCGCTGTTGATGTCAACGTTGGTATCGAGGAGGTAAAGTTTGATCCGGCCGACTTGTGCGAGCCACGCATGAGCGAGAACCTCGCGGCCGCGAATGTGGACTTTCACACGAACGGTTTCGCCGCTCGGTGCGATAACAGGCGATATTGCAAGGCCGAGATCGAATATGTTCGCATAATGCTCTTCCTGCCAACCGTCATGAGCAATATCTTGTCGAAAATAGCCGTACCGATACAACAATCCCACCGCGACGAGCGGAACGTTCATATCGCTCGCGGATTTAAGATGATCGCCGGCAAGAATTCCAAGTCCGCCGGAATAATTCGGCAGCGAATTATGAACGCCGTATTCCGCGCAAAAATATGCCGCCGGTTTTTCCGGCGTTGGGCCGTTTTCGTAAGCTGCGGCCGGTTCGGCCATATACGCATCAAACCTGGTTGCAAATCGGTTCAGCTTTGCGACATAATCCGGCTCGGCCGCCTTTTGCCACAGTCTTAATTCTCCGGCATCGGCAAGCATCTTATTCGGGTGTTGCTCGCAGTCGTCCCAGAGCTTGGCGTCTATCTCGCGAAATAGCTCGACACCTTCCGGATGCCACGACCAATAATAGTTTTTCGATATTCGTTCCAGAGCACGGATCGGCTCGGGAAGTTGTGTATCAAATGGGTTGAATGAACGAAAGGTAAGGTCCATTGATTCAGAAACTGCCTGTTGCATTATTTATCTAAGAATACCCGATCGAGCCAGAAAAATTTGGGCGTTTTACTTTGTTCGGTAATCGAGCCAAGCAAAATTCGACTATAAAGCAACAAAAGACGAGTATCAAACCAACGAGAGCTAGAGCCTATGAACGGTCTTTTTCCTTGGGGCCGGAATCGAGTTTCCCGGCGGGCATAAGGTGATAATGGATTGTGACGAGAACGCCGAAGATCGCGCCGACTAAAACAAGTATTACAGAGATCTTGAAATAGTCTGCGAAGTTCCCCAATCCGATCAGCCACCAAAGTATTCCGATTCCGATGCCGCCAAATGCAAAGAACGCCGGGATCATTAGCCACTGTAATGCATACGTTGACGTTTTATCTTCGCGTGTTCGAAAGATGATCGGCTTCAAGCGGTCATATTCCCAGAAGACGAGATACATCGCGGCGAGCGACATTAGAATTGTGATCAGCCACGTTCCCTTAAAACCGACCGAACTTGTCAGAACGGCAATATTCACGATGATAGGCAGAAAGGCCAAGGACCCGATGTGCGAGGTTCGCGGGATCAGAAGCAAGGCCGCCGCGGTAATTTGCGACCAACCGAGAAATTCGTAATAGAAACCGGTCTGGTAAAGAGCATTAAAGTAGTGACCGACCGGATGCGAATCCGGCAAGACCGTGAACGGCTTATGCATGATCTTGGGAATGCTCGGCGGAATGAAGGCTAGTCCGAGCAATACGCGGACAAAAGCCGTGTAAAGTTGCATCCACCAACGGCTCGTAACGGCCGAATGAATCTGGTCAAATGTTTTCTCAATACGCATGGTCTTTTCTCGCAACTATTAACGTGAATTCTGGTATCAATTGTTTCAAGAATCTTTTTGATGGTGTAAAATCACGATTTCGTTTAGCTACCAGTGATATCGATCGGTAGTGCTCAAGATCGATCTTGAACTTTTATGAATCTAAATATCATCCCTGTTAAATGGTCCGACGAAGGTGTTTTAATGCTTGATCAGCGATTGCTGCCGACCGAGGAAACGTGGCTTACGCTAAAAACATACTACGAAGTCGCCGCTGGTATAAAAGATATGGTCGTTCGCGGTGCACCGGCGATCGGCGTCTCGGCGGCGTATGGGATCGCACTTGGGGCGAGGCAATTTGTCGGGACGACCGTCGAAGATCTTGAGGAAGAGATCGAATATATTTGTGAGGTTCTCGGCGCGACGCGTCCGACCGCTGTCAATCTTTTTTGGGCGATCGACCGAATGAAGCGGACGTTTCAAACGGCTAAAGCGGAAGGGAAGTCAGTCAGCGAGATAAAACAGATCTTGGTAGATGACGCAAAAGCGATCCACGATGAAGACATTGAATCGCAGCGGCTAATCGCTCAATTTGGCGGTGAATTGCTCGCTGATAACGACACGGTTCTCACGCACTGTAACGCAGGGGCGCTCGCGACAGGCGGCGTTTGGGGAACCGCTCTCGGAGTCATTCGCGGTGCTGTGAACCAAGGGAAGAATATTGCTGTAATCGCCGACGAAACGCGTCCGTATTTGCAAGGTGCAAGGTTAACCGCTTGGGAATTGATGGAAGATGATATTCCTGTAACGCTGATCACCGACAACATGTCCGGCCACGTAATGAAGAAAGGCCGCGTGCAGGCTGTCGTCGTCGGATCCGACCGCATCGCCGCGAATGGTGACGTTGCGAACAAGATCGGGACGTATATGGTCGCTGTTCTCGCCAAACGCCACAACATTCCGTTTTACGTTGCCGCGCCGCTTTCGACCGTCGATATGAATTGCCCCACGGGCGAAGAAATACCGATCGAAGAACGCGACATTCGGGAAGTGACGCATGTAAAGGACATCCAACTCGCACCGGACGACACGTTAGTCAGCAACTACGCTTTCGACGTAACGCCGAACGATCTCGTAACCGCGATCATCACCGAAAAAGGCGTCGTCCGCGCACCTTACACCGAAAGTCTTAGAAAACAGTTTGACGAATAGCCGTGATCGGAATTCGAGGTCTCTAATTCGTTAATGCTTGGAATTCAGGGTTCAATAGTTTGTGCCCGTGTTTGACAAAGCAATATTGCAGGTCTAACCCCCTTTTTTTCCCGCGAATACCGAATTGAACAAAAATGGGTGAATCGTCAATTTTT
>JBGTKQ010000124.1:0-8790 GCA_041744555.1 Pyrinomonadaceae bacterium
GCATGTTTCACAGATCAATACGGATGGCCGTGTGATCCAACCGGCTATTTCGCCTGACGCAAAGTATATCGCTTACGTCAGCGGAGAGATCGGAAATCGAAGTCTTGTAGTTCGCCAGGTCGCCACGGACAGTACGTTGACTCTCGTTCCGCCGACTAACCTGAATCTGCAATTCGTCTCTTTCTCACCCGAAGGCGATTGGGTCTATTACACCGAAACACGCAGCGATTTTGTTGTAAACACGCTCTATATGGTGCCGAAACTTGGCGGAACATCAAAGAAATTGATCGAAGATGTAGACGGTCCCGTGACCTTTTCTCCGGATGGAAAAACGTTTGCCTTTTATCGACACATCAGCAAGACGAACGAAGATCATATCGTTCTTGTCGACGTTGCCACACTCGAGCAGACACAGTTCATTTCAACGCTCGAAACTAACTATAATTTCTTCAACAATCGGATCGCGTGGTCGCCCGACGGTCGAAAGCTGCTAGTCGGCGCCGGGATAAAGAAGAGCGGGTTCATAATGAACACCGATGTTGTTGAAGTTGATTTTGCGACGAAGAAACAACGAAAGATAAATGAGCGTGATTTCCTCTACGTTAACAACTTTGCCTGGTTCTCGGATGGTTCGGGTTTCGTTTTTACGGGACGCGAAAACCAGAACGGGCCGTCTCAAGTTTGGCGTTCTACATACCCGGTCGCGGATTTTAAACAGGTGACGAACGATACCAACGATTACGCCGAGATCGGAATTTCGGCGGATGGCCGAAGTATGATCACCATTAAAGGCGACACGACCGGTTCGATCTGGAGTTTTTCGCCGACGAACGGCACGACCGCACAGATGACCACAGATAGCCGTGGCATTGAGGGTATGTTCGGCCTTGCACAGCAGAAGGACGGAAAATTGCTTTTTTCACGAAGCGAAGCGAAGGAAGCGGACCTTTGGACCGCTGACAAAGACGGCAAGAACGGTAAAGCCCTCTATTCTAAAGCGGGATTTCTCGCTCATCCGACTCTAACACCGGACGGCAAACATATTGTTTTCCATTTACAAAAGGATAAAACTTCTCGGATCTGGCGAATGGATGCTAGCGGACAGAATGCCTTGCAGCTTTCCGAAGATTCGCCCGAGATCGTCGATTTTAGCCCTCAGGTAACGGCCGATGGACTCTATGTGATCTTCCAACGGCAGATCGCCAACCAAGATGGATTTATGCTCATGCGTATGAGCATAGACGGCGGACCGGCCGAGGTGTTTTTCCAGGCGGAAGGTGTTGGTGTCTTTGGCCCCAAGATATCGCCCGATGGAAAGTTCATAGCTTTCGGAAGCTACAACAGGGCGACCTTCGAAAAGAAGATCAATGTTGCCACGATTGATGGGAACGCATTTGGCAAGATCGAGCGTGTATTCGAATACAACCTGATCAATCAATTTGGATGGTCACCTGACAGCAAGTCTCTGACGATATTGACGAACCGCGGCGGCAATCAAAACGTTTGGCAAATGCCGATCGATGGCTCACCCGCTGTTGCCGTAACCGATTTCAAGTCAGGTCGAATATTTAATTTCGCGTGGGGATCCGACGGAAAGAATTTGCTCCTTTCGCGCGGCTACACGAACAATGATCTGATAATGCTCCGCGACGCAAATCAGTTGCAGGGCGGACAGATCGAATCTGCTGACCGACGTGAAAATCGGCCTTCGCCTAGCGTGCCATTTGTATTCAGCGGGGTTCGCTGAATCTTCCCAAACGGTCTCCTACCCTTTCCGAACTTGGCAGATTGTGTTCGAACCGGAACTACTTATTGATGAAGTTGGCTAAACCGAATATCATCGCAGAATGGAATCGGTCGCAAAACTAGAGTCAACCGAAGACGTTATCTCGTATGATCCAGCTACTGGCGCCGAAGTTGGACGTGTTCAAGCGGCAGATGCTGATGAAGTAGTGGCGGTCGTTGCACGATCGCGCGAGGTTTTCCACAAGTGGAAATCAACAGGTTACGCAGATCGTAGCCGGTTGGTGCTGAAAGCACGAGAGGTGATCCTTTCGGATGTTGACGGTATCGCGCACTTGATCTCTCAAGAATCGGGCAAGCCGTTCAGTGAGGCGATCGCGATGGAGATCGCTCCCGTGCTTGATCTGATGCAGTATTTCGCAAAGAACACGGAGAAGTTGCTTAAGCCAAAACGCATCGGCATCGGCATGTATTCGCTAATGGGCCGCTCATCGCGGATCGTCTTTCATCCGCTCGGCGTAGTTGGAATTATTCCGGCTTGGAACTATCCGTTTTCGATACCGCTTGGCGAAACCGTGATGGCGCTGATGGCCGGGAATTCTGTCGTGATAAAGCCATCCGATCTGACGCCGCTCGTTGGTATAAAGATCGGTGAGATCTTTGAAAGGGCCAGGGCACCAACGGATCTGGTTCAGATCATTTCGGGCGGCGGCGAAACAGGAGCGGCATTGGTCGAAGCGGCGCCGGACAAGATAATGTTTACCGGCTCGGTTGGAACCGGAAGAAAGATCACGGCGGCGGCTGCTAAGAATCTGACATCAGTCGTGCTCGAACTCGGTGGAAAGGATCCGATGATAGTGTTCGACGATGCAGATCTAGAGCTCGCCGCAAGCGGTGCCGTTTGGGGCGCATTTTGTAACTCAGGGCAATCGTGTTCCTCGGTCGAGAGGCTCTACGTTCAGGAAAGCATTGCTGATGAATTAACGAAACTGATCATCGCAAAGACTCGCGAACTTGAGCAGGGAAGAGGTGACCGTGAGGACGTTTCGATCGGCGCGATGTCATCTGAAAGACAGATCAAGATCGTCGAAGGTCATGTGAACGATTTTCGCGAGGCCGGAGCGACTATCGAGATCGGCGGCGAGCGGAACACAGAGCAGGGCGAGCTTTTCTTCGCACCGACGGTAGTAACCGGCGCGACGAATGACATGCGGCCGATGCAGGAAGAAACATTTGGCCCCACATTGCCGATCTGTACATTTAAGACCGAAGAAGATGCAATTACATTGGCGAACGACAGCGAGTTCGGCTTAACCGCAAGTGTCTGGACAAAGGATTATTCTAAAGGGAAACGCGTTGCTGAACAGATCGAGGCCGGAACGGTTTGCATCAACGAAGTTCTTTACACGCACGGCATTGCTCAAACACCGTGGGGCGGTTTTAAGAACAGCGGCCGCGGACGAACGCACGGCACCGAAGGCCTGATGGAACTCGTCCAACCACAACACATTCACACCAACCGCATCGCAATGCTCCCCAACGCATGGTGGATGCCGTACACGCCAACCGCCGTCGAAACCTTCAGGAAGATGACAGCGACTTTTGCTAGTGGCTCAATATTCAAAACCGCTACACTGTTGCCTCGACTTTTCAAGAGAGTGCTCGAACTTATTCGGTTTCGGAGTAAATGATGGATGGATCGGAAAGTGACCAGAACTGGATATTAAATACAATCACGGTGACGGTCGTAATGACTAGCAACTGCGCCAGTTTAGACATCCCAATAACGCGCTCGCCGACGAAGAGGACAACGCCATACACAAAGAGCGGTCGGAAGAGCCCAACCAAATAATTCAAAATGATCAACAACTCGCTGGCGAAGTAGAAAGCCGATCACAATACCCACAATAACAATGACTGCCGGTATGAAACTAGAAAAAGCAAAATAGCCAAAAGGCGGAATTGCAATCAGGGCGATGATCATCAAAACGACCCTAAGAAAAGCTACTTTTCCAAATTCGTGCCGAATCCGATTCAACTTTTGAAACATCGATTTGGTTTTGCGAGAACAAAAGTTCAAGCTTCGGATAGATTATCTAGTCTCATCAACGGCCGCCAAAAGGGAGTCATCCAAAATCGCTTCGCGTTGCAATGTCTTGATCATGAACAGATGGATGCTCACACCGATCGCGACCGCTAGCAGTAGCAGCGTCACCCAAAACGACGCGCCGATCATCCAGATGCTAAAGCCGATCGACAGCCAAAGGAAGATGGTCGTCGTCCATTTTTGTCTGAGCGAGATGCCGTTTCCGGCTTTGTAGTTTGATATGTATTTGCCGAAAAGACGATTGCTCAAAAGCCAGTCGTGGAATTTCTCGGAACTACGCGAATAGCAATACGCGGCGAGCAAGAGAAAAACGGTTGTCGGCATCAGCGGCAAGATCATTCCCAGAACGCCGAGCCCGACGCAAACCGTTCCGCAAAAGATCAAAATTGCTTTCCTGATGTCCATTTATTACAGACGGAATTATACCAACTCTGTTTGGGATATAATAGCAACTATGAGGGAAGAAACTGACCAAAACCCCAAATTACTGCCGCTTAGGTTTAATGAGATCGATCCGGACGTACAAACAATCACGGCCGAAGAATTTTTTGCGCGAATGAGTAAGCGGCGAACGGTTCGTGATTATTCGGATCGCGAGGTACCGATCGAACTGATCGAAAAGGCGATCGCAACTGCGGGGACAGCTCCATCGGGTGCGAATATGCAGCCGTGGCGGTTTGTGGTCGTCAGAGATAGTGAAGTCAAGCGTAAGATTCGCGAGGCAGCTGAAAAGGAAGAACACGAAAGTTACCACAAGCGGATGAGCGAAAAATGGCTGCGTCGGCTCGCGGTTTTGGGTACAGACGAGTTCAAGCCTTTCCTCGAGATCGCTCCTTATTTAATAGTTGTTTTTCGAATTTCGTCGGTCGAAAACGAAGGCGAGACCGAGCCCACATATTACTCACAAGAATCGGTCGGCATTGCCGTGGGAATGCTGCTTGCCGCATTACACAATATGGGACTTGCGACACTTACGCATACGCCAAGTCCAATGAAATTTTTACAAGAGATATTGGACCGTCCGAAAAACGAAGTCCCGTTCGTTCTCATTCCTGTCGGTTATCCGGCAGAGGACGCGAACGTGCCGGATATTTCAAGAAAGCAGCTCGAAGAAATTATGACCGTGATTTAAAGATCAATCGTCCGGATGCAGGTAAAAGACCTTACTGATGATCTTCCATTCTCCGTTGGTATTGAGCAAGGTGAACATGTCTGTGAATTTGTGGCCGGTCCAGCTGTCGAGTTCGAGCCGGACGGTCGCAACCGAACCTTCGATATCTATTGAAGCGATCTCTGATCTTAGATCGACAGCGGGGCCGTTGCCGTCGTTCCAATCGAAAAGGCCTTGGATAGGTCCGCCGAATAGATCAGGACCGATGTAACCGTAAATGGTTGCACCTTCGTGAAATGCGGGACGCATATCATCGCTTTTTCCTGAAATGCCTCCGTTTACATATGATTCGATCACACGTTTGATCGATTCGCGGTCGGTTTTTTGTTCTGTTGCATTATTCATAGTATCTTCCTCAACAACGGACCCGCCGATCTACGTCGGCGTCCTATCCTACTAAACGAGATTACTTCGCAAATTGGTTAAGAAATGATCGCAAAAAAAGAGGCTGATCGCTCAGCCCCCTTTGTCAGGTTCGGTCCTTCCTTAGGGCTCGATCGAATAATCTTGCCAGCAGGACGTTGGGTTGTAATAATGCTGAAGCATTTCCTCAACAAAGGTATTCGCTGCTCGAGTACCGGTGCGACCTGTTTCCTTTGGATCGAGGATCTTGTCGATCTGGTCGCGCACGGATTCGAGGTGAATACGTGTCGTGCGGTCAGATGTCTTGGGTATCGCCGCAACAGCCATTGAACGGATGTCATCAAGCTCTGCCCTATAAAATCCCCGCTCATCGCCGCTTGTCACGAACATAGCCGCAAATCCCGGAGGTAAGCCTTGTGGAACCGCCGTTGCACCGGCATTCAGCTTCGCGTTCGCGATATCTAGAAAAGCACGCTGCAAGTTGCGCCGATATGCATCAACGACCGGTGCCGGTGCGTTGAGTTCCGTCCAGACACCGTTTCGAACGTCGCCCATCAGGTCACCGGGACCGTATGACGTCGATCCATCGATCGCTTGCTGTTCGACAAGACGTGCGAACCTCGCGCTTGAAAGCAAGTTGTTCAATACGCTGTTCTGGGCATTTCGAACTCTGTTCAAAGCACCAATAGGTTCGATTCGGCGAAGGATCTCTTTGTCGATCTGCCATGTAGGTGAAGCAAAAGCATTTTCACTTAAGAAGCGAACCGCCTCAGCCTGACGAACACGCGGAGTGGTATGGAAGCGTGCACCAACTTGGCCGATGTGCTTTTGCTGCGAATCATAAGATCCGACGATCGCCGCTACGTGGTTCAACTCAAGCGTCCACTGCCCGAGCATCCGGCCGTAGAGTTCGCTAAGGTCGTTATAGTTTGCACCCTTTTGCGCGGTGGTTGCTGGAACAAGCAGTTTGGCAACACGCTTCAGGTTTTCAATTCCAAGCCGAGTCGACTTCACGGCGTCGGCATCACCGACAGCTTCGGTCAATTCGCCGTAGTCGCTACCTGCCGAGCCTGCCGTCGAGAATCGAAGCCATGGCGTCTTGTCCTGTGCCATCGCCCATTCGTTCAAGGTGCTGAGTTCGGCATCTGAACTCTGAGCCGTCGGGATCGGTTTGTAGCCCCACATCGTTGCCCATTCGTCGTATGGCCCGATTCCTGGGATCAAGTCCGCAACATCGATCTTGTCTTCCGGCTGTGCAACATAATTGAAACGGGAATAGTCCATCAACGTCGGCGTGTGGCCCATCTTTTTGACCCATTCGCGATCGCGAACTTTTTCCTGCGGGTAGGTCGAACTTGCCTTCATGTTGTGCTGAAAACCAAGCGTGTGGCCGACTTCGTGTGCAACTACATATTCCACCAATTCACCCATCAGTTCCTGCGGCATCGGCAGTTTGTGGACTCGCGGATCAAGCGGCCCGACCTGCGTGAAATACCACGAACGCTGAAGATTCATGATGTTGTGATACATCTGAATGTCCGATTCAAGGATCTCGCCGGTTCGCGGATCGTTGACATGTGGACCCGAGGCATTCTCAATGGTCGAAGGGAGCCAGCGGATCACTGAATATCTTGCATCCTCAGGATGAAAATTCGGATCTTCCTTTTCGGACGGCTGCATTTTAGCGATGATCGCATTCTTAAAGCCTGCAGCCTCGAAAGCTTTTTGCCATTTCTCTACACCGCGTTTGGTGAACGGTACTAGCCACGGTGGCGTCGCACGGTCGATATAATAAACGATCGGCTTGACCGGTTCGGACATTGCTGCGTTCGGGTCCTTCTTTTCAAGACGCCATTTTGTAATAAAGCGGCGTTCCTGCGCACGTTGTTCCGGGCGGCTAAAGTCCATCGTTGCGACCGAGAAATAACCGACGCGTTCGTCGAACAATCGCGGCATCATCGGATTTTCCGGAAGCTTGACCATGCTGTGGTGCAGGACGACTGACGCGCTGCCGGGACTCATTCCGGCACCACCAAAGCCGCCTCCGCCACCTCCGCCCGGCACACCGGCCGGGGTTGGGTTACGTGTATAAGTATGCGTTGCTTGAGCTTCGATGTTGGTCGGGAAGGTCAGAATGCGTTCGATGTAAGATCGTGATGCGTCCATCGTCGTGGCTTGAAGCCGTTGGCGAGCACTCAACTCAAAAAGGTCTGACGTGAAAAGTCTCGTCACGTCGATCACCGCTGCCTCATTTGCTCCCCAAGCAGCGACCGGAAACGACATTAGAATCGTGTCGTTATTTGAATTTCGGACGGCTTCAGCGATCGTGTTTGTCGGATCGGCAACGATTCCGAAGTTTACATTTCTAAGGCTGATCTTATTCTCATTTCGCTCCCACCGAACGACGCGGCGACCAAGTGCTTGACCACCATAACCGACGCCAGCCGTTGTTCTTGCGATCTGCGTCACCCATAGGAACTGTTTGTCGAATTCCGATTTCGGGATCTCGTAATAATACTTGTCCTTAACTTTGTGGACAGCGAAAACGCCTTGTGATGTTTTTGCGTCTTTTGTGATCACCTTTTCATAAGGCTGTGGATCTTGTGATGCTCCCGGAGGTGTCGGACGTGCTACTGGACCTGCGGCCGGTGGCACCTCGGGCGGCGGGTCTTGCGCGAAGATCGAAAACGTTGCGCCGATCGCAAAGATCGAGATCAAAAGAAAACCGATAGTGGTCTTTCTCATTTGGAAACTCCTATTTTTGTTGAGAATGAAAGCTCGTGGCCGCCCGCTCTGGAATGTTAGACATCGCCCGGACCGACAACGGTGATCAACAGTAATCTACCGTATGAGAGCTATTTATAGCATCGTTTTAAGGCGTATATCAATTGGTGAAATGTCAAGATTTGTAAAGCCGAAGGGTATGGTCGCGGGAGACAATCTACAGCTGACGCAAAACACGAATTTCATCGCCGGTGGCGATCGCACCAGCGAGGACAACTTTTGCATTAATCCCGCGAAGATTGTTCTGTTTTCCCATCTCAGAATTTACAAATTCCATCGCTTCAATCCCAAACCGTTCAACGAATTTTTTACAGCCGAGATGCGGAACCGCGGTTACTTCAACCACGACCGTTCCGATCGCTAATCGCGTTCCTGGCGGCAAATTATTTTTCGACAGATCAAGATCAACGAACAGCTGATCTCCGGCAAGTTTCATTCGCTCGCGGCCGCCGGCGACCAGCTCAGCAATTCGCGAATTCATAAGATTCAACTGCATTTCCGGATGGCCCAGGCCGTTGTTGGTACGAGAGCTTCCACGCGTCAACCAATTATCACCGACCAATCCTTTTTCGATATCAAGTTCGGCTCGTTCGACAACCTCTCGCCCATTCACTTTCGGCCG
>JBGTKQ010000125.1:0-25893 GCA_041744555.1 Pyrinomonadaceae bacterium
TGGCGGTCATTTCGGCCGCCTTTTTTATTTACCGTTTAAGGCCGTGATCACCAATTGCTTCTACCGGACAGGCCTGCTCGGCTTCCTCGCATAGTGCCAATTCATCGGGCGATTGAGGTTGCTTGTAAACGTAAGAATATCCGTTTTCGTCGTTGCGGGTAAAATGCGATGGAGCGGTATCGCGGCAAACATCGCAGTCGATGCATTGTCTGTCAACAAAGAATTTGCCCGGCGCATTGTCGGGCAATCTGTCTTTGATCTCCGCCATAAACGATCTACACCACAGCGACCACAGTGATGCTCTAAATATTGATCTCCGTGCTCTCTGTGAACTTTGTGGTTAATTCTTGCTTTCAGTCATCGAGATCATCCGATCGAGAGCGATCTTTGCAAAATGCTTTGTTTCGCCATCGACCGCGATCTCGTTTACGACCACACCTTCTGTCAAATTATCGAGTGCCCAAGCCAAATTCTGCGGTGCGATTCGGTACATCGTTGCACACATACACAGATCGGGTGCGAGAAGATGTATTTCCTTATCAGGAAACCTTTGAGCAAGGCGCGTAACCAGATTTACTTCCGTCCCGATCGCCCATTTTGTCCCCGCCGGCGCATTTTCGACCGTCTTAATAATGAAGGATGTCGAACCATCGAGATCGCTCATCTCGACAACCTCACGCATACATTCCGGATGAACAAGCACTTGAACCCCAGGAACTTCCGCACGGATCTTATCAACGTGCCACGGTTTGAAACGTCCGTGGACCGAACAATGTCCGCGCCAAAGAATGAGCTTTGCTTCGTGAAGCTGTTCCTCTGTGTTGCCGCCAAGCTCCTCGTGCGGATTCCACAACGCCATCTTGTCGAGCGGAATGCCGAACTTCGCACCGGTGTTTCTTCCTAAATGCTGGTCGGGAAAGAAGAACATCTTGTCGTACTCTTTTAGATAAATGTCGAAGAGCGGTATTGCGTTTGAAGAAGTGCAAACGACGCCTTCGTTACGTCCGCAGAATGCCTTGATCGCGGCGGACGAATTCATGTATGTGATCGGCGCAACTTTGCTTTTTAGAACGCCGATATCGCGAAGCTGTTCCCACGCATCCTCGACCTGATCGATCGTCGCCATGTCCGCCATCGAACAACCTGCACCGAGATCGGGCAGTATTACACGCTGATGTTCTTTTCCAAGAATATCGGCCGATTCGGCCATGAAATGAACGCCGCAAAAAACGATGTATTCGGCTTCGGTCTGCGACGCCATTACGGAAAGCTGGTAAGAATCGCCGGTAAGATCTGCGTGACGAATTACATCATCACGCTGATAATGGTGGCCGAGTATTATCACCCTGTCCCCTAGGGCCTCACGCGCGGCCGCAATGCTCTCGGCAAGTTCCACCTCAGACATTACCAAGAAATCTTCTATGGGACGAGTTTCATGTATTACGACAGACATCGTTTCTCCTACAAAATCACTAAGAAAAATGATGTCACTTTGAGAAATGAAGCGCAAGCAGGACCTAAACCTGCTTGCTGTGTTTAATGAAAGCGGCCTCGCGGAGATAAACGTTCAATTCGCAGATGTCTTTTACATAATCACCGATCCGTTCGAGGTGTTTCGCGACAAAAAGAAGATGAGCGGCGACGGTTGTGGCCGAAGGATTCTCGATCATGAGCTCTAACAGTTCGTTGAAAACACGGTGGTAACTCGCATCGATCTCCTTATCACGCTTGATAACCTCCCGTGAGATGTCTGCGTCTTCGTTGGTGAACGCGTCCAGAGCGGTACGGAGCATGTCAGCCGCTGTTTGCGCCATAATCGGAAAATCTACGTAATTTTTGATCTGTGGCTCGTTGTTCAAAATGATCGCGGCTTCGGCAATGTTCGAGGCGTGGTCGGCGATCCGTTCGAGGATAGGTGTGATCTTCGCGACGGAAATGACAAAACGAAGATCGTGTGCTGCTGGCTGCTGTAAAGCCAATATCTCAATGCTCATTCGGTCGATCTCTAACTCCATTTGGTTGATCGCCCGATCTTCCTCAAGCACCCGCTTGGCTAGTTCGCTATCGCGTTCGGTCAATGCCTGCATCGCGCGGTTGACGGCCGCTTCGGTCGCTCCGCCGAGCAACAATATCTTGTCACGCAAAACGTCTAACTGTTGGTCGATTATTCTATGTTCCATTCTTGACGATGTGCTTTCACGAGGAAAGCGAAAACTTTAAGTATAGCACAAACTCTGTTAACCGAAACGGCCGGTTATGTAGTCTTCAGTCAGACGCTCCTCCGGGTTTGTAAACATCTTTTGAGTTCGGTTGTACTCGACGAGTTTCCCTAGCATAAAGAACGCCGTGCTATCGGAAACGCGTGCCGCCTGCTGCATATTGTGCGTAACGATAACGATCGTGTATTGCTTCTTTAGCTCAACGACAAGTTCTTCGATCTTCTGCGTAGCTATCGGGTCAAGCGCCGACGCCGGTTCGTCCATTAGTATCACTTCCGGCTGCACGGCGAGAGCGCGAGCAATACAAAGCCGTTGCTGCTGTCCGCCCGAAAGCCCAAACGCCGATGTATTGAGCCTGTCCTTAACCTCATCCCAAAGAGCCGAATCCTGAAGGGCTTTTTCGACACGATCCGTGAGATCGGCCTTGCTTGAATGAATGCCGTTTATTCTTATCCCGTAGGCAACGTTCTCGTAGATGGATTTCGGAAACGGATTCGATTTCTGAAAGACCATCCCCACCATTCTGCGAAGCGCCACTACATCGGTCCCGGGTGCGTAGATATCTTTGTCGTCGATCTTCACGGTGCCTGAGACCTTGGCGATCGGGATAGTATCATTCATGCGGTTAAGCGTCCGAAGGAAGGTCGATTTCCCGCAACCGGATGGACCGATGAACGCTACGACCTGACGCTCAGGTATCTCGAGCGAAATATTGTAAAGTGCCTGTTCTTTTCCGTAAAAGAAATCCAGATTTGAAATGGTGATCTTACTTGTCATCAGCCTCCGGCAAAATAAAAACTAAGCGGCCGCGTCCGTCTATCTAACATTCAATATTTCTTCCTTGTCAAAAACCTGACAATGATATTGATAACCAGTATCAATCCGACCAGCAGAAGCGTTGACGCCCATGCCATCGAATGTTCGGCCTCGAATGGGCCGGTTGCATAATTGTAGATCTGAACCGTTAACGACGACATCGGCTGATCGTAGAAAAAATTGTAAAAACGGCTATTCAGTGCCGTAAATAATAGCGGTGCAGTCTCGCCGGTTATCCTCGCTATTGCGAGCATTGCACCTGTTGCGATTCCTGACGCCGCTGCTGGCAAAACAATATCCCAGGAGACCCGCCATTGCGGAGCGCCTAACGCCAACGCGCCCTCACGCATCGAATTTGGCACAAGCTTGATCATTTCTTCCGTCGTGCGTGCGACTATTGGGATCATTATTACAGCTAATGCAAGCCCACCTGCGAGGCCTGATTGCCGTCCCATCGGAAGAACAACAAGCGTGTAAATAAATATGCCGATTATGATAGACGGAACGCCGATAAGCGTATCAGCGATAAACCTGATCGTATTCCCATACCAATGCTTGCCGAATTCCGCGAGATAAACGCCGGCAGCGATCCCGACCGGCAGGCCGATCAATGCAGCGAGAAGCGTCATCATCGCCGAACCTACGATCGCATTTCCAATGCCGCCGCCTTCGCCGACCGGTTTGGGTGTGTCCGTTAAAAACTCGAGACTTATCGACGAAAATCCCCGGATCGCTATGTAGCCCAGAATGATGAAAAGCACGCCCGTGACAGCGACCGCACAGACCGCGGTAAGGCTTGTCATAACGGCATTGATCATCCGTCGTTTTGTGTGGATCGAACTATTGACTGCTTCCATCGATTGCTCAACCGGCCTAAACGTGGCTTGCCGCGTTCGACTTTCGCGTAACGCTCATGATCATCAGCTTGGCAAGCCCATTAATTACGATCGTGACCAAAAACAGGATCAATCCCATTTCGATCAGCGAACTCAAATAGATCTCGTTGGTCGCATCAGCAAAATTTGCCGCGAGCACGGAGGCGATCGTGTAAGCTGGTTCAAAAAGCGAAGCCGTTATTTGCGGCGAATTCCCGATGACCATCGTGACTGCCATCGTCTCGCCGATCGCCCGGCCGAGGCCTAAAACAACAGCACCCGCGATACCCGACGCCGCGTTGCCGAGCACGATCATCGTCGTTTCCCACTTCGTCGCACCTAATGCAAGAGCGGCTTCCCTCTGCGTTGTCGGGACCGCCTGAAGCACATCGCGGACGACCGATGTAATTATCGGCGTGACCATAAGTGCCAGTATCAATCCGCCGGTCAACATCCCGATCCCGGTCAGGCGTCCTTGAAATAGCGGCAGCCAACCTAAATAGTCCTGGAGCGGCGGCCCAAGATAATTGCGAATGAACGGGGCCAGGACGAAAATTCCCCACAAGCCGTAAACAACTGACGGAATCGCAGCAAGGAGTTCGACTAAAAAGCCGATAGGCTTTGCGATACTCCGTGGTGCTTGTTCTGTGAGAAAGATCGCAATTCCGAGCGAGATCGGCACAGCTATAACCAAGGCGATCAATGATGAAACTACCGTTCCATAAATGAACGGAAGTGCTCCAAAAGTTTCCTGTGCCGGCACCCATTCGCGGCCAAACAAAAATCCGATACCAAATCGCTCGATCGTTGGTAGCGAATTTTGCAGCATCATATAGAATATCGCCGCGACCAACACCAAAATGCTGGTTGCTGCGATCCATAAGATCGATCGAAATATTTTGTCGCCAAAGGCTCCTGTCTGTGCCACTTTTTCGCGAATTAAAATAAGATCCCGCTTGCTATTGACGCACTGGTTTTCCTTTATTCGACAACAGTCCGATCTTTGCTTCTGTCTTCGTTACAAGGGCGGACGGAATCGGCGCATAATGCAGATCACGAACATACTTCTCGCCGTCGTGCGTAGCCCACCATAGAAAATCTGCAAGAGCCTTGCCCTTACCGGCGTCATTTTGTTCTTTGTAAGCAAGAATATAGACGATGCCGGCGATCGGATATGCCCCGTCGCCTTCGGCATTAGTAATCTCGAAACGGAGATCCTCTGGCATCTTTGCCGCCATTCCGGCAGCCGCATTTGAAACAGAATCACTATTCGGTTCAACGAATTTGCCGGCCGAATTCTTGATCAATGCGGTAGGTAGATTGTTGGCTTTTGCAAACGTTAGTTCGACGTAACCGATCGTATTCGGCGTGTTCTTGACTTGACCCATTACGCCTTCATTACCCTTTCCACCGATGCCAACTCCCTGCGGGAGTTGGGGATTCTTTGTCCGCCCGATCTTTTCTTTCCATTCTGGAACGGTCTTAGAAAGGTAATCTGTAAAAACATCTGACGTTCCGCTGCCGTCTGCGCGAAAAACCGGTGTGATGTCCGAGGCAGGCAAAGCGAACGTAGGATTTTCTTTCTTGATCCGATCGTCATTCCATTTCTTGATCTTACCCAAATAGATATCAGCAATGATCTCGGGTGAAAGTTTTAACGGTTCCTTCAATTCGGCGAGATTATATGTAAGAACAACTGCTCCGAGCACGACCGGGATATGTACGATCTCGCCGGCTGTGGCCTGCTTGAGTTCATCGTCTGACATTGCCGCATCGCTAGCACCGAAGTCCGCCGTTTGGCTTTGTATCGCCTTGATACCCGCGCCCGAACCCGTTCCTGTGTAGTCGATCCGGATCGTCGGATTTAGCTTTCCAAATTCGCTTGTCCACTTATCCATCATCGGCTTGACGAATGTTGAGCCCGAGCCTTGCATACTCACATTTCCGCCCGACGACTCGGTCGAACCGGAACCCATCTTCTGTCCACTGCACGCCGTCGCGATCAAGGCAAAGACGACCAACAACGCCGTCGACGATTTTCTCAAAACACTCATACGATTCATTAAGATCTCTCCCGCAGACCTTGTAAACGAAACCAAACAAACACGATCGCTTACGATCATTCTGGTTCGTTGCCGAATTCTGCTTAACTCGCTGATTATAGGCAAATTTTCTTGAAACAAGGTTAAATTATACTTAAATGTCTGATTTGACCCATTAAAACCTGCGTTTATTTAACATTGCGTTAACATCAAAGTAACACTCGCTTCATATACTGAAAAATTCGCTGTCCGCTGTCGATCTTCCTAAACATAGCCGATGCCAATTTCGGCGAATTTGCTGACTAGTAGAAATGGATCCGATAAACGAACTAGGGAATGATATAGCCGTCGCGTTGCTCGCCGACACGCAAATGCGCGAACGCTTCGGCAGAACCGAATTATTCGAACTTATGGTTCGGCTTCGCACCGCTTTGGAACCTATCTCCTCGACCTCGCGCAACCGAGGACGTGGGAACATTGCCATCAATTCAGATGCCATCGTCAGCCATTAGCTTACGACGATTAGATCGCTCCCCCTCATTTCTGGAACCACGTTCACACCTAACTTTCAGCGAACCCCCCAAGATTGGATCACATCATAACTCCGCTCTATCTTAGAGCCGCAGATTTATATTATTATTTGAATTGGATTGGATCTATTGGACTAGATCATGGAGGAACTGATGAGAAGAAACACGGTCACAAAAACACTATTTGCTTCGGCGATGATCTGGACGATGACGCTGATGCCGTTGGCGATCACGGCGCAGACTAAGGTCAGCATGCCGAAGAACAAGTATCAGGTTCAGCAGGACGTTGAGATCGGCCAGAAATATTCTGTAGAGATCGAGAAACAATTTCCGGTGCTCAACGACCGTCAAGCGACTGATTATGTCCAGGACGTTGGTGCGCGGCTTGTTGCCAACATTCCTCAGCAGTTTCGCCAATCGCAGTTTCGATACAATTTTAAGGTCGTCAACGCCAGCGACATCAACGCATTTGCACTGCCCGGCGGTCCAATGTATGTTAATCGCGGAATGATAACCGCGGCTAAGAACGAGGGCGAGATGGCAGGCGTTATGGCCCATGAGATAAGCCATATCGCTCTTCGCCACGCTACGGCACAGCAGACAAAGCAGGGCAGCATAGGCAACACGCTCGGCACGCTCGGGTTGATCCTCGGCGGAGCTATTCTTGGCGGACAGGCTGGTGCACAAGCCGGAATGATCGCCGCACAGGCATGGCAGACCAAGTACAGCCGGGATTATGAAACGCAGGCCGACTATCTCGGGGCGCGGATAATGGCAGACGCTGGTTACGACCCTCGCGATCTGGCTAATATGTTTCAGACGATCGCAGGTGAAGGCGGCAACCGCGGACCTGAGTTCTTGAGTAGCCATCCCGATCCGGGCAATCGTTTCCAGAAGATCAATCAAGAAGCGTCGCGTCTGCGAGTTTCGCCAGATCCGATCAAGATCACGCGGGAATTCGAACGTGTTCAGGCAAGAATGAGAAGTCTCCCGCCCGCAAGGACGATGGCTCAGCTTGAGCAGGAATATAAAGGTGGTCAAGGTTCGGGAACAAATCCTACCGCCGGCGGAAGATATTCTTCGACGGTCCAACTGCCGTCTTCGCAAACGAAAGCGTATGCTTCGGGCGACTGGTTGCGTTTGAACGTTCCTTCAAATTGGCGTGAGTTTGGCGGCGAAAGCCAAGTGAGTTTTGCGCCCGAAGGTGCGTACGGCGATCAGGGCATCACGCATGGTGCGATGATCGGTCTATATAACGGCCAAAGCGGAAATCTCAGTGATGACACTCGGGCTTTTGTAAACGGATTGCTTCAGGGCAATTCATATTTACAAGCACAGACAGAATTGCAGAATTCTCGTATTGCAGGGCGGCAAGGCTATTCTGTGGTGCTATCGGGCACGTCGCCAGTGACTCGCCGGGTCGAGGTCGTCACGATATACACGGTGCGATTGAGAAACGGGGGAACATTCTACGTTGCATCCGTTTCGCCGCAACAAGATTCGTATCGATATAACAACACGTTTCGCGCGATGCTGAGTTCGATCCGGCTGAACGACGCTAGTTATTAATTCTAGGCAAATGAAAAAGAGCCGTCCGAATATGAGAAATTCGGGCGGCTTTTTCTTATTGATCCCTAGGTTTATCCGCTCGGTTTCGCGTCTGACTCGGTGTTAACGCTAAGCAACAATATTGCTGCAATAATTGATATCGTCGCACTGACCGCAAAAGCCGTCGGGGCACCAAACAGTTGCCACAGCCCGCCAAACAAAATGGATGCGGGTAAGACCGTAATGCCGAACGCCAGATTAAAAAGGCCGTAGGCCGTCCCGCGTTTTTCCTCACTGACCATATCCGCAACAAGCGCTTTTTCCGCGCCCTCGGTCAGTCCGAAATACGTCCCGTATAGCGCAAATAGCGCCCACGCTTGCCATTCGGCATTTACAAATGCGAAACCGAGATATACTGCCGCATAGACGATCCAACCGCTGATTATCATTTTCTTGCGGCCGACCTTGTCCGAAAGTTCGCCTCCGATCAAAGAGCTAAACACTTTGCTGAAATGGAGAACCATCCACAACAACGGCAAAAGCGCAGGTGCGATTCCTGCTTGTTCTGCACGTAGAAGCAGAAACGCATCGGTCGAATTCGAGATCGTAAACACCGCTATCACGAGAAGTAGGCGTTTGAAATTCCCATCGAATTCTTTCAATGAAAATTTGATCGGAAGAACCGCGGCGTTAGAATCGGGTTTGTGTTCCTTGACAAAAAAGATGATCACAAAAAGCCCGATAGCGACCGGAATCGATGCAAAAAGAAAGACGCTCTGATATTCGGATATCGATGGGCTTTCCGGGTCGGTCGCAAGGTAGGTTAAAAGCAAAAAGGCGATCACCGGGCCGACGACCGCACCCAAATGGTCAGCCGCTCGGTTAAATCCGAATGCGAGCCCCCGTTTTTCAACCGGAACTTCCGCCGCGAGCAATGCATCGCGTGGTGCACCGCGAATTCCCTTCCCGACACGGTCCGTCATCCGCACGGCCAAAACCTGCGGCCAGCTTGTAACAAACGCAAGCAGCGGCCGTGTAACCGCCGCGAGCGAATAACCGAGAAAGACAGGCAATTTACGATTGCCGAACTTATCGCTCAAATAGCCCGAAAAGAGTTTGAGAATGCTCGCGACCGATTCGGCAAATCCTTCGATCAGGCCGATCGCAAAAGGGGTCGCTCCAAGGGCAAGAAACAGGAATGCGGGAAGCAGCGGATAGATTATGTCGCTAGATGTGTCGTTCAAAAAGCTAACGACGCTCAACGCAAAAACAGCCGGAGGCAGGCCGCGATATCGCCGCCAAAATTTCCACCGTGACTGGCTGCTACCTTCCATATAAAAGAAGAACAGGCGAACATGCCTGTTCCTACATCATCAAAAGATCGAATGGCCACCTATCTCGGTCTACTTGCAGGTGGTTTAGCTTTTGGCTTTTCAAAAGCGGAACTTCCGAACCACCAGAGTGCCGCTCCACCCACGACCGTAATAATGAACACCGTCGCCACGATCGCCATACGAAACGCCATTTTCACACTTCGCTTCAGCATTCGAAACACGAAGTAAAGCAGCAGGCCGATACCAACAACGGCGGTCGCACCCACCGCGATCATGCCACTGCTGAAGAGATCAATAAACATTAGTGAGATCGTATTCATTGGGAGCCATTCCTTCCCGCCAAAGATCGGTCGATCTTGTCAACGTCCTCGTCCGTTATTTCAGATTCCTCAGCGGGCAGTGCATATTCCTCTTCGATCCAAGCACCGAAATCGAGCATCTTGCATCGTTCGGAGCAAAAAGGACGAAATTCGTTGCCTGCGTATTCTTTTTCAAGCCCGCAATGGGGACATTTCACCATCATCATCAAGTCAAAGGTTAGCACACGAAATTCTGCCCAGAAAAACCACGCGTCTGACAATTCTATTGAATCTTTTGAATATCGGTGTAATCATTAGTTTCAGACAGCGAACTTGCGAGGTTCTGGCATCGTATCTTTTTGAGAACCGGCGGTGGGTATAAGAATATGAGCGATTACAAAGATAGATTCGATAAATGGCAGAAAGATGCCAAAGACAAGTTTGAAGAGATCGATAAGCAGCTTGGACTAAAAGACAAGGTGGGCGAGAGTGCGCGCGTTGTGGTTGAGACTGCAACGAAAGGTGCGGGCAAGATCATTTCCGAGGCCGAAAAGACCGAGGTCGGCAAACAAGCGGTGAAGGTCGCCGAAACCACATTGAAGTCTGCCGAAGGCGCCGCCAAGAAAGTTTGGGACGCAAGCGAACCGATCCGCGATATTGCTGAAGACGCAGGTCAAATGGCTGGCGGCGTTGTCGTCGAAGCGGGAAAAGTAGCTGGTGACGTCATTTCGTCTGCCAGCGGAAAGGCAGGTGAAGTTTTCGAAGGTGCCAAAGACACGGTCGAGACGAATGCAAAACGTGCGTCAAAAGCTTTCAATTTCGGGGCCGGCTGGACACGAACTTTCGATTCGGCATTGCGTTCGCTCTCGTCGGCTTCAGATTGGATACAGGAAAATCCGCTTCAAGCGGCGGCGACCGGTGCTTCGATGGCGATCGGTGCCGGGCTCGGTGCTGTGTTTACCGGCATCAGTTCGCATTGGTTCTTCAATTCTGCACTTCCGGCCTGGTCGGTGAAAATGATCGGCGAACAGTTTCACGAATTTCTAAAACGGAAGGAGGAACTCATCGCCGAAGGCCGCCTGAACGAAGCCGAGGCTGAACAAATTAAATTCGAACGCGACATTGCTACCCGCATCGGAGCTCCAATGCTCGGAGCGTTCTCGTTCGCATCCGGCGCCGTGATGATGACAAACGTTCTAAACCCGAAAGAAGTGACCGGAGCTCCGATCTCTTGGCTGCTTGGCGGTAACCCGCTGCTTGAAGGCGTTTGGTTCTTCGCCAACGGAATGGTCTGCTTTCAGACTAGTTATGACTTTTTCATGATCGCCCTTGACGGCAATAAGGATGTAGAGAAAATGGTGAAAGAAATAAAGGGCCTCTTGCCTGAAACTGTAGTTTCTTGATCGAGATTAGGTTATCTTGATCGGAAACGGCACAAAACTCAGTATAAAAATGATGAGTGTCGCAAACGCGATCAACTTGCGTTTTCCGTCGAGCGGAGTTTGGTCCCACGGCTGCGGGTGACCGACACGCATCATTACTCCCAACAAGATTGCGATCAGGAATCCGCTCGGGCTGTTGAAATAGTAAAACCCTACGATCGAAAGGATTGCCATCACCGGAAACGCAATGCGTCCGGTCCAATAATGTGCCCTTTCGCCGAAAACGGCGTACACGGCATGTCCGCCGTCGAGCTGGCCCGACGGAATCAGATTTAGTGCCGTGACAAGCAAACCGACCCAGGCCGCAAAGTAGAATGGATTGTGCGACAGGAAAGTTAGTTCGGCCGAAAAAACCGCACTTAGGATTTGCATCAATATCGGATTCGAAAAGACTATAATTCCTTCGGGTATTTCGCCTACAAACGGAATCTTCTCCATAATCAAAACACCGATGATCGCAATTGGGATCAACGCAATAAAACCCGCGATCGGGCCGGCGACGCCGATATCAAAAACGGCTTTGCGCGAAGGCATCGGCGACATTATTTTGATGAACGCACCAAACGTTCCGGCCGGGCCGATCATCGGCGGCGTTGGGATAAAATATGGCAGCGTCGCGTCAACCCCGTAGATCCGACAAGCGATATAGTGGCCCATTTCGTGCGAGATAAGAATAAACAGCAGCGAGAGCGAAAATTTCAGGCCATTTTTGAGCAGTTCCCAATCAGTGATCAGCGATCCGATCACTCCACCGATCAAAACGATATATCTAAACGGCAGAGATAAAATAAATTCGACCAACTCGCTCGTGCTTTGTGGATCGGCTGTCGGCATAATTTCTACCGAACCGAATGGATAAAGCGTTCCGGCAATGGTCGCCGTGCCGAGCGTCACAGCCAAAAGAAACAAATGAAAGGCGTATGCACGAAAGGTTGGGCGCATTGCGTCGCGTTCGAATCTGTTTGGACTACCTAACGGCTCAATTTCCTGCATAAAAAAGATCGCAGGCATTAAGTGTAACAAAATCTCACTCTTAACCTGCGATGCATCGATCTGAAAAAACTAATCGTTTACGGTCTGTGCTGTTAATTCTTTGCCGGGTTTGAATCGTATCGTCTTACCGGCCGGGATCGGCACTTCCATTCCCGTTCGTGGATTCCTGCCGACGCCTCGCTTTCGCGGTTTGACGACAAATACCCCGAAACCGCGTAATTCTATTCGGTTGCCCGCGGCGAGGGCGTCTTTCATAGCGTTAAAGAGCGAATCGACAACCTGCTCTGCCTTTTGTTTCGAAACTCCTGTCCGATCGGCAACTTGGTTGACGATATCTAGTTTGATCATTATTTCCTCCTGAATAAGGTTTAACTATGGAAATAAACAACGGTGATTCAACGTGTTCCGATAATAATCCTCTAAATCTACTTATGTCAAGGTTTAGCGAGAGGTTTCATTTCGGGCTTGATTGATACGGCCGCGACCCCTATCTAAGTTCAAGGTGCAGGTATTTTTCAAGTCGCGAACAAAAGGTGATAAAATTCCGTCAAATCTAAAGCCAGTTAAACGGGAATTAACCACTATGCGATGGAGAGATCAACGGCAAAGTTCAAACATTGAAGATCGGCGCGGAATGGGACGCGGAGTTGCGATGGGCGGCGGCGGTATCGGTGTGCTTATAATTGCCATAATAGCGTGCCTTCTCGGAGCCGACCCGCGTCAATTTCTGGACACTGCATCTCAGCAACAACAAGCTCAACCGCCGACGACCGCCAGCAATTCGGTCAACAAGCCGACCGATGAAAATCGACAGTTCGCAAGTGCCGTCCTCGGCAGCACAGAAGATGCCTGGCGCGAAATATTGCCGGCCCAGCGACGAACCCGGTATCAAGATGCAAAGCTGGTTCTCTTCTCGGGGCAAGTCTCATCGGCCTGTGGCTACGCAACCGCAGCAAGCGGCCCATTCTATTGTCCCGGAGACTATAATCTTTATCTCGATTTCGATTTTTTCCGCGAACTCGAACGCGAATTCAAGGCTCCGGGGGATTTCGCTCGTGCTTACGTTATCGCACACGAGGTCGGTCATCACGTTCAGAATCTGGTCGGAACGATGGAGAAAGTGCAGCGGCAAGGACAGAACAATCAGCTGTCCGTCGCGCTCGAACTACAGGCGGATTGCTATGCCGGTATTTGGGCAAATCACGCACAGAAGAAAGGCTTGGTCGAGGTTGGCGATGTTGATGAAGCGATCCGTGCCGCAGGTTCTGTTGGCGATGATATGATCCAGCGTCGCACTCAAGGCGTCGTCCGCCCCGATACATTCACCCACGGCTCAGCCGAACAACGCCAACGTGCATTCGCCGTCGGAATGAAATTCGGTGAAATGCAGAGATGCGAAGTGTTCAAGTAAAACTACTTGCCGGTTTAGTTGAGCCCAAATCAGTAACGCAGCTTGCTGCCAATTTGAGTGATCGCGGGCAAGCCCGCTTATTGAAATTGTCCACTGACGGAAAAGTAAACTTTTCCGCACAACATAGCAGCAAGCTGCGAGAAGAAGATCAAGGACTTTCGCGAAACTAAGATTGCGGCGTGAACGGCCTTCCGTAAATATCCTGATAGATCCAACCCAAAACTCTTGCTTCGGCGGTACAGAGAGCCTCGAGCCAGCAGCTCGTCAAATAAAACCGGCGTTCGGCGTTAGTGGTCAATCGCTCGGATTTTTCGATCCACGATTGCTCATTCTTTTTGTCGAGACCGTTGGCTTCGGTGATCTCACGTTTCGCCTCTTTCGATTCGTGCAGAGCGGCGAGAACGTCGTTCATCCATAATCCCAAAAGTGGTTCCGAATTGTTTTGTTCGAGGGCCTGAAAGACACCGATGGCAAAGCGGGCCTCGGCGTTTTCGAATGGGTAAACTGGAATGTTGCGGGACGCATCATCGGCCTGTTTCCATTGAAAAATCTCTTCGGTCATCACGTGCCGCATCCGGGCGACGCGTTCGTCGTAGTTCAAAAACCACTCGACCTGATCGGCGAGTGAGCTATTGTCAATTCCGCCATCGGGAGTACGAATAAGCTTTGGCGGCGCTGACTGTTGTTCCTGTGCTTCAACCATTTCAAATATTATTCCATCGCGGGCGGTTCTTTACAACGTCGATAGGCTCGTTACAGACCGATCAGCTTTTGATGAGACTATCTGCGGCGATCAAGATACTTGACATTAATGTAAGGATTTAGCATCCTTTAGTTTTGGGGAAACACGTAGAATGCCAAAGATAGCCGACATACAAGAAACACCGAATCCGAACGCCGTTAAATTTATTTTGAAGGAACCGGTTTCGCATGGCACTTCGCATTCTTTCAAGTCGATCAATGACGCGGCCGGCGATGCGTTCGCAAGAGCGATATTTGAAGTTGGCGAGGTCGTTTCCGTCTTTTACATGGATAAGATGGTGACCGTCGAGAAAACCGACGATTCCGAATGGGATGAGATCTTGCCGACACTTGCTGTTCCGATCCGGGCTGCGGAAACTGTTGCGGCAAATGGAAATGGCTCAGCGGCAAAGGCCGTCGGCGGAGCTTTGGCTGCGGTGTTGGATGATGATCCGGTGGTACGTGAGATCAACGCACTGTTGGACGAGCGGATACGACCCTTCCTTGCAAGCGACGGGGGTTGGCTGGAGATAGAAGCTTTCGACGGCAAAACTCTAACTATCCGTTATGAGGGAGCGTGCGGCAGTTGCCCGAGCTCGTTGACAGGCACTCTAATGGCGATCGAGAACATGATAAAAGAGGAGATCGATCCCGATATCGATGTCGTCACAACATAACGAATATATCCGTTTTCGTCGCGCTTGCGTCGCGCTGAACTTCACGCCCGCAAGATTTTCTTGACATCTAACCGTTGTTTCCGCAATAATCTGACTTGACAGTAATTCCTGCTTGCTGTCTGCATCGTCGGCAAATCCGCCCCAAATCAAACCCCGCCTATGATCCGCAAATCAGTTTTTGCCGTCAGCTCTGGCTTTTGGAGGAGAAACAATAGTGAATAGCGAAGAACTCGAGGTTAGTCTTAAAGCTGAATTCGAGAATCAATTAACCGACCTTTTTGCCGATGTCAGGCAGAAGACCGCCGAATTTCAGCGAAATTTCGAATCAGAATTCGAAAAGCACAAAACGAAAATGGACGAAGCGATTAAGCTTTTGTCTGAGCGTTTTGAAACAACGCCCGCACTTGATCCGGCTGTCGCAGAGTCGATAGCGGAACATCTGCGCCTTGCAAAGGATGCCGGTGCCGAACTCGCGGCGACCGCTTTCGATGAGGCCGAAAAATTGCGAGCGGAAACGCCAATTGGTTCAAACTATGACCGGTTGCGCGATGCGATAAACGATATTACCTCAAAAACATCGCAATCGACGATATTGACCTCACTCGTCACTTACGCCGCTGAGTTTGCGCCCCGCGGTGTATTCTTTATTGTAAAGAACGATCAATTCGTCGGCTGGAAACGATTCGGTCGGGATCATCCGTCGGCGGATACGGTCAATGAAATTCGATTTCCGATCGGTGATGATTCGGTGCTCGCAAAGGCTATTCGAACATTGAGCACGGCTGATTCAGCTTATGTTGAGGACGGAGCAGAAACAGAGTTTGTAAATGCATTGGGACTGGGACGACCAGACCGGATGCACGCCATTCCCTTGACCGCAAGAGGACGCGGCGTAGCGGTCATGTATGTCGATTACGGCATAAGCGGGACCGAATTAAATGTAGAAGCTCTTGAATCTTTAGTAAGAGTTGCCGGTTTAACGGTCGAATTACTAGCCGCATCACATTCCGCACCGAGCCAACCGGCGGCGGCAACTGCTTCAATCGAGCCGACTCAGGCTGTTGAACCGATTGAAAAAGCACAGCCGCTTGTTTCACAAATTGAGTCAGAAAATGGCAACGGAGCCTTTAGCGCCGAATCTTCTGACCCGAACCCAGCTAAATACACCCAAGATCAATCATCTGAGTCTCAATTTGAAGGAGTCTCCGCGTCGGCTGCTGATGAAGACGCAGCGGAAGCCCAAGACGAGTTCTATGAAGACGTCGAAAATGTGCGAGCAGAAACGACGGTCGAAACCGGGTACGACTTTGCTGCGGTAGAGCCCGAACCTCAAACCGAGTACGAATCGGAGCAGGTTCAGACGTCATCGGTTTCGAGTGCATTTGAATTTGTCGCAAACGTCGAGTCTGAAACGGTTGCGGACGAATCGGAAGAGATCACATATTTCGAACCCGAGATAATTGACGACGAGCCGTCGGAGACCGAAGCAGACGCCTTGCCTCCTGTTTCGGCTTCCAGCACCGACTTTGCGTTTTCGACCAGTCATGAATTTGATGCATCCGCGAATGTCGTCGAAGCCGCAGTTCCGGTGGTAAGTTACGCAGCACCTGATTCTTCAGCGGGTGGTTATCAAACCGAAACATTCACTGCGCCCGTTATAGAAGTGGCAACACCCTTGCCAACTCGAAGCCGTTATAGCGAACGAAATATGGATCTCCCGATCGATGTTCCAGAAGATGAACGGCGATTTCACAACAATGCTCGCCGTTTTGCACGCTTGCTTGTCTCCGAGATAAAGCTTTACAACGAGCAAAAGGTCAATGAAGGCCGCGAATCCCGGGATCTGTATGACCGGCTTCGCGAAGCGATAGATCGCTCGCGGGAGATGTACGACAAACGCATCGAACCATCGGTCGCGTCGAAATTCGATTACTTTGATTATGAGTTGGTGAACGACCTTGCCGAAGGAGAACAAGCAAAACTCGGAGCTAATTATAAGGCCGTTGCAGTTTAATAAGGTTTGATAGAAAGAAAATGGCTGTCTGGATCTCGGTTTCCAGACAACCTTTTTTTGTCAGTAAGTTACTTATTTAGTCATCATGTTCAACGCCTTTAGCGTTTCGATTATCTTGTCCGGCTCAGCACGTTTCTTGTAATCTGGATCTAAGAACGCGTATGCGATCTTTCCGTCTTTGCCGATAACGTAGGTTGCGGAGATCGGAAGCTCAGCATTTTCCATCGAATTTCGCTTTGCCAGATCGATGCCGTATTCGATGTATTTCTTGTTCGTATCATCGGGAAGCTGATAAACGAGTCCAAACTTTCGGGCTAGCTTTAGATTTGTGTCGCTTAGAACTAAATAGTCCAACTTGTTCTTGTTCACCACATCGATCGAAAGATCCGGATTCTCAACCGATACGGCAACTAAGACACCTCCGTTTTCCTTTATCGCGCCCAGATTTTGCTGCATCTTTCGCAAGTAAGTATTGCAGAAAGGGCACCATGCTCCGCGATAAAAGACTAGCACGATGTTTCCCTGTTCAAAGAGTTCCGTGCTTGTTAC
Organism: Pyrinomonadaceae bacterium; assembly: GCA_041744555.1. Lineage (GTDB taxonomy): Bacteria > Acidobacteriota > Blastocatellia > Pyrinomonadales > Pyrinomonadaceae > OLB17. The sequence continues at coordinate 17,491 of JBGTKQ010000125.1, forward strand.
CGTTTTCGAATTCGAGTCGGCGAGAGAGAATGAAGGAGCAACTGCCCCAACCTTCAACGCATTCTCAGCGGCGGTTTCAGCGGTTACCGCCGAGCTTTTCATCGTTTCAGTTTTCATTTCCTTTTGCATTTCGGACTTTTGAGCCTGGGCTGAACAGCCCAGAGCGAGCGATGTTACAAATAAGATCAAAAAGGTTGAATAATTTTTCATGGTTCTCCGATAATCTCTAAATGATTCGTTGTAGAAAATAGATACCAAACCACAGAAGATATATTCCAAAAAGCTTTGGTCGGCTGACATTTCCAGACAACCTGATATACGATTTCGTTGGCAACCTTTTTGAAAAGTGCACGAAATAGGTAGCAGTTCCAAATCCGGAAATCGAATAAAGCGAGTCAAGGTCTTATTTTATAGGACATTTCGACTATCAAGGTTACTCGGAATAGAATTTGCAATGAGAACACAACGTGATGGGATGACGGTCCGTTGCAAAGTGTTCACCTGCAATGGCCAATTAGCAACACTCTTCCAAACGAGTAGACAAGAAAATTAGGAGAAGATCTTTATGATTTCCAACTGGCTGAATCGGTCGTCGATGTTTTTTCTGTTAGCGTTTACGTTCTCGCTACCGGCTTTTGGTTATGTTTTCGAAGATGACGAGCCGGAGATAACCGACCGCGTCGCGCGTATCAGCTCGATCGATGGCGACGTTCAGATCCGGCGTAAAGATAACGTGGATTGGGAAAATGCTGTCCTGAATCTTCCTGTCATCGAAGGAGATGTGATCTCCGCCGGGAAAGGGTCCAGGTTTGAGATACAATTAAACTCCAAGAATTATGTTCGAATTTCTGAAAACTCGATCATCACGCTAACCACACTTCAAGATTCTGGAATTGCCCTGAGCCTGCAGCAGGGAACTGCATTGATCCGTTTAAATGAGATCGATCGCGACCGCGAGTTCTTTGAGATCGACGCACCTCGTACAACCATTGCCCTTCAGCTAAAAGGACAATATTTCATTGAAGCGGGCTCGATCAGCGAAGAAGTTCGCGTTGCCGTTTATAACGACGGTGAAGCCCGTGTTTACTCAGAATCGTCTGGGTTTACACTCCGAAGCGGCCGAAGTGCCCGAATGTTCATCGGCGGTGCGAATGTCGGCGAATGGGATATCGCAGATGCGTCTCGGTTCGATGTAGCCTTCTTTGATTGGTCCGAGGAACGTGACAACCTGATCGCTCGCCGATTGCAGAATGCACATTACGACAAATATTACGATCGCGATATTTACGGCGCCGACGAATTAAATGACTATGGCAATTGGACCTACGATCGCTCGTACGGATACGTTTGGCGGCCGGCAGCCCGATCGATCAGTTATTACGATGACTGGTCGCCTTACCGATACGGGCAATGGCGTTGGCTGCCGTCGTATGGCTGGACGTGGGTTAACGACGAGCCTTGGGGCTGGGCTACGTACCATCACGGCCGATGGATCTGGACAAATGGCGGATGGTATTGGGCACCATATGGTTATTACCGAAACAGAAGGAGTTGGTGGCGGCCGGCCTTAGTGGTGCTGGGCGTTTATAACAACAACGTTTGCTGGTATCCGCTGCCTTATAATTACAGCTATTACAATTACAATCGTCATTACAATTCCCGCAATCGTCGTGACCGCAATCAACAGAATCCGGGACCGGTCGCAACAAATCCGACGCCGACGCCTGTACCCGGCGGAACCGTTACCCTTGAAGAAAGATATCGTGGTCGCATGGTGCCTTCGGCAAGTATCCCCGAAAAGGGCGTTGTAGCAGTGTCAGTCGAAGAATTTGGTAAGCGAAAAATGGGCCAGCGTTTAGATTCGCCGACGTCCGCAAAGGAAATCCTTTCGAAGATCCCAAATTCGGCCGATTCGCCCCCAATACTTCCGTCGTTCGAAGAGGTAAGGAAACGGACGGACGTAGGCATTGTTACGGCAAGGCAAAGGCCGGTCGTAGGCCCGTCAACTGTTCGAACTGGTGCCGCGACCCGGACGGCCGATGCACCGCTCGACAAAGAGCTCGAAAGGACACGGATATTTGGCAGTCGGCCGCCGCTAAATCAATCGCCGCGAGAAACTCCGGGAATCAATCCTAGTGTGAATACCGAACGAACAATGCCGCGAATGGGTGCGGTTTCAAGACCAACAGAAAAGCGAGGGGACGGAACCGATTCGACGCCGATAATTATTCCGCTACCGCCACCGCGTGAACCACAGCGAAATACGCCGCCAAATAGGGTCGAGCAGCCGAAGTATGAAGCACCGCGGCGAACCGAAGCTCCGAAGTACGAACCGCCGCCGCGCCGAACGGATACACCGAGGTACGAACCACCACCGCCGCGTACGGAATCGCCAAAGTACGAACCACCGCCGCAAAAGAGCGAGCCGCCCCCGCGTAGCGATCCGCCACCGCAAAAGAGCGAGCCGTCAAAGCCCTCGGAACCTAGCGGTAAAAAGGACGGTTAGTGCCATAGAATAAAAAAAGAGAGTCGGTTTTCGCCGGCTCTCTTTTTTCGTGTGTTTTGAAATTTGCTTACTCGCTTCGCAAGAAGATCGGGCGATCTATCGCCGCCGGATCTCCGATCACATAAAACTTCAGATTCTTCATATACTTATTCGCAACCGTTCGGACATCGGCCGGAGTAACTTTGCTAATGTTATCGAGGAACTTCAAAGACATTTCCCAACCACCGCCGAGCAGTTCGTATTGAGCAAGTTCCGAAACCTGGGCCGAATTGGTTTCTTGCTGGAGGTAGTATGTCGTAAGAAAATATCCGGGAATGCCTTCATATTCGCTTGGGTCCATTGCCTGGGCCTTCATAGTGGCGATCTCCGTAAGCATGACCGAAACCGCTTGGTTCGCATCAACAGCGGTGACATAAATATTCGCTGTGTTCGCCGCGTTCTTATCCATCTCGGCGTTCGGCGCGTACGACAGGTTTCGCTTTACTCGGACCTCCTGGTTCACCCGGCTTTGAAGCATAGTGATCGCAACACGCATCGCATAATAATCCGGATCGGAAAGTGACGGTGCAAGAAACACACCTTTAACATAATTGGTCGCAAGTGCGCGCCGCGAAACATCAAGCGTTGGCTCTGTAAAAGCGACCTTGTTGACCGGTTTCGCCACGTAATTTCCTTTCGGCAACTTGCCGAATGACGCGATCGCTTGCGTTTGAAAAACCGCCGGATCGATGTCGCCGACCACGATCAGCAACAAACGCGACGTTTCAAGCACCGAACGGTAGTATGCCTTGGCCTCTGCCAAAGTGATCTTCTGGATAGTTTCGATCGTGCCAGAGGGTTCGATCTTATATGGGTGATCTGCAAACAAAAGGCTCGATTCAAATGTATTAAGAGCATCGTCCGGGCTTATGCCGCGATTGCGAAGACCGGTGATCGTTCGGTCACGGACCTGGTCGAAATCGGCCTGGGCAAACGCCGGATTCAGGACAACGTCCGTGTACAGCTGCCATGTCTTGTCAAAATGCTGGCGGGTTGACGACATTGCGATAGTGCCGTAATCATAGCCTGATCCGCCGCCAATTGAGCTTCCCGTTCGCGACAGTTCTTTCCGCAACGATTCTCGCGAATACTTGGCACTAGCTTCGGAGGCCACGGCAAGTGCCAATGATTCAATACCGGCATTTTCGGGCTTTTGATTCGTAACACCGCCGCGAATGAACAATCCGACTGAAACGGTCGGCGATGAGGCACGCCGCTTTACGATCACCTTCATTCCGTTCACATCGAATTCCGTGATCGGTTTTGCCGCCGGTGCCGCAGAGTTTTGTGCAAAGCCCGGGGCCGCAAAAACGAAGAATGCTGCAATAAAAATGACTCTTGTAAACATATGTTCAAAAATATGGCGATAAACTACTTGCCGATAATGTCAGCTTCGGTCAAACCGGCGACCGAACGTGCGCTGGGCGAAACCATCGCAACAGAGATATGAGGCTTACCGATGATGTAAGTATTCAAATACTTGTTGATATCTTGGCGTGATACTGCCCTGAGATTTTTGTGATAGGTTCGGTAATAGTCAACGCCCGTCGACGACCACCAAAATCCGAGGGCGTGTGTGTAATCGCTCAGCTTTTCTCGTCGGAAAAGATCTTCGGCTTCGAGCAGCGTTTTTGCATTGGCCAGTTCTTCATCAGTAAAATATGATGGCGAGCCAAATTGATCGATCTGCTTGTAAAGTTCGGTCAATGCGGCCTTTGCACGATCGGGCGAGGTCACCAGGGTCAATCGGATCGGCCCCGTATTTTGCTGAGTGTAATAATGAACGCTCAATCCGGCCGCTAGTCCGCTGTCGATCATCGATCGCTGTAGCTTTGAATTGGGTTGTTCCGTAATAAACGAAAAAACATCCGCCGCATAGGTTCCAGGATTGTCTTTACCGATCGACGGGCCGTGCCAACCGATCTGAACGGTTACGTTCTCAACGTCCTGTTCAACGATAATGCCCTTGCTCTTCTCAAGCGGCGGATGCTCGACTATTGGGAACTTTACGAATGGATCTTCGCCTTTCTTCCAGCTGCCGAAATACTCTTCGGCCATTTTAAACACATTCTCAGGCGTAACATCACCGGTGACGATCAATGCCGAATTATTCGGAATGTAGTAGCGCGATTGAATCAACCGCATCTTTTCAGTTGTTGCAGCGGCAACCGTTTCGCGAGTTCCGCCCGGACTCTTTCGCGATGGATATTTGTAAAACAGATTGTCCATTAGCGTTCGGTCGAGATAGTAAAACGGCTCGGAAAGCTGGCGGTCGAGTTCGCCGAGCACGACCTGGATCTCTTGTTTGAACTCGTTCTCGTCAAATGTCGGATAGAGCGTCGCGTTGCTCATATGCCGCATTATCGTTGAGAGGTGTTCGCTGGTCGTACTGAAATAGTAATTCACATACTCTTCCTGCGTTGTTCCGTTTCGGACAAGCCCGGATCTATCAAGGTCGTTCAGATAGCTGATATCACCGATCTGCGAACGCAGCTTCAACTGTTCGGCACAGTTTTGTTGATTGAAAATATCCATTCGACCGTACGAACGGGCAATGTCACAACGAAAGACGGCGATCGCTCCGTTGGTATTGAAGAACATGTGTTCGTAAAGATGCGAAAGGCCGTTGAGCTCAGGCGGTTCCGTAAACGAACCGTTCCTCACCGCAAGCTCGACCGTTACAAGCGGCACGCTATTGTCAGGAAGTACGATCACTTCAAGTCCGTTAGAAAGCTTTTTATTAACGAAAGGTACTTTAAACTCTGTTTGCGCGGTTGCCGCAGCGGTACCCGTTCGGGCAACGGCGGATTGCGAAAAAGCAAAAGATGTTAGTATCGAAACTGTTGTAAGTAGGGCGAGAAAAGTTCTTTTCACGTAAAAAGCTCCGCTTGAAAATTCTTGCGTAGGGCATTTGCCCTTCGGTCAGTGAACATTACTTAATCTACCATAAGGAGACTAAATCGATGGAACGAGATAATTTGATGCACGGAGCACGCACCGCGTTGAATACAATTCCCGAAATGCGCGAATGGGCCGAAACCTATTTAAAAGAAAAAACTCGGAGCGCGATGCCCGAGCTTTCCGAAGAAGAATTTGAAAAACACTGGAAATACCACAAACCGGAAATAATGCACGCCGGCGCCGCCGAAGCCGCCCAAGCATATAAAGGTTCCCGATAAAAAAGAAGCGGGCGATCGCAGGACGTTTTAGACCGTATAAAAGGAGCAGCGGCAATCCTACTCCTTTCCTATACGACTAGATCAGAGACCGGTACTTTTACTACTCGATCTCACTTTTTACGGCTACTTCGGCATCTGTCTCGCCCGCGACCGGATCTTTCTTTCGCTCTTGCATCATTCTCCCGATCGGGATCGAAAGCACAAGCAAAATAATCGCGGCACCACCGAGGAACATTGTAGTCGTCGTAAACAGACGCGGCATTGCGCTAAGGTTTTCCGGATCGACCTCTCCACCAACTAAGCCGCCGATCAGGTTTCCTACTGATGATGCAAGAAACCATATGCCCATCATCTGGCCAACATACCGTTTTGGTGAAAGTGTCGTCATTGACGAGAGTCCTACGGGGCTGACGAACAATTCACCAAGCGTCAACAAGAAATAAAAACCGACCAGCCAAAAAGGCGAAACCCGGACGCCGCCGCCGCTGACAACGATGTTCGAAGCGAAGATCATTACGACAAAGGCTAGAGTTGTGAGCCCGAGTCCGATCGAGAATTTGACGGGGCTCGAAAGGTCGAACTTACGATTTCCCAGATACGTCCACAAACCCGCGATGACCGGAGCAAGAAGAATGATAAAGAGCGAGTTTACCGATTGGAACCATGTCGCCGGCATCTCAAATGAGCCAATGAAACGGTTCGTGAAGTCTTGAGCAAAAAGATTGAGCGCAGTGGGCGTTTGTTCGAAAGCAGACCAAAATATCGCGGCGAAAACGAAAAGCACGGCGATAACCATAACGCGTTTCATTTCGTTTCGGTCGAGACCACCGAGAATAAAAAGGTATAGGAAATAAAGAAATCCGATACTGACAAGAACATACGCCAAATATGTTCCCGCAACTTGCGGATTGATCGTGATCGTCCCGACGGAGACCAGAACGACGACCAAAGCAAGAATGGCAAGGCCAATGCCGGTGAACAGCTTTACTTGCATCTCCTGTTTTGCCTGGATTGCCGGATCTGGGTGGCGAGTCGGCTCCATTCCGATATCACCGAGCGTCTTTTTAGATTGGATCCAGAATTGTATCAAACCGAGTATCATTGCGATCCCGGCTGCAGTAAATCCCCAATGCCAGCCGATCCTTTCGCCAAGAAATCCCGTTATCAATTGGCCAATGAACGCGCCTAAATTGATCCCCATGTAAAAGATAGAGAACCCCGCATCCTTGCGTGCACCGCCCTCAGGGTAAAGGTCGCCGACCATTGCGGAGATGTTTGGCTTTAGCAAACCTGTACCGAGCACGATAAATATAAGCCCAAGGAAAAAAGGAACCTTACTTGAAATGAACGCGGAGGTTCCGATGGTCATGTGGCCGATCGAGATCAAAGTACCGCCGATAAGGACGGCCCTTCTCAGACCTAGCAATTTATCGGCAATCCAACCGCCGGGTAGCGATGCAAGATAAACGCACGCAGCGTAAATACCCACGATCGCCGATGCTTCGCCGCGATCCCAACCCCAACCGCCTTGCATAACGGCGGCGGCCATAAACAAAACAAGCAGCGGCCTTAGTCCGTAAAATGAAAAACGTTCCCACATTTCTGTGAAGAACAAAGTGGAAAGACCCTTCGGGTGTCCAAAGAATCCGCCTGTAGCTTGGCCGGTTTCAGAGCTCATTAGTTTTTTTCCTCGTTTACAGTTGAGATATGAAGAGAGTTAGGGAAATATAGCAGATGTTCTAAATATTCAGAAACGTCTTAGTTGATGGTCGAGTTTGATTCAGTCTTACCGTCGTAGGTCTGAAAAGGAAAATATGCTGGGAATTGTCTTAACGATCGTTGGCTTGGCAGCCATTGTGATCTTTTCAAAACACGTATATTCGAGCGCGAAAGATACGGGCAGGAATGCTGGTCTTCTTGTCTTTATAAACATCGTGCTCGGACTTGCATTGCAGTGGATCCTTCCTGCAATAGCTGTGGCGGGACTTGTCATAATTATGTTAGTGCGAGGTTCTTCGCCTGAAATCGTTGAAAATGAACTAGGCGTTCTGGTGCCTTTTGCATTTTCAATACTGGGGCTGGTTCTAAGCGTATTTGCAATGATGAAGATTCTAAGCTACGCGAGCAGTTATATGGACGATAGTTCAACGGTAGCGAACGGCCCGCCACCTCCACCAACTTTCGGCGATAACCAATAGCCTCGACATTCGGAATTTGCCAGAATTTTCCCGATAGCCTAAAATCAAGAACTTGTGCCCTTGTAGCTCAACGGTTAGAGCAGCAGACTCATAATCTGTTGGCTGTAGGTTCGAATCCTACCGAGGGCACCACGCTTTGAAAGGAAAAATTAAAAAGGCAAAAGTAAAAAACTTTAAGAACTAGTCTTAATTTCTACTTTTGCCTTTTTAGTTTTAACTTGACGAATCTGGTAGCAGGTACGGGAATCGAACCCGTCTTTCAAGAATGAGAATCTCGCGTCCTAACCGATAGACGAACCCGCCGACTGGTGCCTGAGCCGATATAGTTTACTTATTTCCAAACAATTCGGCAACCGAATGTTACGTAAATCCCAGACTGACTGGGGCCGAAATGCGAACCATTCTCGAACAAACCGCGGACACAAACAATACTGGCGACAGACTATTGCATCCAATGAAAGCGGTAGCTGTCGCGCGTTCC
>JBGTKQ010000126.1:0-6033 GCA_041744555.1 Pyrinomonadaceae bacterium
GCCGCTGTAAACACGTAATTTCGAGAAATTGGAAAACAGATTGTAAGGCTTTGGCTCTTTTTTACGAATTATCTCAAAAACCGGCCGCAAAAAACGCCCGAGCAGCGAATGCCCGGGCCTTTTTTTTGTGGATCGATCAAACTCGGAAATGATCCGCTACGACGTGACGAGTTCCCCGACGCGATCTGTGCGACAACTCCAAAGCCAAAGGCAAAAAGTTATATTCAATCTCGTGTCTAAGTGATAAAGTAAAACGAACTTTTGAAAAATCTGGGCTTATTTCATGGGGGCAAAATGCTAAAGAAGTTATCTTTATTCGTCTTTCTCGTCTTTTTCTCACTCATCCCGAATCTTTCGGCCGCTTCCGGCGACCTTGACCGTTCGTTTGGATTTAACGGATTGGCCTTTTTCGATACGCCCTTCTCTGCCTCAGCCGTCTCGGTTCAATCCGACGATCGAATCCTTCTAGGCGGCTCGTGTTTTGAGCCGGGCGTGGGCGACCACTTTTGCTTAATTCGCCTAACTGCTACGGGTCAGGTTGATCCGACATTCGCGGGCGGTAACTTTGTCGTGACTCAAATGGGGCCGAACGGTTCGGAAGCTAGCCGGATCGTTAAGATCATCCCGCTCGCCGACGGAAAGATAATTGTTGCCGGCTACACTGATCGAACCGTACAGAGCACCCGTTATAGTTTGGTGGCAATAGCTCGTTTTATGCCGAACGGCACCCTCGACACGACCTTCGCAGGTCAGGGCAAATTCTTTGACACGGCAACCAGCCAGCCGACCGGAATGCAGCTTACCGACGTTGCTCTCCAGCCAGACGGAAAGATCGTAGTTCTCGCAGGAAATCCTTCATTTGGTAGCCCTCGGATAGTAGTAATGCGCCTGAGCGCGGATGGTGTTCTCGATCCAACGTTTGGAACCGGTGGGCGAGCAAGTCGCGATTACGGATCACTTAGTGATTTTCCCGGATCGGTATCATTGGGGCCTGATGGAAAGATCACTGTTGGCGGCCGCGGCTTCGGTAACCAGGGTTTTGACTATGTTGTTGAGCGTTACCTCGCAAATGGTGATTACGATGTGTCCGCCGGACAAGGCGGCAGAGTCCGATTCTCGGTTGGTGCCAATAGCCCACAGATTCGTAAAGTTGCGGTTTTGGCCAATGGCAGTACCGTTGCAATGGGCAATTCGGCTAATTTTGGAAATCCGCTTATTATGGTGTCCCGCTTTAAGCAAGATCTTTCATTCGATCCAACCTTCGGGAATGCCGGACTTCTTCAAACGCAGTTGGCTCCGAACCAAAGCTGTGATCCACTTGATTTCCTTTTGAAGGATGATGGTCGCATTACGCTTAACGCTAATTGCATCATTTCGTCCTCCACATTTAACGGTGCGAGCCAGGAACTCGCTCGTCTTGGGCCGAATGGACAGCTAGATCGGCAGTTTGGCGATGATGGCCGCGTCTCAAGACTGTATCGCTCGTACACCGGCCAATTAGCTGTGCAAAGCACTGGAAGAATCGTAGCGTGCGGGCGAACGACCTTTCAAAGCGGTCCGTCACAAGGACTTTTTTGTGAGCGATACTTGGACAACGGAACGCGAGAGTCGGATTTTGACGCCGATAATAAGGCCGATGTTGGCGTATTTCGACCCTCGACAGGAATTTGGTATTCGAACGGGAGCAAAGAAGGTTTCCGAGCAGGCCAATTCGGATCCGACGGCGACAATATAGTACCAGCCGATTATGACGGTGACGGCGTTATCGATTATTGTGTTTTTCGCCAGGGAGTTTGGTATCAGCTTCTGAGTTCGACGAACAGCTTCAGAATATTTAGTTACGGATTCGCGACCGACATTCCACTCGCGGCAGATTATTCAGGTGATGGGAAAGCTGATATGGTGGCTTATCGCGACGGAGATTGGTACATCTTAGACAGCGTTACGCTGGAATCTTCATTTGTTCATTACGGTCTTCCCGGTGATAAACCGCAGGTTGGCAATTTTGACGGTGACCTTCGAGCGGATCCCGCAGTTTACAGGTCAGGAATATGGCACGTACTTGGATCATCAACCGGAGCTTCGCAAGTGAGCTTTGGACTAAGTGACGATCGACCCGTTCCGGCTGATTATGATGGCGATGGATCTACTGACCTAGCGGTATATCGGAACGGCACTTGGCACGTATTGGGATCCTTGACGGGCTATCGAGTTTCAGCATTCGGCCTCGCTACTGACCGGCCGACTCCCGCGGACTACGATGGTGACGGTCGGGCAGACTTCGCCGTCTTTAGAGATGGAGTTTGGTATCTGTTCCAATCGACCGCTGGCTTTGCAGCTATCAATTTCGGCCTCGCGGAGGATATACCGATACCGGCTTCTTTCTAGATCGATCAAACGCGGAAATGATCGGGTCGCCAATTCTTTATAGCCATCTTTATATCTTTCGAGCTGACGAGTTCACCCGATGCTATCCGCTGAACAAGTGGCGCAAGTTCTTCATCAGGTGCAAAACGTAAAGCGATCATTTGGCTCGCTCGAAAGCCAACAGCGGTACGGGCAAGATCAGCGGGCAGAACATCTCTGTAACGAAGGCGTTCTTCAAGCCGGATAACACGATCTTGAGCCTTTAGTGCCTGCATCCGCGCGGCAAGTCCGAGCAGTACTGCTGTAAAGGACAACAGAAGGTATTGCGCCCGGAACCAGTCGAATTCCATCACAACACAGACGATCGCCCAGATCAGATTGATCGTAAGCATCGGAAAGATGACGAAATGAACGAGGGGAAACCAACGTGTGTGGTTTTGATAGCTTTGTTGTTCAGGCATAAAATATTCTCTCTAAAGTTTGGTTTTTGCCATAGTTTCCGGCGGTTTAGACGTAAAGTCTTCACCGGGATTAACAAAAAGATTCTGTTCGAAACGATACTGTTTATCGTAAAGCTGTTTGTATCGGCCATTCATGGAAATCAATTCATCATGCGTTCCGCGTTCAAGTATCTCGCCCGCTTCAACCACTAATATCTGGTCGGCACTGCGAATGGTCGAAAGTCGATGCGCAATAACGAATGTCGTTCTTCCCTGTCTTAAACGATTTAAGCCTTCTTGGATCAGAGCTTCTGATTCGCTGTCTAGTGAAGAGGTCGCCTCGTCAAGGATCAGGATTCGTGGATCTGCTAGCAACGCTCGTGCGATTGCGATACGTTGCCGTTGGCCGCCGGAAAGTTTTACGCCGCGTTCACCAACGATCGTGTCGTAGCCGTTCGGAAACTTTTCGATAAATTCATCTGCATTCGCCACCCTGCAAACTTCTTTGATCGTTTCAGGACGAGCTCCCGGATTCGAGAATCTGATGTTATCTAAGATCGAACCGTCAAACAAGAAGTTGTCCTGAAGCACGACACCCAAATGCCTTCGATAGTCGCGGAGCCGAACTTCTTGTAGATCAAAGCCGTCGATCTTTACCTTGCCGGTCGTCGGTTGGATAAAGTTCAGAACGAGACTCAATATAGTTGACTTACCCGAACCGCTCGAACCAACCAAAGCAGTTGTCGATCCGGCCGCAGAACGAAAAGAAATCCTCTTTAGCACAGGTACATCTTTGTCGTATTCGAACTCAACGTTCTCGAATTCCAGCGTTCCGTCAACACGAACAAGAGGCTTCTTTTCGGCGTCTTCCTCGTCTTCTGTGGACATCGCCATCACCTCGCGAATTCGGTCGAGACCGGCGAGTGCTTCGGTGATCTGGGTTCCGACGGACGTAAGTTCGATAACAGGCAAAGCAAGCAAAAACGTAAATGAGATGTACATCAGAAAGTCGCCGAGCGTCATCGTCCCCGCTTGAACAGCATTGCCGCCGATAACGATCATGACCACGGCCACGGCCCCAATAACAATGGATGAAAACGAACTGATCGCCGAAACGCCGGTTACGGTTTTTGCGATGTTGCGAAACAGCTTATGGGCACCGCGGGTGAACGAAAGCTCTTCCCGTTTCTCTGCCGTATAGGCTTTAACGATGCGAATGCCTCCAAGGCTTTCTCCGAGCCGCCCAGTGACCTCGGCGCTGATCTCGCCGCGTTCACGAAATATCGGTCGCAGCACTTTGAACGCATACATCAAAACGCCGCCGAAGATAAGCAGAACAACAATAGTCGCGAGTGTTAATTGCCAATTAAGATAAAACAAAACGCCGATGGCAATTCCCGCCGTTACCACGCCGCCAATGATCTGGCCAAGTCCTGTACCAACAAGATTGCGAATACCTTCAGCGTCGTTCATTATCCGCGAGATCAGTTGACCGCTTTGCGTCGAATCGAAATAAGAGATCGGGAGTCGCTCGATATGCCTCTGAACTCGCATCCGCATATTCGTAATTGCCAGCTGTGCTGCAACGCCAAGTATTTGAGACAAGGCAAACGAGGTGACGCCTTGAACCAGAGTAGAAATACCAATAGCAAGAGCTATCCATTTGATCAGCCCGTAATTTCGGCCAGTGAAGACTTCGTCGCCAATGTATTTGGTCGATGCCGGCAGAACCATTCCCGCAAGCCGCGAAATCAGCAACAACACACTGCCTATCAGAAGACGCCAACGCGCGTTCCATACGATCCTTCTGGCTTCGGCCCACGCGCCGGAATAATTGATCTTTTTCTTTTTCTCTTCGGTCACAGCATCAGTCTGATTATCGGCACCCAAAGTGTCAACCGGACAATATAATGCGCCAGTTTGAACGAATCGCTGATTAGCATAAAATATAGCTTTTATGAGTCAAACATATATCGACCAATTGGCCGCTAAGATCGGCGAAACCGTCACGCTGAAAGGCTGGCTCTACAACTCACGTTCGAGTGGGAAACTTGTTTTTCTCCAATTAAGAGACGGAACAGGTACCGTACAATGCGTTGTATTCAAGGGCAATGACGAAGCTCTGTTCGACGCGGCGAAAGGCGTTGGACAGGAATCGTCGATCATTGTCACCGGAACCGTGAAGGAAGATTCACGTTCGGCGATCGGCGTCGAACTGGACGTGACCGGTCTCGAAGTTCTGCAGAACGTTCACGATTATCCGATCACGCCGAAGGAACACGGAACCGAGTTCTTGATGGATCACCGTCATCTATGGATACGTTCTAAAAAGCAGCACGCAGTTTTGAAGATCCGTCACACCGTGATCAAAGCCGTCCGCGATTATTTTGATGGGAACGGGTTCACGCTCGCCGACACGCCGATATTCACACCCGCGGCTTGTGAAGGAACCACGACGCTTTTTGAAGTTGATTATTTCGGCGACGATAAGGCTTATTTGACCCAATCAGGCCAGCTTTATAACGAAGCTACGGCTGCGGCGTTCGGGAAATCTTATGCGTTCGGCCCGACATTTCGTGCAGAGAAGTCAAAAACTCGTCGGCACCTCACCGAATTCTGGATGGTCGAGCCTGAGGTTGCTTATGCAGGCTACCAGGACATGATGGACCTCGGCGAAGGCTTGATCTTGTTCATCGTAGATCGTGTTTTGAACGACCGCAAGCTTGAATTAGCGGCGCTCGAACGCGACACGACCGTGCTCGAAGCTATCAAGCGGCCGTTTCCCCGTTTGCACTACGACAATGCTGTGAAGATGCTGCAGGAAGGCCACGCGAAAGGCGAACTGGAAAATAATTTCGAATGGGGCGGCGACTTCGGGGCACCGGACGAAACTTATTTGTCGAAACAATTCGGCTTGCCGGTATTTGTCCATCACTTCCCGACCGCGATCAAAGGTTTTTACTTCGAAGTTGATAAAGACAGGCCCGAATGTGCGCTTGGCATCGACCTTTTAGCACCAGAAGGTTACGGCGAAATAATCGGCGGCGGCGAGCGTGCGACCTCGCTTCCCTATTTGGAAGAGCATCTAAAGCATCACGGCTTGCCGCAGGAAATATTTGAATGGTACCTTGACCTCCGCCGCTACGGCAGCGTCCCGCACGCAGGCTTCGGCATGGGTATAGAACGCACCGTCGCCTGGATGTGCGGCATCGAACACGTCCGCGAG
>JBGTKQ010000127.1:0-17805 GCA_041744555.1 Pyrinomonadaceae bacterium
CCCTCGCGTATAACTCTGGTTCGCGGACCGAAACACGCCGACGGCGTAATTCAATTTTGGTCCGTACCGCCCGGTGCGGAAGCTCCCATACCAGATCTGGTTGCCGAAGGTGAAACCGGAAGCGGCGACGGAAAAGTGAAACCTGTGCCCGGCGTCGGAATGGCGGCGGAAAGTGAAAAAACTCCGGTCTCACGTTCGCCGACTCCGCCGGTTGACCCGCCCGACCAACCGTTAAGGATCCTTTATAAAACTAATGGGCGATACACTCCGCTTGCAAGACGGAATGGTGTTGAAGGAACGGTCGAACTAGAGATCACCTTTCTCGCAAATCGAAGGATCGGCCCGATAACGGTCGTACGAGGTCTGCCCGATGGTTTGACAGATCAAGCCTTAAACGCCGCGAGATCGATCCGCTTCGAGCCCGCGATCAAAGACGGCGTCTCCACGACCACGATAAAGACCCTAATGTATTCATTTAGGATCTATTGATTCTTAGTTTGTCTTTCTAATAATTCTCTATCGCTTTGCTTTTCTTGCGGTTTGCCGCAATGTTGTGCGGAAAAGTTTACTTTTCCGTGTTGATGATGGACTGGCCGGGCTTGCCCGCGATACTTATGGATGACAAGTCGCTCGAAGTAAAGAATAGAATAAGTTGGCGAGCGTGATCGCGGGCAAGCCCGGATCTTTTAGTCATGGCCCGGCGAAGCAAGATTCACCGCACAACATGGCGGCAAGCCGCAAAGAAGAAAGCTAAAAAAGTGGGAATCGTCAGCCGTGCACACTTCCTATCAACAGATAAAGTGGGAGCGTAAAGCGATCCAAAGTTCTTTCAGTCGTGTGCGCCAAAGATTTTTAGTAAGATATTTGTATGTCGATGAAATTTGAACTTCCGTCGTTAGAAATTGAAGAATATATTTTGACGAACGGGCTGCGGGTCGTGTTGAATCTCGATCCGGCGGTGCCTGTTGTGGCTGTTGCTGTGTATTACGACGTCGGGTCGCGTAACGAACGCGAGGGCCGGACGGGTTTTGCACATCTGTTTGAGCACATGATGTTTCAGGGTTCGGAGAATGTTCCGAAGGCCGGGCATTTTCAATACATTATGAAGGCCGGCGGAACGATGAACGGGACGACTTCGTCGGAACGGACGAACTATTACGAGACGATGCCTGCCGATCAATTGCCGCTTGCGTTGTGGCTGGAATCCGACCGCATGCGTTCGCTGGCGGTGACGCAGGAAAATCTCGACAACCAGCGAGAGGCCGTGAAAGAAGAGAAGCGGCTCCGTTACGACAACCAGCCGTACGGGCAGATCTTCGATATGATCTCGTCGATGATCTATAAGAATTTTGCGAACTCGCATTCGACGATAGGTTCGATGGAAGACCTTGACGACGCAACCGTTGAGGACGTGCAGGAGTTCTTTCGAGTTTATTACGCGCCGAACAATGCGGTGCTTGTGCTCTCCGGTTCGTTCGAAACCGAAACAGCCAAGCAACTTGTCGAAACATATTTCGGCGATATAACTTCGCAACCGAAACCTGCGGCGATCGACGTGACGGAACCGCCGGAAGTTGGTGAACACTACAAGGAATGGGACGATCCGCACGCTCCGCTCCCGGCCTTTCTGCTTGGTTGGAAGATTCCGCCGCGACGATCACCGGAGTTCAACGCACTTTATTTGGCGGGAAAGCTTTTGTACGACGGCGAGAGTTCGCGTTTGTATCAGAAACTTGTGAAAGGCGAAGAATCGGTAGTGCAGCTGTTTGGTTTTACTGACGAACGCCGCGGGCCTTCGAGCATTTTCGTCGGAGCGATCCCAAAACCGGACCAAGACCTGAGTAAGATCCGCGAAACCATCATGTCCGAGATCGTTAACATCGCCGAGCACGGCCCGACTGCCGACGAAATGATGAAGCTACAGAATCAGTTGATCAACGACGCGGTTCGGATGCGGCAATCGTCGATGACGCGTGCTCAAAGCATTGCTGAATACACGCTTTATGATGGCGATCCGAACCTGATCAACACAGAGCTCGAAGAATTTTTGGCGATCGGCCCTGAACAGATGCGAAAAGCCGTTTCCGATTTTCTAGACACTGAGAACCGTTCGTTACTAGATGTGAAACCTGCCGGACAGGGATAAAGAGTTTTATGGATTCTACAGCAAGAAAGACTTCTCCCGGGCCGCTTGAACCGGCTCCTTTTAATATTCCTCCCGCATTTCGGACGACGCTTTCGAATGGGTTGAGGGTAGTCATCTTTGATGATGAGCGTTTGCCGCTCGTCTCTTACCGTTTGGCATTTCTTTCTGGCGATGCGAACGATCCGGCGGGTCACGTCGGTCTGACGACCGCTATGACTTCGATGTTGACCGAAGGGACGGAAAACTATTCGAGCAGGGAACTAGCCGAAAAGGTCGAGCGTCTCGGAGCAAGTTTGCATGCCAGTTCGTCTGATGATTTCACGATCATTTCGGCTTCAGCTTTGACGATGTATGCACCGGAAATGATCCAATTGATGACCGAGATAATGTTTGCTCCGACATTCCCGGAAGACGAGCTCGACCTTTACAAGCGGAACACGATCGAGAACTTGAAGTTCAATCGGTCGCAGCCGAACTTTCTAGCGAACGAACAGGTCGGCCGTTTGGTTTATGGAAAACATCCGTATTCGATCGCATCGCCGTCGGCAAGTGACGTTGAAAAACTGGAACGCTCACAGCTAGAGTCCGCACGAAAGCGAACATTTCTGCCGAACAATGCGATCTTCATTGCTGTCGGAGACGTTCGAAAGGACGAATTGCTACTTGAGATCGAAGAGCACTTCGGCGATTGGGAAGCCGGTGACCGGCACGTTCACGAATACCCGGAACTGCCTGTTCGCAGGGAAAGATCTTTGACGATAGTCGATCGTCCCGGCTCGGCGCAGTCGAATATCGTTCTATCAAACAAGGCGATTAAGCGTGATCATCCGGATTATTTTCCGGGGTTGGTAATGAATCAAATACTCGGTGCGGGGGCCTCGTCGCGTGTGTTTATGAACCTTCGTGAAGAGAAGGGTTATACCTACGGCGCGTACACGCGGCTTGATGCAAAGCGTGACGCCGGGAGTTTTGAGGCGACAGCCGAAGTTCGTACGTCGGTCACTGGCGATTCGCTCACGGAATTCTTCTACGAGCTTGATCGAATTCGCGACGAGGTCGCTATGCAGGAAGAACTCGACGACGCGACAAATTTCCTAACCGGCGTGTTTCCGATCCGAGCGGAGACGCAGGAAGGGCTGACAAACCTGATCGTCAATCAGGAGATCTACGGTCTGCCTCATGATTATTTGCAAACGTATCGTGACCACATTCGGGCTGTTACGCTGGTAGATGTTCAGCGTGTTGCGAAAGAATTTATTGAGCCGGACGCGATGGCGATCGTGGTCGTGGGCGACGCAAAAGACATTATTGGGCAGGCACGCGATTATGCCAAATCGATCGAAATATTTGACAAGGATGGCAAGCAGAAAGATATGTCTGAATACGAAAACTCAGCCGATGAACCAGCTGTGGACGTTGCAGGGAATTGGACGCTTTCATTGAACTTCATGGGAAGTGACGTCGATGTGAAAATGTCGCTCGAACAAGATGGCACGTCCGTTTCCGGAAGCCTGACGACTATGCTTGGTGAAGGAAAGATCGAAGGTGGGCGTATCGATGGCAACGCAGTTTTGGCAAACGCGGTCACTGAGATCCAAGGCCAAGCGGTTGAATTCGTGATCAATGGAACTGTAGATGGAAACAATCTAACAGGAACGATCGAATCTTCAATGATCCCTGATTCGATCGAGTTTTCAGGTTCGCGAAATTAGATTCGCGTGAATTCCGTTTCGACTGCCCATTCCTCAACGCCTTCAGGCGAAACGTTGAACATTAGATATTTGAACGAATCGCCATCCGGAATGATCTCCGTTCGCCATCCCCAATCCGGGTGGTCAGGCACAGAATAATGTCCTTTGATGTTCACCGAACCGTTCTCGGAAACCGTTCCGTTGCATTCCATCGAAACGTCTTTCGAATGCCACGAATCGGTCCAAAAGGCCTTAATAGATTCGTTCTTTCCGTTTCCATTTAAAACGATCATGCCCTCTTGTTTCTCGCCTTCGTATTGCCATTTATAAGCGATCTCAAGGCATTGACCATTCACTCGGTTAGATACGGTCGCACTTGAAGCCGACTCCAATATCGGATCCGGCATCCAAGAAAGATTCAGCCTGTTTGTTCCGCTCCAATTGCCCACTAAGGCGGCGAGTTTTTCATTTACGCTCATTTGTTCTGTTGCTAGAAAGCAATTCGCAGCGAGAATATCACAGTAGATTTATAGTGTAAATTCCGAGGGCGAGTTTTGAGTTGCGCGAAGTGGAATTTCCGGCCGTAGGGTCAAGACAGGACGACCGACGCGCAACCCAAAACTATGGCAGCGTGGGAGAAACGCTTCAGCTAGCCTTTAGCATTTGAACCATTGACGCTTCATTTTGAAGACTGTCGATCAGCGAGGAAGCAGCCTTTCGCGATAGTTCGCTTACACGGCATTTCATCAATCCCTTGCAAACTGCATCGGCGTCCAGGCTTTTTTCGCGAGCGATCGCTCGGATCATTCCCAGTTGTTTTGTCGTGACAATGTCAGCGATAGTACGGGCGATCGGATCGAAAGACTTTTCCGTCTGGCCGATTATTCCATCGGTCTCACGTTTGTAAAGATCGCGGGCGATCCCGAACTTCACGGCCGCCCGTTTAAGAGCGTCGTGCTCAGCTTTCTTGATCCCCATTTCGCTTCGAGCCGAGCCGGTGCCAATGCCTTCACGAGTGACTCCGTCAATCGATATCGCTACGGTGACAACAACGAAATCGCCGAGCGCCTTTATATCCTTTACAGTGTGGCTCCAATTCGGCGCTGTTTCGTCGAGAATGTCCGCAACAGTATGCCACTCGATGTATTCGACCATTCGCGTATTCCCGTTCTTGCCTCGAAAGCCTTCGCGTTGACGCACCATTTCGGGTTCTACGTTGCCACGTAATTCCTTTAACGTCGAACGGAAATCGACAACATTTCCCGCCGCAACTAAATTTTCAAAGATCGCTGGTTGTACTACCGCAGCCGTCTGAGTTTCTATTTGCTCTCTCATATTCTTTACCTCTTATATGTCGTATCAAACTGTTCCCGTGACAACCGTTAGGTTCCGTTGCCTGTTTCGGTTCCGGGCCGCCGTGACCAGTTTCTGTTCGCCGCTATCAGGCACTAGCAACTCAGCCTCATGTCATGCACGGCAATTCGCTTCGACCGTGTCAGCTGTGCAACAATGTACCACAATAAATTATTTGTTGCAAGGATAAAACGAGGTGTTGCATTTAAAATTTCTCTGTGCTATGTTTAATACATGCAATGCGTAGTGCACCTATGACACTCACGACTCATGGAGATCAAATATGGCGTTCAAAAATGACAATTATGTAAACACTGTGGAACTCGGCCGGGCGATAAAACGGCGGAGAGAGGAACTGGGGCTCAGCCTTCGGGATGTAGCTGATGTAACGGATGTGTCGGCATCGACGCTGTCGAGGATCGAGAATGGTACCGGTAAGCCGGACGCGGACAACATTGCCCGTTTGACGAATTGGCTCGATATGCCGATCGATCGAGTGATGAGCAAACAGGGTTCGTCGTCCGATGTCGAGGCCGTGGTCTATTACCCACACGAGGCAACACCGGAGATCGTTGAGGCTCATTTGCGGGCTGATAAAAATCTTTCGCCGGAAACGGCCAAGGCACTTTCGGAACTCTTCCGTGTTGCCTATAAGCAGTTCAGCACGCCGGGAATTAAGAAGTAGTTTCGCTAGACTTTAGAGGACGAAATGCAGAATACAAGCTTTATCACAACGGTAGATGCGCGAATTAGCGGTAAGCCGAACGTTGTTGACAATGAAACGGATAGCATGCCGTTTGCTCTAGATACGACCTTTGTGCTTTTCTTTTTGGCACTTGATCTAGGGCAGGCTTGGCTCAATCTTGGGTTCGACGGAATTCTCGCCGGTGTCACTCTCGTGGCATTTATTGTCCTTCCATATTTCCTTCCGTTCGCTGGCGAAAGGCCGGCGTTTCACGGATGGGTCGCCGGAAGAGTGATATTGGCAAGTTTCGGAATCCTGCTTGGACTTTTGATGAAACAGGCAGTTGGCGTTTTGCTGCCGGAGTGGTTCGGATATATGCCGATGACACTCCTTATCGTTTCAGCAATTTGTAGTTTGTATTTTCAACTTTATGGTATACTTCGGGTCCGTTTGACGAGATAGGCAAAAGGCGTCGAACGAACAAAAACAAGATCCGCAAGCGTTTCGGGACGTTCGCGGATCTTTGGTTTCTTGAGATCTACGTAACGCTTGCCGTCTTACCGCTTGGGGAAGAAACCTCGTGTAGTCGAACAACCTTCGAATATAGTTCTGAGAATTGAGCGATCGTCAGTGCCTGGGCTCCATCGCATTTGGCGAATTCCGGTTGGGGGTGAACTTCAATGATCAGGCCGTCGGCTCCAACAGCGATGCCTGCAAGTGCCATCGGTTCTACCATATAATTATGCCCCGTGCCGTGCGACGGATCGACGACGATCGGCAGATGCGAGAGCCTCCGCACCGCGGGAACTATCGAAAGATCGAGCGTGTTTCTTGCGTGATCGGCAAAGGTTCTGATGCCGCGTTCGCAGAGGATCACTTCGTAATTTCCCTCCGCCATTATGTACTCAGCAGCAAGCAAGAATTCATCGAGCGTCGCCGACAGTCCGCGTTTCAACAGAACCGGTTTCCTTGTTTTACCCGCATATTTCAACAGGGAAAAATTCTGCATATTCCGGGCACCGATCTGAATGCAGTCGCCGTATTTTTCGACCAGGTCGATCCCATGTTCGTCCATTGCTTCGGTCACGATGTTTAACCCAAATTGATCACGAACTTCGGACAAGATCTTTAATCCATCTTCACCCATCCCTTGAAACGCATACGGTGAAGTTCGCGGTTTGAACGCTCCGCCGCGAAAGAATTTCGCACCGCTGGCTGCGACGGCCTTTGCCGCCGCCAGCACCTGTTCCGTGCTTTCGACCGCGCATGGGCCGGCGATCATTGCCAGTGTTCCATCGCCGATCAAAGCATTTCCAACCTTGATAACCGACTTCTCGGGCTTAAGGTCGCTGGATATCAGCTTATATGGTTTGGTAACCCGAATCGCATCCGCCACGCCGGGCAAATTTTCAAAATGAGTCGGATCGACCGAACCCTTGTTGCCGGTGATACCAATAGCGGTGCGGTTTTCGCCCGGCATCATGTGCCCACGATAACCAAGTTGTTCGATGACCTCAAGCACGTGATCGACGTTAGCGGAAGTTGCGTCGGGTCTCATTACGATAAGCATATATAACTTTCCTTAAACCAAAACTTAAACTCTAGATTTCCACCAGATCATTTGCAACCGCCGGCAAAAGCGTCTTTACAAACTCTCTCACTTTTTCGACCGGATCGCCTTCTTTTAATGCTTTCGCGATCTCGGCTACAATTGCCGATCCTACGACAGCCGCGTCGGCATATCGCCAAACTTCTTCGATCTGCTGTTGTGTCGAAATTCCGAAACCAACCGCCACGGGCAGATCCGTAAATTTACGAACCCTGGTAACGAGAATTTCAGCGGCATTGTCGGTCTCATTTCTAGCACCGGTGACGCCTGCCCGCGAGACCGCGTAAATAAATCCACCTGCTTCCTTCGAGATAGTTTCCAATCGCTCGTCGCTCGTCGTCGGAGCGACCAGTGATATTAGTTCGAGTCCATTAAAACGGAGCGAATCTCGAATCGCTCTAGCCTCGGCGTCGACCGCATCGGTTACTAGTATTCCGTCTACGCCTGCTGCCGACACGTCGCGGGATAGCTTTTCAAAACCATAACGGTACAACGGATTCAGATAGCTAAAGAGCACGATCGGCACATCAGTCTCTGTTCGGATGCGCCGGACCATTTCGAGAATGTCGACTAAATTCGTGCCGCTCTTAAGAGCTCGCATTGACGATGCCTGTATGGTTGGACCATCTGCCATCGGATCGGTAAAAGGAACGCCAAGTTCAACTATGTCTGCACCACAATCGACTAGAGCAAGCACGATCTGTTCCGACACTGCGAGGTTCGGATCACCGGCCGAAACAAAAGGAATAAAACCCTTTCGTCCCTGTGATCTCAAATATTCAAATTTCTCTGCGATCCTGTTCATTAAAGTGATATCAAACTCCAGTTCCGAGTATCGGAAATAATAATTAAATCTTTTCCCTTAAAAGTGCCGACACGGTGTTCACATCCTTGTCGCCACGGCCCGACAGATTGCAGACGATGATCTGATCACGCGACAAACTGCCGGCGATCTTTATTACATGAGCGATGGCATGAGCCGATTCAAGAGCTGGAATTATACCTTCGGTTTCAGACAATGTTTGAAAGGCTGCGAGTGCATCGTCGTCGGATGCGGATGCGTATTCAACCCGTTCGATGTCGTGCAAAAACGCGTGTTCAGGCCCGATCGACGCGTAATCCAGACCGGCGGAAACGGAATGTGTTAGTGCGATCTGTCCATCGCCGTCTTGTAACAGATAGCTCTTCGTGCCTTGAAGAACGCCGACTGCGGCACCGGTCATAAACCTTGCGGCATGTTCGCCCAAACCACTACCGCGACCACCGGCTTCGACACCGATCATTCTTATCTCCGGGTCGGTCAAGAACTCGTGAAACAATCCGATAGAATTCGAGCCGCCGCCGACACAGGCCACGAGCAGGTCAGGCAAACGCCCTTCTTGTGCCAGTATTTGTTCGCGAGTTTCGCGGCCGATGACGCTTTGAAAATCGCGGACCATCAATGGATAGGGATGCGGCCCGAGAGCCGAACCCAACAGGTAATATGTGTCGGCAACATTCGTAACCCAATCACGTAGAGCCTCGTTGATCGCGTCTTTAAGCGTTTTTGAACCAGAATCGACGCCACGCACTTCGGCTCCCATCAGGCGCATTCGAAAGACGTTAAGCTCTTGACGCCGCATGTCTTCGGTGCCCATATAGACGACGCATTCGAGCCCGAAATGAGCACAAACGGTTGCGGTTGCAACGCCGTGTTGACCAGCGCCGGTCTCTGCAATGATCCGCTTTTTGCCCATTCTGCGTGCGAGTAGAATTTGCCCGATGCAATTGTTGATCTTGTGTGCACCGGTGTGGTTCAGGTCTTCTCGCTTTAAAAATATCTTCGCGCCGCCGAGCGTATTCGTGAGCCGTTCGGCAAAATAAAGCGGCGATGGCCGGCCGACGAAATCCTTGAGAAGTGCGTCATACTCGGCGCGAAAAGACGCATCGTCACGATACGTAAAATAGGCCTCGGTCAATTCGTCGAGCGGAGCAACGAGCGTTTCAGGGACAAAGCGTCCACCATATTCACCCCAATAGCCGTTCTCATTTGGTTCGTAATTCGTCATGCGTTTTTCGCGTTCTTGATAAATGCTTCAACCTTTTTCGGACACTTCTTTCCTGGCGAAGATTCAACTCCGCTTGCCACATCGACCGCATAGGGCCGAACAAAATTGACAGCTTCGGCAACATTTTCGGGTGATAGACCGCCGGCCAAATAGAGATCTGATGAAAATCTCGTAACTTCCGTTCCGATCGTCCAATCAAAAGTCTCGCCGGTCCCGCCGTAGCCGGTATCTGTCATTGTGTCTAATAGCAACGCGTCCGCTCCTAAGTTATTCAATTCCTCTACAATATGATCTGGGCGAATCCTTACAGCCTTAATTATATAGGTATCGACGTAGGCCCTGAGCTCAGAAATGAATTCTCGAGATTCATCACCGTGTAACTGAACGGCGTCGAGCGAGCCAAGTGTTCGGGTTAAAAGGATGTCATCGATCGTCGCGTTGACAAAAATACCGACCTTCAACACCGGCATCGAAAGACCGTAAACCAATGCTTCACTTTCCTCGGGCGAAATGTACCGTTTACTGCCCTCAAAAAAATTGAGACCGATCATATCTGCACCCAGCCCAACGACCATGAGTGCATCTTCGAGAGTTGTGATCCCGCAGATCTTAACTTTGGTCATGCAGCCTCCTAAGTTCGGCGGCCGGGTCTTCGCTTCGCATCAGGCTTTCGCCTACAAGGAAAGCGTCGTAGCCGAGCGAATGAAGTTCGGCGATCTCGCCTTCATTTGAAATGCCGCTTTCGGCGATCATTAATGTTCCGACTGGTCTCATTTTGATCAGTTCGCGTGAAACATCGAGCGAGACCTCAAACGTCTTTAAGTTTCTATTGTTTATGCCGATGATCGTCGCTCGGATATCGATCGCGATCTGCATCTCGTCTTGATCGTGAACCTCGACGATCGCATCAAGCCCGAGCGAGTGGGCTAACGTCTGAAAATTCATCAGGGATTCAGGCGTTAAAGCCGCAACTATTAGGAGTATGGCATTCGCTCCGACGGCCGCCGATTCAAATATCTGGTATTCGTCGATGACAAAATCTTTTCGAAGGAGCGGAAGATCGACCGCATTCCTGATCGATTTCAGATCGTCGAGTGAACCGAGGAAATGATCTTCCTCTGTTAGAACAGAGATAGCCGAGGCGCCGCCCGAACTATACATCAGCGCAGTTTCGACAGGGCCCAGGCTGTCGCTGATTAGCCCTTTAGAAGGTGACGCTCGTTTGAATTCTGCAATTATGCTTGGTTTTGGACCGCTTATCGCCGCTCGAAATCGATGGGTTTCGGCCTTGGCTTGCTCGGCCGCAGCCCGAACTCCGTCCAGGCTCCTAACCGCCTTAGCCGATTCGATCCGTTTTCGCTTATCTACGATTATTTTGTCCAGAAACGCTTTCATGAATTGATTGTCGTCGAGAGTTGGGAAAGCTTTTTTTTTGCGTTTCCGTTCTTGATACTTTCTCTTGCATAACCGATCGCATCACCGATCGTTTCGGCTTGGCCAGTCAGATAAATTGCAGCCATTGCGTTGATTAGAACCATCGATTCCGCAGGAGCTCCAGCCGACTTATTACTGAGAATTTCACGGATGATCTTCGCACTTTCTGCTGAACTTGGAACTGAGAGGCCGTTTGTCGATTCGACACTTAGAAAACAATCTTCCGGGCTAATGTCGAACTCACGAAATCCGTCGCCCTGGACCTCTGCAACAAGCGTGCTTCCGCTGATCGATATTTCGTCGAGCCCGTCCTTTCCATGAACTATCCACGATTTTTTCGTTCCTAAGCGAGCTAGAGCATTCGCCATCTTTGGAACTAGTTCTTTGTCCCAAACTCCGATCAATTGATGGGGAGCCGACGCGGGATTGCATAGCGGCCCGACACAATTAAAAATAGTGGGGAAGTCGAGACCGCGACGGACTTTTGCCAGCGTTGGCGACAGCCGATGATGGTTCGGTGCGAACATAAAACAGATCCCGAACTCGTTTAAAAACCGTTCGGCGGTTTCAGGTCGAAATGCCGGATCAATACCGAGTTCCGACAACACATCCGCACTGCCCGAACTGCTCGTCGCGGCCTTGTTTCCGTGCTTTGCGACCGGTACATCAGCCCCCGCGACAACGAATGCGGATGCAGTTGAAACGTTGAAGGTCTTATTTTTGCTTCCACCGGTTCCGACGATATCAACAAACGTTTCATGTTTGGAATTTACCCGTATCATTCGACTTCGCAACACGTCGGCAATTGAATAGATCTCATCAGCCTCAATACCTTTGTTATGCCATGCCGTTAGGGTATCCGCGATCATACGTTCGTCGGGTTCCAAGATCAATGCATCGAGCAAGGCCTCGGCGTCAGTCCCTTCGACGTTCCTTCGGCTTCCAAATTCATCAACGTATTTTCGAAGCAAAAGGCTCATAGTTCTCCTGATTCGGCGATCTCGATCGCGCGTAACAACGCAGATGCTTTGTTGACTGTTTCCTCAAATTCCGATACCGGATCAGAATCAGCAACGATACCTGCCCCTGCCTGAACATAGGCGACGTTATTTTCGAGCGTTGTCGTTCTTATCGCAATGCATGTATCCATATTGCCGGAATAATCGAAATAGCCGACCGCCCCCGAATAAATGCCACGCGCTGTGGGTTCGAGTTTGCTGATCAACTCGATCGCCCGAACTTTAGGAGCTCCCGACACCGTTCCGGCAGGGAAGCACGCGGCGAGAGCATCAAACCTGTCGAGCCCGTTACGAAGCGAAGCGGAAAGATAACTTACCAAATGCTGGACGTGTGAATATTTCTCCACGCTCATCAAACCGCTAACTTTCACACTACCGTATTCGGCGACGCGGCCCAGGTCGTTTCGTCCAAGATCGACAAGCATTAAATGCTCGGCAACTTCCTTTCGGTCGGCACGCATTTCATCGGCAAACCGCTCGTCCTCTTCGTGCGTTTTTCCGCGGGGCCGTGTACCGGCGATCGGCCGATATTCAAGCTTTCGATCGTGACATTTAACAAGCATTTCAGGCGATGCCCCGATCAACGATCGGCCATCGGTCTGGATCAAGAACATATACGGCGATGGGTTTAGCGATCGGATCGCTCGATAAATGCTTACCGGCGACGCATTTGTCGGCCGTTCGAAACGCTGCGAAATTACGACCTGATAAGCATTCCCAGCGGCGATCTGTTCCTTAATCTCGATCACAGAATTTTCAAAATCGGATCGTGAAATATTCGACCGTACCGTATTGTCAGATATTTGAGGGCCATTTGGCGGAACAGCGATCGGTTCGTTTTCAAGCAATTTGCGGATCGCACGATTTGCTGTCCGAGCCTCTTCGTTCAACGTGCTGATCGCCGCTTCGCTTCCGTCCGACTCGTCGGAAAAAACGAGCGAAACGATCTTTACCTGCTGTCGAGCGTGATCAAATGCGACGACGGTTCTGAAAAACATCAACTCAACATCGTTACCATCGGATCTGACGGTGTTTTCAAGTGCCGGTTCGAACAAGCCCGAGCACCCAAAACCGAGCGAGCCGATAGCGCCACCGGCAAATCCGGGAAGGCCGTCTATCTCGGCCATTCGATTCTTTGAAAAATGATTTCGAAGAAACCGTAGTATCGACAAGTCTAAAACTTCCGTGTCGTTATTCTTCTCGACTAAGACCCTATCTTTGTTTCCTTGAACAAACATATATGGATCGGCGCCGACAAAAGAATATCTAGCAAGAGTTTCTCCGCCTTCAACTGATTCAAGGAGAAACGAATGGCGATTTCCGACTGAGAGCTTTAAATAGACCGCAAGTGGAGTCAGCAGATCAGCCGACATAGTTTCAACGACCGGAATGACATTAGACGGCATCTTGTTACTACTATTTTCTTGCGAATCAAACATAAAAAAAACCGCCAAACAATTGGTTTGACGGAAATGCTCGGAACGGAGAATGTGAACTTTGGCCTAGTGGCCATACACAGAATCGATCACAGGAGACATAACCGCGCATCGGCGCCAGCTATGCCAACTCATTACTTTAGTTCTACGATCTGTGCTCTGAATCATCTTTCAAATTAGTAACAAAGTTTAGCGTATGTTGTCAATTACATTCTAGCGGGAACTTCGATTCCCAGAGTCAACAAAGATGCCGTTAACGAACTTCGAACCGAATCGGCTACCGAAATGAGCAACGCGCGCTTAACGTGATCGGGCTCGGGGATGATCTTATGATGGTGATAAAAAAGATTAAATGCCTTAGCGAGGCTGAAGGTGTATTTTGCCAGTATTGCCGGCTCATTTGCCCTTGCCGCGGCTTCGATGGATTCGTCCAACCGTGATGCGAGAACCAGCATTGCCCAGATCTCGTCGCCGTCCTCGCCGCCAAAGATCTCCGCGACATGAACCGAATCCTTTAACGAGGCTTTGATCTCATCTATGGATTCGCCACGTTCTGCAAGCTTTCTGAAGATCGAGTTTGCCCGAACCGCCGAATATTGACAAAAACATCCGGTCTCTCCCTCAAATGACAGGGCCTCTTTGAAATCGAACACAATCACGGTCGTTCGAGTGAACTTTAAAAGAAAATAACGGAGAGCTCCGACAGCAATATGATGGGCGATCGTGGTTTTTTCGTCCGCCGAGACATCTGGATGCCGAGATTCGACTTCAGCCAAAGCATTCTCTTCCAGCCGATCGAGCAGATCATCAGCCTTAACGCCTAAGCCTTTTCGGCCGCTCATTTCAATAAAGGTTCGCAATTTATCGTCGTCGGAAATTTGGAATCCGAGCTCTCCGGCGGCTGCCGGTGAAAGAGCGACCATTTCATACGAAAGATGAACGCTTGCCTGTTCGCCACGTTCGGGATAAACAGCGGCAACACCCTTTTTAACGACATCCTGAGTATAAGATTGCCGTGTATCAATCACGTTATAGATCGTGTCACCGTGGCCAAACCCCGGGGCGTCATTTGATGATTCAGCCGCATCGCTCGTAGTTATCCAAACCTGCTTTCCATCTTTATATTTGTAAAACGGCTTGTAAAAGAAATCCATTCCCAAGATTCCGAGCTTCCACATCTGGTATGCAATATCCTTTCCCGTATAAGTTACAGTTCCATTTGAGCGAACCAATATCTTGTCGGCATCGTGTTCATCAGTGCCTTCGTGTGCCTCAAACGGCATAACCCAGCATCCGGCGTTCTTTCCATCCTGAGCCAAATGGATAACGCCAAGTTTCTTCATTTGCTCAAATGCGTTATCCCAAAAATGTAGATGCAAGATCTCTGATTCGCGCGGTAAAAGGTCGTATCGGATACCGAAACGTTCCATCGTATCGGTAATACATTGCACGTTACGGGTCGCAACATAATCCGCGAGTTCGGCAGTCTCGTTTCCGCCGCTCTCAATCAAATGAAGAACTTCAGCACTCTTTGTTTTTAGATCAGGTCTGTTCTCGTATTCTCGTCGCGTCCGGGCATAAAGTTCCCAACAGAAGTAATCAAAGGTCTTCCCGTTCGCCGTAAGATCTCTATCAAGAATCTTTATGTCATCCAGGTTCATGTTCTCAATGAACATAAAACCGACCACGACGTCCGCTACCTGAACTCCGGTATTGTCAATATAATTTTGAACCTCGACACGCTTTCCCGTTGCTTTCAGGATTCGATGGAACGTGTCACCAATGACAGAGTTTCGAACATGGCCAATGTGCGCGGCTTTGTTCGGGTTTACAGACGTGTGCTCGACACATACCTTCGTTGCTGACCGGCTCACGCCGGATCGTGGAAGCGGGGAAGCGTTGACATTGGCCGCAAAGAACGTCGCACGGTTATAGAAAATGTTTAAATAACCCGGTCCTGCGATCTCGATTCGATCAACGAATTCGAATTTTTCCAGTTCAGATTTTAAGATCTCAGCAATGGCCCGCGGGTTTTGCTTCTCGCCGGTGGCCTGTTTTATCAATTTTGCCAATTCGAACGCGACCGGAAACGCCAGATCACCTAGTTCGGTTTTGGGCGGTATCTCTGACGCAAATTGTGCCAACTCAACATTGAAATGCGATGCTGCAGCTTCGCGTACTTTGTTGCGGAGAAGTTTCTGAAGTTCGGATAAAGTCATTTCGGTCAAGTTTTTCCTATGAATACAAAACCGTAATTATACGCCCGCTATTAATTTACACCAATAGCATGCGTTCGCGTCACGACGACTCCGATGAAGAAATTGAGGTGGAAGTTCGAACAGAATTGTTTGCCACTCGACGTCTATTGCGCAAAAATAATCGCTTTCGTTTCATCTTGCCAACCCTTTTTCGATTTTTTTCGAAAACAGATAAACTATTCACAAATGCGGACGCTATATTTTGACTGTTTTGCAGGGGCCAGCGGAAACATGATCTTGGCTGCTCTGGTTGCGGCCGGGATCGATGCCACGGCTATTCAGGCCGAACTGTCCAAACTGTCAATACCAAACTTTGAACTGATCTTTGAATCGGTTGACCGCGCCGGTATCGCTTCGCTGCATTTGACGGTGGAAGTTGCGGATCAAAAGGATAACCGGCATCTGAACGACATCGAAGCGATCATTAAAGATTCGGAATTGAGCCAAACTATAAAAGCACGTGCGATCGCAATTTTTCGCCGGCTTGCCCAAGCAGAAGCAAAGGTACACGGTACGTCAGTAGAACTGGTGCACTTTCACGAAGTCGGCGGCCTTGATGCGATCATTGACATCGTTGGGGCTTGCATAGGCTTTGAACTTCTAGGAATTGAGCGATTCGCCTGTTCGAAGATCCATGTTGGGAGCGGTTTCGTTACGATGGATCATGGTAAATTTCCGGTTCCGCCGCCCGCGGTTGCTGAATTGTTGATCGGAAAACCGATCTATTCTACCGATATCGAAGGTGAACTGATCACGCCAACCGGAGCGGCTATAATATCAACGGTATGTGATAATTACGGTCCAATACCTGAGTTAATAGTTGAAGAAACTGCATATGGTGCCGGAACGCGAGAATACGAAAACTTTCCCAACGTTCTTCGAATTATGATCGGGGACAGCAACCCAGTGAAATCCAGCAAATCTAATGAAAACATTGACAGTCTTGAAATGCTGGAGACGAATATTGATGATTCAACGCCGCAAGTGATGGCATTTGTGATGGAAAGGGCGTTACAGATTGGAGCTCTTGATTGCTGGGTTACGCCGATCCAAATGAAGAAGAATCGTCCTGCGTTCCAGCTTTCGATCTTATGCGAAACAGGCCATAGCGAATGTCTTAAAGCGATGATCTTCGCGGAAACATCGACTATCGGAATTAGACAGATTGCCATAGAACGAGAATCGCTTATCCGCGAATTTAAGTTGGTTAAAACGGTATTTGGCCAAATAAATGTTAAATTCGCATATCGCGACGGAAAATTGCTAAACGCAATGCCGGAATACGAAGACGTTCGACGGGTGGCATTGGAGAACGGGATCCCGTTTATTACCGTGACGGAAGCAGTCGCGAGGACCCTGTCCGACGGATCAATGGTTTTTGGTCAGAGTTGAATATGGCAAGAAAACTAAGGAAAAAAGTTGATTTGGCAAAGATCGCAGCCGGAGTCAGGTTGATGCTCGAAGGCATGGGCGAAGATCCGGATCGCGACGGATTGCAGAAAACCCCGGAGCGTGTCGCGGATTTCTATGCCGAATTGACGGAAGGAATGTGGCAAGATCCAAAAGAACACATTGTGCCTTTACCGGGCGATTCGCACGACGAGATGGTTATCGTCAAAGATATTTCGATAGCGTCAGTATGTGAGCATCATTTGGCTCCATTCGTTGGGAAATGCCACATCGCCTATATCCCTAAGGGCGGGCGGATCGTCGGACTTTCAAAGCTTGCCCGAATTGCAGAGATCTTTTCGCATCGGTTGCAGGTACAGGAACGACTGACTCAGCAGATCGCCGCTACGCTTTTCGAAGAATTGGAACCTCTTGGGGTAATGGTGGTTATCGAGGCCGAGCACACTTGCATGACACTTCGCGGCGTCAAGAAACCGGGTTCAAAAACGATCACGTCTGCCGTTCTCGGCGGATTTAGAAAAGACCCGCGAACGAGGGCTGAAGCAATGTCGTTAATTAAGGGCTAAATTGCCTAATAATTTACTTTAATAGTCGGTTCGCGACGCTTAACAGATAACATTAGCTATGAAAAAAATCAGTTTATATTTTGTCGTCCTGATCGCAGTCGCAGGCATTGCGACTGCCCAAAACTTAACCTCAAACATTGACGCCGGAAA
>JBGTKQ010000128.1:0-8942 GCA_041744555.1 Pyrinomonadaceae bacterium
GCAACATGGGCGAGGCAGGTTCGGTCGCGTGGATGTTCGATAAAAAGGGATATATCGTCGTCGATAAAGCGGCGAAATCCGAGGATGAGCTTTTCGAGATCGCGATCGAAGCGGGTGCCGACGATATGCAGGACGAGGGCGATGTGTTTGAAATTTACACGACACCCGAAGCCTTGGAAGCTGTTTCCGATGCGATCAAGAAAGCCGGCATCGAACCGCAGGCCTCCGAGGTGTCAATGATCCCGCAAAACTACATCGCCCTAACCGGCCCCGAGGCCACGACGATGATGAAGCTCTACGACGCGCTTGACGATAACGACGACGTGCAAAAGGTCTATGCAAATTTTGATATAGACGAAAGCGAAATGGAGTAGAAATGACTTGACTTAGCCTCCCCGGTTCGTGCGATACTAGCGTCACTGGGGGTGATATTATGATAAATAATAAAACTGGGGACAGTTACATCTAACCGGATCTTAATTGATTCAAAGGACAGCGTTCTCATAGGAGGACGCTGTTTTTTATTGCTCGATAACCTCGCCGTAGGTTAGACGATGCCCGTCGGGCGTGGCCACGCTAAATTCCCGCAAACCCCAAGGCTTGTTCCCGATCGGCGATGTGATTTTCGCACCTCGTTCTTTCAGCTCGTTGTAAACGGTGTCAACATCTTTCAAAAGCACGTGCGCAAAGTACGAATGGTCGCCGGTCTCGTGTGCCCCAAGAGCGTCAGTGCATTCGCCGAGCATTAGCTTAAAGTCGCCGAACGCCAGGAATTCCCAACCGGGAGCTGTGAACTCCCGCTCGAAGCCAAGTCTGTCGACAAAATAATCGGCCGCTTTCTGGAGGTCTTTAACCGCTAGAACGTGCCGCGTGTGTACAACTTCTCGTGTGTTTTCCATTTGTTATAAACGATCTATTTGAGCGAACTTAGAACCTTTGCCGCCAATTGTCGGTTTGAGATTGTGTTGCTGTCGCCGATCTTTGCGGTAAATGCAAGAAACTCCCGCAGGGCACTACGAGCTTCGTCGCGGCGGCCGAGTTCAGAATAAAGCATGCCCAGCCGCAAAAAGACGTTCTTTGATTCGGGAAGCAATTCGCGCCGAGCTTGATCGTGAGCACCCTCAAGCTCTGCTAGAGCACCAGCTTTATCGCCTTTTTGATAAAGGACGATCGCAAGCTTTTCGGTCAACGCGGCCGAGTAGATCGGTAGTCGCTGTCGCGATTCGACAAACATCTTCTCAGCTCCATCCAGATCGTTCTTTCCGGTTAGAGCTATACCGAGCGATTCGTATGCCTGGTATAGGGCGTACGCTTCGACCTTTTCGGCCGGCAGATCAACCACGTATCGAAGGTCTCGTTCGGCTTCATCTAATCGATTTGAAAGAGCAAAAGCACGACCACGGCCGAGGTAAGCTCGGGGCAAATGTTTCTTGGTAATGGACTCGCCAAACGAACTGACAGCTTCAGAATACCGACCGTTTAGAGCCAACATCGTCCCGAGTTGTGTAGTTGTAAACGCCGAATCGTCCACTGTTCGCGTCCACGACCAGAGTGTTAATTCATTCTGCCATGCACGATT
This sequence comes from Pyrinomonadaceae bacterium, assembly GCA_041744555.1. Classification (GTDB taxonomy): domain Bacteria; phylum Acidobacteriota; class Blastocatellia; order Pyrinomonadales; family Pyrinomonadaceae; genus OLB17. The sequence goes on from JBGTKQ010000128.1 coordinate 1,580, forward strand.
GTACGAAATAGTTTGTATCGAAAGCACTCCTGCGATGACTACACCCGCGACAAACAGCTTCTTTTCGTTAATGTATTTCGATGCAATCCAGACGATGATCATCAACACGCCCATGATCGGCAAATAAAGATAACGGTCGTGAACCATCTGATCCGAGACAAATGCTGTCGCGTTCATCGCCGGGATCAGTGGAACTAGGAAGATCGCTAAAGCCAGCATTCCACGATGACTACGCCGAGCGGCGAAGAACAACACGACAAGGGCGGCAACGGAAATCAAAAACGGAACAAAAAAGTTTAGAAAGCCCAGCGACGCGACTGGTTCTAGCGGATAGTTTGCCGCCATCCAATACGGAAAGAATATCTGGCGCAGATAGAATGCATAGATCGACGGAGTGCTTAAGATCGCTTCACTTAACCCGAGCGGATCGTCGGGCGGACGGGATACGGCGCCGAGGATATTCCAACGCAAGAGGAAATAGCCAACGGCGATCAGGGCGATACCGAACAATGGAAATACTTTCTCGTTTGGGGTTAATTTGCCATGCTCTCGGCCATACAAAACTAAATAAAAAATGGGCAGACAGAATATTCCGATCTCTTTAGCCCCGAGAGCAACAGCGTAAGAGGCAAGGGCCGCGATCATAAATGCCATGTTGCCGCTGGTCGCATACTTGTCGATGAAATAAAGTGAACCAAGAAAGAAAAGTGCGAACAAGATATCTGGCGAACCGGAGATCCACGCTACGGACTCCACGTGAATTGGATGGACGGCAAATAGCAACGCGATGACGAATGCCATCTTTATCTCAAACTGCCATTTACGAAGCAGGCCGAAAATCAGCAGGCAAACGCTCGTATGCAGCAACACGTTCAGACCGTGCCAACCAAAAGGCGAAAACCCAAACAGCCGGAAATTGAGAATGTGCCAAGCCGTGAACGTCGGCCGCCAATAGTTGCTCGCGACGATCGTGCCGTCACCCTTGAACGCCCAGACGTCAGAAGTAAGTGCTTTCCAAATAAGGGCGTTGTCCTGTATCAACGGATTGCGGAGAATCTGACGAGCGTCATCATATACAAAATCGCCGCCGAGCGAATTTGCAAATACCGTAAAGCACACGACGGCCAGGATCAACAGCCATTTCCATTCCTCGCGAAGCGACATAGAGATGCAATTGTAACGCAGTAAGAGGTTTGAAGACGGGTCGCGATACTAACTGTCTTTGCTATCGGTACCGCTTTCGGTCAAATAATCGCCGAGAAATTTACGCTCCATTCCGTTTCCCCAGCCGCATCCATGATCGCTAGTGATCTGCGCGGCTCCGGCGTCGCTAATGTTGTGCGGCGGGAATGCGAGCAGTTTCAGGATCGCACCGGGCCGAAGATGTTCGCTAGCCCAAGAGATCGGAGAATTGCCATTTGCGTCTCTTGCCTCTTTGTTGGCGCCGTGATCGAGGAGAAATTGGATCATCGTTTCGTCACCATAAGCTGCGGCACGGTGAAGCGGCGTTTCGCCTTTCGTTCGTACATCCCGCATAAATCCGCCGGTCTCCTTGCCAGGGACGGTGACAGCGTTTACATCGGCGCCATTTTCGACGAGTAGCTTTATCACATACAAAAAATACGGACGCCCGGCTTTGGAAAGAGCGCTATGCAGCGGCGTTTCGCCAGTTTCAGGCACCGACCAATTTACATTCGCACCTTGCGCGATCAAAAAGTCCGCAACTTTCCAATGTCCAAAAAAGGCTGCATTGCCAAGTTCTTCGCCGAGATCGATACTGCTCAGATCAGCACCCGCGTTCAGCACCGCTTTCAGTGCCGTTGTATCGTTATAGTAAACGAACCATTGTAGCGGTTTAACGACGCCAGCATTCAATACGCTTTGCCAATCGGGCAATTCAAGCAAATCGAAAACATAGTCCGTTCGGCCACGAGAAATACGGTCTAAAAGAGGCTCGCTATCCATAGATTCTAGAGCGGAAGCACTTCAGCCTAATACTCGAAATTGAGAAATATGCATTATCGACTGAATCTTGATGCGGATCGCTCTTTTGCTCGCGCTGCTTCGGTGATTCTATCTCTGGGTGGTGAATTTGTCACAAGAGAATTCAATAGTACTTGCGCCGCAGCCGCTACACGCTCAACTGCCGCGTCGAATACTACTTCGTTAGCTTTAGATGGCTTATTCGAACCGGAAAGCTTTCGCACGAATTGGAGCGCCGCGGCACGAACTTCGTCCGAAGTCGCCGCCGGCTTAAAATTGGCCAGCGTTCTGATATTTCTACACATTCTATTTAGTTGCGATTTGCAAGCCCTCGTTCGAAAGTCGCCGATTCGGATATCGTTTCAAAACTTTCTGAAATGCTTCGGCGGCTTCCTTTTTTCGACCTGCCGAGAGCAGCATTTCACCGACCGTTTCCCAAGCGGGCTTTACGATCGCGGGCGGGCCGTATTCAAAGACAAGTTTGTCTTCTGCTTCGCCCGCCGCCGTCGCCTTTCGAATAGCGCTTTCTCGGTCGCCGCTCGCGAATTCGATCGCTGCTTCGAGAATTGATTCCATTACGTTTACCGTATCGACGTCGCCCTGAGAGACTACGCTGTATCGGGTTGGATTGGGGGTTTTGTTGGAGACAGCTTCTTTCATCGAGCTGATCTTTGATCGCAGGGAAACGAGCGTTCGCCTTGCGGAATTTAAGTCCTTGCGTCCTGCATATTCCAGCCCGATCGCCATATCGTGACCGGCAAATACCGACCGCGATATGATCCCGTCCGCATCGACCGGTTCCATCACAGCTACTGCACCGCCGCCGCGGGTTTCGACTAAGTACGTCGCCCGTGTCATTGCAAGATGAGTTTTTGCATATGCCGAAGGTGTTCGTCTTAGATCCTCTTCGACGATGGTCACCAGTTTCGCCGCATCGTCGTTTCGGCCGAGCTGTAGGTAGGCGTGTTCGAGCCAATGAAGCGGATGATAACCGCCGGTGCCGGCGTCGCGTGCTGTTTTCATCGACGCGGTGTTAGACGCGATCGCATCTTCCCACATTCCCAGCGCGAAGAAGATGTGTGACGGCATGTGCTGTGCGTGTGAAGCACTTTTGGCAACCGAACCGTACAAACGCGCGGCTCGCAAGCCCAACGGTGCATGTACGGGATCGTCATATGAATGGATCAGATAGTGAAGAGCACCCGGATGCTTCGGATTCTTTTCATAGATCGTCTCGGCGATCGAGGCCGCACGCATATAGTTTTCTGTATTGCGGATCGTACCGGTCAGGCCGAGCACCGAGAGTGCATAGAATGAGCGTGCTTCGAGGTCATCGGGAAAACGCCGTGTAAGCTCTGCCATTGCGTTCGAATAAGCTTCGGCAACTTGCCGTTCGTCGCCATCGCCATAGAGCTTTTCGACAGCGTCCATATAAAGCCTTTCCCGCTCCGTCGGAGCCTTCGCACGCCTTTCGGCCGGTGTCGGACCAAGCCGGGCGAGTGATGCCAACGCCGATTTCTGATCTTGTTCGCCCCAGATGCGATGATCGTAGGTCATCGCCTCGCCCCAATACGCCATAGCGAAATCCGGAGCAACCCGTATAGCATCGCCAAATGCCGATCGAGCACTCCCGTACTCAAAGCTGTGAAGCAATAACACGCCGCGAATAAAATGGTTCTGCGACTCGGCGGAGCCCGACGTTGGAAAACTTATCTCGCCTAGATCGACCGGTCCGGCTGCCGCTTTGCCGGACGGATCGTGGTGTTGCCCATTAGCTATCCCGACGAAGATCGTGATGAAGAGTAAGACTAGTGGTCGAATGTGTTTCATACTTATATGACCTAATGTTATTTGTATGCAATTCCTGCGCTTGCAGGTCCAACGAGGTGAATGACCTCGGTTCGTTTGAATCCGACTTCTTTGCACCATCCGTCAAAATCGGCTCCTGAATAATCGAACGCCTCGCCGAATTCGACAAGCATATTGAGCGACATCATCAATCCGAAAGCGTTCTCGCGTCGAGCGTCGTCAATGAGTGCCTCGATCACAATGAACGCTCCGCCCTCGGGCAATGCGTCATAGGCTTTTCGGATCAGCATCATTTTATTCTCTAGGTTCCAATCGTGTAGGATCATTCCCATTGTGATGACGTCCGCTCTGGGTAACTCGTTCTTAAAGAAATCTATGCTGGTTGCCGAAATTCGATCAGTGAGTCCGGCCGCTTCGATCTTCCTTTTCGCGACAGCCGTGGCAGGTGAAAGATCGGCAGACGTGACCTTAAGGTGCGTATGTCGCCCGGCGACGATAATTGCAAGCGTTGCTGCCGCGCCGCCGACATCGCAAAGGGTATCGTATTTCGAAAAATCAAATTTCTCGGCGAGCGCAATAAAATTGCCAACAGAGATTCCAGCCATCGCGTCCATGAACTGCTCGAGTCTCGCCGGGTCGCGATAGAGCTCTTCAAAAACACCGGCACCGCCATGTTTGGTTTCGTTTTGCGGTTTGCCTGTTTTCAATGCCTCATCAAGATCGCCCCAAAAACGATAGAGTCGGTCATGAGCCATTTCAAGAAAGCCGCCCATAAACGCCGGACTGTTTCGATCAAGGAAAGTGCTTGTCTCCGGAGTATTTCGGTATGTTGACGCTGGTCCGTCGCCGTCGCGTTCCAGAAATTTTAGTGCGACAAGCGTGTCAAAAAAATCCGGTGTCGCTCGCTCGTGAAGGCCGAGAACATTGCAAAGCTCAGTACCGGTTTTCGAACTGGTTCCGAGGCTTGAAAAGACCCCCAGCTTTACGGCGGCAAGCAATGTCCTTGCCGGCCAAAACGCCATTCCGACTTCCAATATTCGTTCGGGTGTTGGTTCACTCATTGTTTATTCGCTCTTCATTCTTTGGTCACTGCTGTCGCAAGTACCATTCTTTTCGGATCAATCCATCGCTGATCTCGTAGATAACCGTTCCAAAGAACTCGACCGGTTGACCATCTGTCGAGCCGCTGATCTTTTCTTTATCGATAACAAACTTGCCGTCCACGATACGGTTTACAACTTCTACCTTTAACTTCACATTCGGATCAAGGACGCGGGCAAATTTCTTGCGAATCTCGTCGTGGCCTTTGAGGATGACCTCGCCGCCGGGCAAAGCATACGCGACCGAATCGGATGCGTATGCCTTCAAGATACCGTCCATATTCCGAGCATTATATGCATCAATCAACGATTGAGCCACTTGCTCGGGAGTTTTAGCCACCTGCTGTGCTGTTACTGTCGCGACAATGCAAGCGTAGAGTAATAAACCGAACGCCAAGCCAGTAGTTCTAAGCTTCATTATTTGTCTCCTATTCTTGAACTAAAATCTTTTTTCGATCCAGTTTCGAAGGGCACGCGCTATCTCGGCAAACACATCCTCGCTGCTCTGCCGCGTTCGTTTGAGGATCTTGAAGCTGTGGTCAGCCGTATCCAGAAGATGAAGCGTCGCCTTGTCGCCAAGGCCTTTAACAACCGGTTCAAGCAATTCAAGTTCGCCCAGAGCATCGCGCGTACCGTTTAGGAAAAGCATCGGGATCTCGATCGCCATGAGATGATCAGCCCTTTTGGTTGCAGGCTCACCCGCCGGATGAAGCGGAAACGAAAAGAAGACCAAACCCTTTACATGCTCGATCGGCGATTGTGATTGAGCAGTCGATGTCATTCGTCCGCTAAACGAATGTCCGCCCGCCAAAACCGGAAGATCAGGACAAGCTTCCCTCGCCGCCGCAACCGCCGAACGGATCGTCTCAACACAGACGTCTTGCGAATTCCGTCCGCCGCCTTTCTCTGAATACGGAAAGTTATATCGAAACGTCGCTATTTGCTGCTCCGCCAGATTCTCCGAGATAGTAGCCAGCATGGGCGTTCGCATGTTCGAACTCGCCCCATGCCCAAGCACAAGCAAATGCGTCGCGCCTTCTGGCCGCAAAAGCAAAGCCGAAACCTCACCTTTTTCAGGCGTCGCTAGAAACTTTAGCTCGGTTGGTGTGTAGATCATCTGACAAAACACTCACGATTCGATATCGGCTTGCTGCAATCGCATCGCGAAGAACATGTACGCAAAAAATAACATAAACACGAAATCGTTGAAGCCATAAATACTGTAGAAAACACCGGCAAACGCATCTTTGGCATAAAGTTCTCCAAGACTATTTGCCAAGAGCCATTTGATCCACACCACGACATAGACCAGCTTTTCAATCGCAAAAGCACCAGCCAGCCATCTGATATTCGGGCCGATCGAGGTCGCGCTCAGATACGCGATTCCCCAGACGACGACCATCAACAGCCCGAAATTCGACATTACAATGGGGTCCGCCTCGTTAATAGCGACGTTAGTAAACCCCCGCGAAAATACCAGAACTCCGGAGATGTTCATCAACGCCGCCGCGATCAACCCTTTGTTTATCAGGTTTTTGTTCATGATTCCCCGATCAACATAATTACCTCAAATTTCGCCACGTTTCCGTTGTCCCGGCTGACATCCGGCTCAAATTCGCGGGCCAATTATTCAACTGTCACAACGCAACAGAAACCTTCACAACCCGCGTTCCGTAGGTTTAAACCCATGGCTAAATTTAGTTTATGGCTACGCGATTTATCGGAATCTTTTAGTCATTTTTTCTTTCAAACTCATTCCGGCAGATTCATCCGTTTCAGCAGATCCTTGTATCGCGGGTCGTCGCGGATCGGTTCCAGGTACGGATCAACTTTGAGGTACTGGACGATGTGTTGATCCTTTTCATCGAAAGCTTCGTTAAGGGCGGCAAACGTGCCGTCCTTGTCGCCCAGTTCCGCGTAATAGGTTGCCCGATAGAAGAGTGTCGTCGTAATAATCCCGCCTACATTCAGGACATCGTTTCATAATTTCTTGAGTGCCTTCATTGCCCACGGCCCCGGATTTAAGGTCAGGCCGGTGAGCTGCACGCTGTTTTCATCAAACCGCAAAACCTCGCGGCCCGGGGATTCGATAATGAAAAGGCCGTTCTCGGCTGGTGTGATCGTGTATGTTTTATCCTTGTCGAAATACATTCTGCCGTTTCCATCGAATTTGGCAATCAGCGAATCGGTCTGAGCATTGACAACTAATTTACCGCCACCGTAGAATTCGTAACGTCCCGCAAATTTTTGCAGAACTTCCGGCCGTGGCTTGGTGGCCAACTGTTTTGGACGTTCGGGCAGAGCCGGCACGCTGGCGAGGATCGCGTCCCATGCAACTTCCGACGCGATCACGCCCAGATCCGTCGGATCGAGGGATGGATTTTCAACCTCGTCCGTCGTGATCGCATAGAGAATATCTCCGTCGCGAGATGTCCCAAACGGCTGGATTGCTCGACTCATCGATGAATGAA
>JBGTKQ010000129.1:0-14870 GCA_041744555.1 Pyrinomonadaceae bacterium
GCGATCTTGCGGCTTGCCGCTATGTTGTGCGGAAAGGTTTACCTTTCCGGGAAGTGGCCAATTTCTTGCGGGCTTGCCCGCGATAAACCGGGCCGTGAACAGTTCGGCAGATAAGACGACCCAATAGCGATGATCGCGGGCAAGCCCGGATAATTGCGGGCGAAACGGCGAAGCAAGCTTCGCCGCACAACGTTGCGGCAAGCCGCTGATAAGACCGGACGACCTTTCCAGATTCAACATTCATTTCATTTGGCACAAGTGCTATCAATTCGCGCATCTCGCGCCAATTGCTATTTCTTCCATGCTTTTTATGACGGATAATTTGGGTGATCCGGAATTGTTTCCGGTCGGGGTCTTTGAAAGTTTGGAGTTCCAGCTTTAGCTGGCGGTTCTGTTTCGCTGAAACGCGTGACCCGCTCTCAGAAACGAAACACCATTCGCAAAAACGTCGATCTTTGTTCGGGTTTGTTCGGTTTGGGCACGATCGGAACCGAACAAAATTGGTGCTTTAGGTGCTTTTCATTACGCGCAAAAGCTCGCCAACGCTCCAGGCTTGTTCCGGGCAGCCGCGTGGTGTGTGTGGAAATTCTCCGTCAAAGATCTCTGAGATCTGGCCGAGCCCGGCTTGCGATAAATGGTCTTCGAATGCTGATATCATTTTCGCGACAGCAGCTTCGTCATCTGTATGCACCTTTCGGTATGCATCGATGAACGGTCCGATCAGCCAGCCCCAAACCGTTCCCTGATGATAGCCGGAATCGCGTTCGAGCGGTGAGCCGATGTAGATCGGAACATATGCCGGATCATTTGGCGAAAGTGAACGCAAGCCGACCGGCGTCAATAATTCGTATTGCACCTTTTCAACCACGGCCTGCCAATGATCCTCGTTGAGTACTGGATAAGCGAGAGAGATCGAGAAGATCTGATTGGGTCGAACCGAACCGTCACGGTGTCCGTTTTCGACCACGTCAAAAAGACATTGCTCGTCATCGTTCCAGAACAGTCCGTTAAAGCTGTGCTTTGCGAGATCGGCCATTGCGTCAAACCGTTGTCGATCTTCGTCGTGGCCAAAGCGAGTCGCAAAGTCCGCCATTATCCTCAAAGCGTTGTACCAGAGCGCTTGAATCTCGACGGGCTTGCCGGTTCGCGGCGTGATCACAAGGTCGCCGATCTTCGCATCCATCCACGTCAATTGAACGTCAGGTGAACCGGCGAAAAGTAGGCCATCTGTGTCAGCATGAATGTTGAATCGTGTTCCGCGGACATGCCAAGCAACGATATCGGCCAGCTTTTCGTAAATATGTTCCTGAACGAGATCGTGGTCGCCGGTAGCGTCGGTATACGCTCTAATCGATTCAAAATACCAAAGCGTCGCATCTACGGTGTTGTAATCGGGCGTCTCGCCGGCATCGGGAAAACGGTTCGGGATCATTCCTTCGGAGATGTGTTTTGAAAATTCAAGGATTATATTTCGCGCGATGTCTGACCGTCCGGTAGCAAGCGTGAGTCCCGGAAGAGCGATCATCGTATCGCGGCCCCAATCGGAAAACCACGGATAACCGGCAATCACGGTTTGACCATCACCACGGGCGACGATGAATTGATCGGCAGCCAACGCAAGCTGCTTTGGCAGATCCGATTTTGCGCTCGCCGAACGAACAAGTTCATTTCGCCGTATCAGCTCGGCTTTTTCTAACCGGTCGATAGTCGCTTCCGGCATGTCGCCGACTGAAGCCATCACGATTGCCGTTGGCGAACTATTCAGGTCGAACCGGATCACGAACGGCTGAAATAGATCTTCGTGAAAATCAAAACCGCGTTCTTTTTCGATCGCGAGTTCGAAGGTTTTGTACCAATGACCCGACGGGTCGATCGCAATTGCGTTGTGATTAAAATTAAGTTCCGGCAGATCAGGATAGGGCTTAATCATAACCAGATCGTCGTGCGATTCGAACGATCCGTCAAACTTTCCGTCTTCGTGTTGAAGATGATGGTAATCAGTAAACGCAAGCAATGGGCGAAGTTCGAACTGGACCGATCTTTTGTTGGTGCGAGCGTTGAGAAGTTTCCAACGACAGGCAACGGCATTGAGGCCACTTGGCATGAACACGGTCTTCTCGATTCGAAGGCCATCTACTTCATAGATCCAAATGGGGAACGGGTCAAGCCGGAACTCCGTCAGGAATTCAAAACCGGTCGGGTGAATGCGTTCCGGAAACTGATTGGCGGAAAGCTCGTATCGCTCACCTTCGACGATCAATGTTTCTTCAAACTTTGAAAGAAGTGTGACACGGCCAAGCGGCGGTCGGGTTGCCGCAGTTAACAGGCCGTGATATCGACGCGTATTCGCACCCGACACCGACCCACAAGCAAAACCGCCGATGCCATTGGTTTCGAGCCATTCGCGCGATGCCGCGACTTCAAAATTCGTACAGATCTTTCGATCAAGCTTGATCATATTATGACTACTTCCCGCTTGTACTTACCCGTTAACGTCTCAAAACTGGCCAAATGGATCCGCCGACCAACTATTCATTCCGCCGAGTGCGATGGTGTATGCGGCTTCAGTCTCGTCGACCATTCGCTTTAGCGAATACCGTTCAGCGGCTGAGGTGCGAGCAAGTTCGCCACGACGCGTCATCTCCGATCTATCGTTGATCACATCGACGATAGCTGCAGACATCTTTATAGCGTCATTGATCGGAACGAGACGGCCGCAGCCTTTCAGCAATTGTTTCGCTCCGTCGGTTTCGGTGGCGATGATCGGTTTGCCATGGACCATCGCTTCTAGAATTGCAAGACCAAAGCTTTCAGATCGCGAAGGCGAAACAAAAATATCAATTGCTGAAAAAAATGGCGCGGTATTTTCTAGCCAATCTAACCAAATGATCCGATCTGCGATATTCAGCACACCGGCCAGACGTTTTAGATCTCGGCGGAATCGCTTATCGACCGTGTTGTCCAACCCGACAATTACAAAGTGCGCGTCAGGAACAGATTTCATGATCTCCGCCGCAGCAAGAACGAATTCGTTTTGTCCTTTTAGCTCTTTTAACTCGCCGAGCGTTCCAATGAGATATGCGTCTGCAGGAATATTGTGCAGCTCCCGAAATTCGTGGCGAAGCTTTAACGGATCGACAAGGCTCAAGTTCTCAATGTCGATCCCGTTCGAGATCACCTTTACCTTATTCGCGGCGAACAGACGACGAAGTTCCGCCCCAACAGCGTCTGAAACTCCGATCGCCATCGCCAGATTCTTAAGCGCAAAACGGTTGAACGGCTTTAGCGGAAACATGACATGCCGTGTCAGTACGAACTTCGCATCGTGAGCAGCCATACAAGCAATGCTCGCCGGAATATAATCGCGTGCGACGTGCGCATGCACGATCTGGATCTTGTTCTCACGAATAAAATCACGCATTCGAATCGCGCTAAAAACGCCGATCGAATTTCTGATCGAAACCTGCAAAACGCGTTCGGGCGGCAAGAACGACAAGCGGTCTTTCCACTGGCTTGTCGGCCGAAGTGCCGCATAGACCTCGTGCCCGCGATCCTGCAGTCCGCGGCACAGATCGACCACGTGACGTTCGCCGCCGCCAAAGGTCTTTGCCGAAGATATCTGCAGAATCCGCATTTCCGTAAGGCTAATATTAGGGCGTAACCGTCTAAATTTACAAAGTCCCCGGTCATTTGCCTTCCGAAAGGAGCCAGAAATCATAGTAATGCAAAAAAATGCACGCCCCTTTCGAGACGTGCATTTACGAAGAAGGGAATTTTTACCCTTGCAATTAGAAGCGGAAACGAGCCGCAAATTGAACTTGCCGTTCGCGCAGAATGCTGTTTCCAGCCGTATTCGGCACGCCAAACGTCGCAGCGTTTGGAGCGAAATTCAAGTTGGTTCCTGAGATCGTGTAAGCCGTAGTTCCAAGTCCCGTAATGTTAGTACGGTTAAAGATATTAAATCCTTCAGCAAGAAGCTCAAGACTCGTATCTTCGGTAAATTGGAACCTACGCGACAAGCGAAGATCAACGTTGGCAGTGTACGGAGCCCTTAGCGTATTGCGACTAACGTTCGGAAGCCTGTTGTTACCGCCGGCGCCCAAGATTCCGCCTGCCGTTGTGCCTGGCGTATTTCCGCTGACACCAAAGGAATAGGTATTACCCGATTGGATCGTCACGATCGGTGCTATGGTCCAACCACCAAAGATGGCTTTACCGAACGATGAATCGCCGCCAAGGCCAAACAATCGTTTGGGTGCATATACCATACTACCAACGAAACGATGCGGAACATCGAGGTTCGAAAGTGAACGCTCAGCTTCGACATCGTACGGATTGAGCGGCGTGTTCACCGTAGAAAACGTCTGCGATGATTGCCCGTTATCCATTGATCTTGAATAGGTATAGCTCGTCTGGAACTGCACACCATTCGTCAATCGTCGGTTCAATTGGAAAACGATACCGGCATATTCGGAACTTACAAGATCGCTGATCTCAGTAATGCTCGTAAAGTTTGAGTTCGGCCGGGCACCAGTAAACCGGGGAGCATCTATCGTGTTTCCAGCGAAAGGACCTCCGACAAACGTGTACGTTGTCGTTCCCGTTGGTGCATTAAGGTTTGTATCGATGAAGATCGGCAAGTTCTCACCGATGCTCAAAAGACCCGAAACCGAGAATGACGTGTTACGACCGATCAATCGTTCGTAAACAACGTCCATTTGGTGGATCATCGGATTTTGGAGACCGTCCTTAAACACGACAAGAGCACCTCCGCCGCCTACACCCGCCGGGAGTGTTGTAAGAACATTTGGATAATTAGGTGCTGCCGGATTTGATGGCAAAAGGCTACCGGTCGATCTTTGTGCACCGGCCGAACCGGTATTGGTGATCGCGTTCGAGATCGTCGAGTTAATGATTCGGCCGTAAAAAATTCCGTATCCTGCCCGAATCACGTTCTTGCCATCGCCTGTAGCATCAAGAGCAAAACCAAATCTAGGTCCAAAATTATTCTTGTCGCTCGGGAACTGATTCGTTCGAGCTTCAAGCGGATTTGGGATCTGCGGCTCAGGAAGCTGCTGATATTCGTAACGAACACCAAAATTCAGCGTCAAATTGGAGGTCAGCCGAAGATCGTCCTGGAAAAAGAAATTGTAATCGCGCGTCGAAAACTTAAAAGCGCTTGGGCCGAAATTCTGTGCAAAATTTGTGTATCTGCGCAGAGCCGGATTTCCAAAGTCTGAAAGGAATTCGGTCAGATTGCTGTAGCTGTAGGCCCCGGCGTTCTGAAACAAGTTGTCAAGTAGATCTGAAACGTAATTGATATCGCCGCCAAATTTGATGGTGTGGCGTCCACGAACGACCGTAGTCGCATTCGCATATTGCCAACGTTTCTCGTCCGGGTAAGCAACTCGATCAAGAAAGTTTGGCTTACCAAAAGTAAACCCACCACCGCCGATCGCTACCTGCGGTGAGGCACCATTTGCCGTCGTCGGTTCACCAGGTGCCGGCGGCTGCGAGATCTGCTGTTCGAGGTCTCTTGAATATTGGAATCGAGCTTCGTTAAGAATGTTCGGTGTTAGCGTTGAATTCAAACGGAGGTTTAGTGAATCGAGTGAAACCAGATCGTCACCAAAGCTGTTCCTTCCACGGAAAACGATCGATTGAGTTTGTACGCCAGCAGGCGATTCCCAACGCATTCGATTGTAAACGGCCGAGAATGTGTGCTTGTCGTTAATAACCCAGTCGATCTTCGGAAGAAAGATGTCTTGGTCACCCTTTCGAGCAACTTCACCAGTCAAGCTTCTAAGAAATGATATTCCCGAATCGATCTGAGCCTGAGTGATCCCACGACTCATGAGAGTCGCAACGTTCGCCGATTGAAAAAATGTTAGCGAACTAGGAGCTGCTACGCCCGGAAAATCACGGATCTGTTGATCGTAACTGAAAAAGAAAAATAAGCGGTCCTTAACGATCGGGCCGCCGATCGAACCTCCAAACTGTTGACGCTTATCGACTGGCTTAAGACCGATCGTCTGCGTTCCAGAGCTAGTTTGGATCGTCTGAAAGCTGAAAGGATTACGTGCTCCAAAGCGATTGTCACGCAGGTAATAAAAAGCGGAGCCATGGAATTCATTCGTTCCGCTCTTGGTAACAGTGTTTACAACTCCGCCTGCGGCACGGCCGAATTCAGCTGAGTAGTTGGATGTGTTCACCTGAAATTCGCGGACAGCGTCTTGGCTGATCGCGTAGTTGATGCGTGTACGGCCACGCTCTTCAGCAAAGAACGCCTGATTGTTATCGCCGCCGTCAACTGTGCTGTTATTCAGCAAGCCGGAGATCCCACGGAAGCTGATCAAACCAAAGTTGCCGTCCGGAACAACACCCGGTGTAAGCAATACAAAATTTGAAGCACGACGTCCGTTGATCGGAAGCTCGTTGATTGAAGTCTGGTTGATGTTGGTCGAGCTTGCGTTGTCGTTAGTGTTTATGACCGGAGCTTCGGCAACCACTTCAACCTCAGCGGTAGCACCGCTGACCTGAAGTTGGAAGTTGACCTGTGTCGTCTGTCCGACCTCGACGACAACCGTATCCGCCGTTGACATAGCAAAACCGGAAACCGTCACATCTACCTTATATGTTCCGGGCTGTAAATTTGTGAAACGATAGTCACCGTTTTCAGTCGCATTAACTGATATCGTAGCGTTTGTGCCTAGATTGGTAACTGTCACCGGAGCATTTGCAACGATCGCGCCTTGCGGATCGACAACGCGTCCACTGATACCGCCGGTTGTGGTTGATTGAGCGAAAAGCTGGATCGATCCAAGGGCTATCGTCAGCATCGCTACGAATATGAACCTAAAATTAAAATATTTAGTCATTAAATTATTTGACCTCGTAAATTTGTTATTGAAACAAGTAAAACCTAAAAATTGCTAAAATTCGGAGAATTTGGATTTTTCTCTTTTTTTTCGGATTAGATTTGGAATTTCAGACCTCTTCGGCCTCCGTTCGATTCCACATTTAACCCGCCATCCCGTGCGTAATTGGTATAATACAAGCCTTTACACGAACTACCGCAAAAGCTAAATCCGATCTTGAGTGATCAGAATGAAAGAACACCTTCGAAATAGGCAATTTGAGTTCCCTAAGATTGCGCTTGCCAAAGATTTGGCTCGCCTAGGAATTAGGTTAATGGCGTCGCATTAACAAGAGGTTAAATCCGAACTAAAAACATCAACGAATGGTATTCATGGACGCAATAAACGGCACTCGCGATTTGTAAGTAATTGTAAGCGTTTGCCCAAATTGCCGCATTCTGTGAGATTTTCATAATTAGATTGTGAAAAAATACACAAATCATGACTAAATTCGATGCTTCCGAAACACGAATTCGACACAACTGCTGTATATACTTGACTTACATGAATGTAAATAATACTTGACTTTTTTGTAAGATTGGATTAAATTGGTCGCGTTGAACTGGTTATTTGAATTTTTGAGAGTTTCGAAGGATATCAAGCCAGGGAACAAGGGGGAAATTGATATGGCACAAATAGAATACGCAACTGCTTCATATAAGACGCCAATGCATCACCGGATCTTGGCAAACATGCCGGTTTTGGCAAGCTGGGTCGATGTCGAAAGCGGGAAGACGATAAAAGTACAAGGAACGACCGAAAATATCGGTGAATCGAGTGCTTTGGTTAATTTAGAAACACTTCCGCCGGTCGGATGTGAGGTGAAACTTCGCATTCTTCAGGAAGAGAAGACACTTATTGAAGTTCAAACACAGGTAATCCGTGTTGAACGTGACCCGAGCAAGCCGCTTGCCGCTCTTACGGTTCTTCAGAACTTGAAGAAGTGGAAGACGACAGCAATGGACGCAGCCCAGGAATGGGTTACCCGCCATTGGCAGCTTAATTACGAAGAAGAGTGGGTAAACTAGAAATCCGGTTTCGCCGGAGATCTGATTTTGAGCGGAGAGCGGTCTCCGCTTTTTTATTTTGCGGGAGCAGTTGGAGTTGCAAAGCAAACGGTTGCGGTCTGCGAAACATCTTAAACGGCAATGAAAAGAATTTTCATCTTTCTCGGATTATTGATCTTGTGCACAAGTGTGTTCGCACAGCCCAAGCCGGTCACGCAGGCAGAGTATGTGAAGATGCTTTACGCCGCCGAACGGAACGAGGAAGCGAAAACAGAGCTGATCGATGCGATCCGTTCGCGTGGGATCGGTTTCGTGGTAACTGACGGTCTTAGAAATCTGACCCGAACAAAAAGCGGCAACGATGTCGAGCTTCGGCGGCTACTAGACGAATCAAATCGCCGTCGAAAAGATCCGCTTTTGTATCAACGGCCGTCAAACGAAGAAGCCGCGAATGCGATCAAGAAGGCACGTGAATTAACCCTCGCAGCCGTCGAAGAAATGCCGGACTTTGTGGTCAAGCAGCAGATCCAGCGTTCGATCGCATATGCCGGCACCGGGACCTACACAAATCTCGATCGATTGATCGTCGGCGTTAGCTACAAAGCATCGGGTCAGGAAGAATACCGAGTTCTTTCCGTAAACGGTGTAATACAGAACAACCCAGAGTCAAAACGCGGCTACGAAGAGGTCGGCGGAACGAGTTCCACAGGCGAATTTGTTACGATGCTCTCGACCGTATTTAAGCCCGAAAGCGAAACAATATTTGAAGCCGTTGATTCAGACGTCATCCGAACCCGGAAAGCCATCATGTACGATTTTGCCGTTGCAAAAGACAAGGCAAAACAGGGCATCACGTGTACTGGCATTACTGCCGAATCGACGACGACAGGAATGAAGGGCCGCGTCTGGATCGATCGCGAAAGCTTCCGAGTTCTCCGAATTGAAAGTGAAGCAACGGATATTCCCGCTACATTTCCCTGCCCTTCGGCACGACGAACTATCGATTACGATTGGACCACGATCAGCGAAGAGCGATTCCTATTGCCGCTTCTTTCCGACGTTCGTCTAACGCACAGAGACAAAGGCCGAACCTTTGAAACGCGCAACGTCATCCGCTTTCGCGACTATCAGAAATACGGAACTGAGGTTAAGGTCTTGGAAGAGGACGATGTTCCGATCGAAGAAGAAAAGCCGACGAACAATTAGAGCAGCAGTAAGGTATTAATGGCTTTGATGTCGACATTTCTTGCCATATTCGTATAATTTTTTTCAATGCAAATGCGATCGGCGAAACTTCAACTTCTTTTGATGTTCACGCTGGTCGCTTTTCCGTTTGCAGCCGTTGCCCAAAACGCTCCGCCGAAAGAGGATAATAAACGCGAGGCCCACTTGATAGAACTCATCACGCTCGACCCAACCATTAAACTCGATATTCGTTACGCCACCACTAACAACTTTACCGGGAAAAAGGTCTACCCGCAGGCTCGTGCGTTTCTGCAGAAACCTGCTGCCGAAGGTGTCGTTGCGGTCCACAAAAAGTTAAAAGAAAAAGGCCTGGGACTCGTGATCTTTGACGGTTATCGGCCGTGGGCGATAACGAAATTATTTTGGGAGTCGGTCGCTCCGGAGCAGCGGACTTTCGTTGCCGATCCGGCAAAAGGTTCAAAGCACAACCGAGGCTGTGCGATCGATCTTAGTATTTTCGATCTAAAGACCGGAAAGCTCGTACCGATGCCTTCCGATTACGATGAGTTCACTGAACGGGCATCGCCGAATTATACGGGCGGCACTGAAGAAGAGCGAGCAAACAGGGAATTACTTCGCCGCTTGATGGAAGCCGAAGGGTTTATTGTGAATCCAAGCGAATGGTGGCACTTCGACCATAGAGATTGGGAGAACTATGCTATTTACGATATTTCATTCGACGAAGCGGCAACCCAAAATGGACAACCGCTCCGTCATTAGAATTATTCAGCCGGTGCGGCAACCGGCTTCTGTTTCACAGCTTCGATGCGGATATCGATATCGACCTTGTTCGCAACGCCCGGTCTTCCCGCAGGAGCTGCTTTGCCGTAATCAACTCCATAGTCAAAACGATTGATCTCGGTTTTTGCCATAACGCCCATCTTCGCACCCGACCTTTCGTTGCCGGGCAAGAATCCTTTGATGTCGAAATCAAACGAGATCGATTTGGTCACACCGCGAAGCGTAAGGTCGCCAGTGACTACAACATCGCTTCCGCGTTTTTCCACCTTCTTACTTGCAAAGGTCATTTCGGGAAACTTTTCAGCGTCGAAGAAATCGGCTCGCTTTAAGTGAGCATCACGTCCGGCGGCACCGGTTTCAACACTGGCGATCTTTGCCGAAAAATTAACGGACGATTTGGTGACGTCTTCGGCGTTGTAATTGATCGTGCCGGTAAAATCGCGAAAGTGTCCGGGGACATCGATCAACCCAAGGTGGTTCACGTTAAATCCGATAAAGGTATGAGCTTTGTCGAATTCATAAACACCGCTTTCGCCTTTGGCTTGAGCAACCGCGAACTTTTCTTCAAAACGCTGCGCATGGGCGTTCGTGCTGTCGTCAGTAAAGAACAAGAAAGAAGCCGCAACGATACCAAAAATAAATACAAGTCGTTTCATTTGATCCCTCCGATCGTCAAAAAAGATTCTGAGCGTTTGTTCTGATAATATACCGCATTATGACACGACCTGAGAATAACGAATACGGCGAATGGTACGCGGGATATGTTTCGACTATTACCGAAACGGACGTCGTGGCGGTTTTGGCCGGGCAGATCGAAGAGATCGCGGAACTGTATGGTTCGATCGACGATGCAAAAGGCGTGTACAAATACGCCGACGGAAAATGGACGATCAAAGAATTGCTCGGCCACATCATCGATGCCGAACGCGTCTTTGGTTATCGGCTCCATCGCTTTTCGCACGGCGATCTAACTCCGCTTTCGTCGTTTGATCAGGACACCTACGTCGCCAATGGCAGAAGCAACCAACGATCGTTTGCCGACCTTATCAACGAGTTCGCAACCCAGCGGCGATCGAACGTTGCCCTTGCACGTTCATTCCGCGATGAGGATTGGGATCTGGCCGGGATCGCCAGCGACAATCCCGTTACCGTCCGTGCACTCGCGTTTATCATGGCCGGCCACGTTCGGCATCATTCCCGCATTCTGAAGGAGCGGTATTTATGACGGAAAAAGGTGAACCAGTGTTGATTGAAAATGCTCCGGCCGAAATGCCTGATTGGGCAAAGTACCTGATGAGTAATCCGTTGAAGAATGCTGAAGACCGCCGACAGTTCCAACTCGATTTTCCGGACGCTAAGGGCGAGGTCATTCTGATGAGCCTTTTCAGAGAAGCGGGGATGCTTGGACTTTGAAATTTGACGTCATCATCGTCGGCGGCGGTGCGGCCGGACTTTTTTGTGCGATCGAGGCGGGAAAACGCGGTCGGCGTGTTCTTGTCATTGAACACAACGCCGCGGTCGGGCGCAAGATCTTGATATCGGGCGGCGGCCGCTGTAACTTTACGAACCTTAATACCTCGCCGGAAGACTTTATTTCAAAGAATCCGCACTTTATTAAATCGGCGCTCGCCCGATACACGCCGCAAGATTTCGTCGAACTCGTAAAAAGCCATCGGATCGATTTCTATGAAAAGAAACTGGGCCAGCTCTTCTGCCGCGAGCGTGCGGATTCGATAGTCTGGATGCTCTTAACGGAATGCAAAAAAGCGAGGGTAAAGATCGAGACGAATTGCTCGGTCGAATCGATAGAGAAAGACAATGATTTTGTTGTTCGAACGACGAAAGGCGACTTCAATGCGGATTCGCTCGTGATCGCCAGCGGTGGGCTTTCGTTTCCAAAGATCGGTGCGACGAACTTTGGTTATACGATTGCAAGGCAGTTCGGCGTTCGCATCGAACCGACTCGTCCATCGCTTGTGCCGATGGTGTTTGAACGAAGTTTGCCGCTTGCTCGTTTGCCGGGGATCTCGCTCGAAGCCGATGTTACTGCCGGGCATCACACATTCCGCGAAAACATCTTGTTTACACACAAGGGCATTTCCGGTCCGGCGATATTGCAAGCCTCAAACTACTGGTCACCGCAAGATGAAATGGAGATCGATCTGCTGCCCGGAAACAGTATTTCTGATCTCATCAACGGCGATCGGAACAGTAGAAAGTTAACGTCTACTTTTCTAAAACAATATTTACCGGAGCGGTTCGCAGATTCGTTCGCTGTTGAAATGCTGCCGAACAAACCGGTCAATGAATTGAGCAATCGTGATATTGAATCGATCTCGGAAACGCTGCATAACTGGCGGGTGAAGTTTCGCGATACCGAAGGTTGGGATAAGGCCGAAGTTACGCTTGGTGGAGTTTCGACTGCGGAACTTTCGTCACAGACGATGGAAGCAAAAAAAGTCCCCGGCCTTTATTTCATCGGCGAGGTCGTTGACGTAACCGGCTGGCTCGGCGGATACAATTTCCAATGGGCGTGGTCGTCTGCGTTCGCCGCCGGACAACGTGTCTAATCGGTCGCTGTGCCATACAACCGTTTAAACTCCTGCATTTGCTCTGAAGTACCAAGTAGATCAAGCCGGGAGTAGGCTGGAATATTTGTGTTCGGCGAGGGATTCTCAATAGTTTCCGAACCCACTTCGATGGCCAGAACGATCAAACCGGTCTGTTTGCCGATGCCGCTCTCTAGAAGCGTTAAACCTGCAAGCGACGGCGGCACCACGACATCAAAAAATTCGACACCTTCGCCCATTATGATCGGCTGGCGGCCTTGCACTATCGCCATAACGGATTCGGCCCCGAGCGGCGCATAGCTAAGAACAAAATCTGCACCGGCACGATGGATCGCTTCCATGTTTCGATCGTGGGTAATTCTGCTGATAATGCGAACCTTTGGATTCAGCCTTCGGCAATATATCGACAAATAGATATTTACCGCGTCGTCGTTCGTAGTGAGCAAAACGAGCGATGACTCCATCAATCCCCCTCGCATCAGTGTCTCGCGGTCTGCGGCGTCACCGGTCGTGATCCGGTCAAGATAATCGGAAACGCCCGAACATCGGTCCGGTTCGCGTTCGACCATGAAGACCGTCAGGCCTTTTTCCTTGAGAGCGGTCGCCGCGGCACGGCCGACCTTTCCGCCGCCAAGTATCAGAACCGAATCCGAAAGCTGTTCGTCACTATCAAGCAAGCTTTCAAGCTTGGCGATCTGAGCCTTATTCCCGACCGCTAGCGGCACATCAAAGCCATCCAGAAGATGCTCCGGATCGGCGGTGATCAGTCGACCGCGTCGCCAAACGCCGATAATGTTTACGCCCGTCTTTTCGCGCAGTTCTGTCTCACGAATGCGCTTCCCTTCGAAACTCGAATTATGCACCGTGAATTCGACAACGACCCACGAACCAAATTGGCCGATCACATGGGCACGATCATCGCCGACGCTAATCCGATTCGCCAGATACTCTCCTAAACGCTGTTTGAGCGGCAGAACGTGCGAAACTCCGCTGAGTTCCAGAATGTCGATCGAATCCGGATTCTCTGCTGTCGCAGCGATCGTCACATTCGGAGCAGTTTCCCGGACGGTTAGCGTGATGTTCGTGTTCCGGGTGTCTTCGAGATTCGCAAAGACAAGCAAAGCATGCTCGGCCCGCATCCGTTCATACGTTGCCCGGCTGTCGACCTTTCCGCAAACGACTGAGACGCCTGACTGATATAGCCTTGCTCCATCCGCCGCATCTTCAGCGATTACGAAATAGGGTATTCCGCTGTGTTTTAGCCGTTTGATCAGATTCGGAGCGACCGTGTCGTAACTGCAGATGATAACGTGGCCGGTCGTGTCGGGAGGTACGCTTGCAGGACATTGGCCATGGATCTGGGCTTCGATCCACGGTGCATAAAAATACCGTATGAACGTGAACGGAAGCATTATCAGAAGCAATATCACTCCTGACATCAGTACTAGAAGGCTAAAAGCACGACCGATATCACTCCGAAAAGTTATGTCGCCGAAACCCAACGTTGTCATCACGGTTAGGGTCCAGTAAAAGCCTGTCACCCAACTGTAATAACGATCTTCCGCGAGAGCCATTACGAAGTGGAATAAGACCGAGTAGACAACGATCACCGCGACGATGAACGCAACGTATTTAGTTAGCGCAGCGATGTTCTGTCGGCTTTGCTTTTGCTCCAGGAAATAACTTACTTGGCTTACTAGAAATTTCATTTACTTCCTTTCTAATTCTTCCGAAATTCGTCGATGTCCAACCCAAACTCTTCCTTCACATATTCTTCCTGTGCCGAGGTTACACTTCGCAGATTTATCAAACGGCGTTCGGTCTTCTTGATGTGCGTTTTGGCGCGTTCGGCCATGTGTTTTAGAAGATCTCGGCCTTCGGCAGATTCGGCATCACATTTTTGGAAAAGCTCGAACAGTTCCGAAGCGTTTGCCTTCGCTTCTTCGCGATCGATCTCGGCAAACCGGCGTTTCACTTGATAAAGCTGGCGTATCGCTCGGACAAGATCATCGCCGATGGAATCGCCCGTGATCGCGTCCGGGCTAATGCGAATGTTGGCAGCGAGCTTGTTCATCTTCGATTGGTCGCCCGACGTATAAGCCTGATTAAGTTCCGCCATCAGCTCATGCCGACGTTCTTTTTCGCCCGCATCTAGAGCGAGATCTGGATGAATAATTCGAGCGAGATCGTGGTATGCCTTGCGGGCCTCGGTCGTTGGCTCCCACTTTTCGAGCTCGTGGTCTTCGGCTGCCCGCAGCCGTGCGGCAGATTCCTCGGCAATTCGCCGAAGCTCTTCGACACGTTTTTTGATCTCTTCGTCATCGGGGACAAGCTTGAGTTCTTGTTCCGCGATCTCGGCGTCGATCTCATCCTGTTCCGCGTAAAGCCGA
>JBGTKQ010000130.1:0-10593 GCA_041744555.1 Pyrinomonadaceae bacterium
TCGCCAGTTGGTTAAGATTCAACAAGGAATCCCGATCGAAAAGGCGAAAGAGGTCGTAAAGTTCATCAAAGACGCGAAACTGAAAGTCCAAGCATCGATCCAGGGCGAGACCGTTCGCGTTTCAGGCAAAGACCGCGACACACTTCAGGACACTATCGCCAAGCTAAAAGCCAACGACTTCGGAATCGATATGCAGTTTGATAATTTTCGGAGCAATTGAAAAATGAGACATGAATTCAATGTGTTGATCGAAGAGGACGAAGACGGGATCTTTGTCGCTTCCGTACCTGAATTACCCGGCTGTCACACTCAAGCGACGACTTTAGATGAACTAATGGTAAGGATTCGTGAGGCGATCGAATTGTGCATGGAGGAAGGTGCTCGACAACAATTTATCCCCAAGTTTGTCGGATTTCAAAGAGTTTCTTTGGAGTTATGAGCATCTATCCAAGTTACTCGGGGAAAAAGCTGATAAGGGTTTTGTCAGCACACGGATTCGAGGTGGTTCGGATCAAGGGAAGCCATCACTTTTTACGGCATGCTGACGGCCGAACGACTGTAGTTCCCGTTCATTCGAACGAGGACATTGGAAAAGGCTTGCTTCGAAAGATTCTGGATGATTGCGGTCTAACTCTAGACGATGTCAGGTAGTCTCGGTTCGTTAATATTTTGGGAAAAGTCTTCGACCTTATATTCGACCTTATAATTACAGGAATAACTGAAGTGAATCGAATCGTAGTTTATACCATTACAATTTTTTTGTTTTTGCCGAATCTAGCGACCGCACAAGAATCGGAGGTCTGGAAGGGGCTTTCGTTCGATCAGGCTACGACCGAAGATGCTATACGTGCGGCGGGAAAACCAAAAATGCAGCGTATTGAGAAAATGAAGGTTGTCAGTGAGCTAGGCGGCCCGGTTGTAGGTGCCGAGGAAATACAGATTATAGAATTCGAAAAGATCGATGAATGGAAAAAAGTTGCGTTAGGCTTTATGAAGGGTAAGCTTTACAAGGCTAAGTTCTGGCCTAAGAATAAAACCCTGCCCGCATCTCAACTTACCGACAAATATAAGATCAATTTTGTAGCAGTTGAAGGTCTCGCAAAAGGAGTGCCGCTGTCGGTTTTCGAAGGACAGAAAGAACCCGAAGTTCCGCGCGTATATCCCGCGATCTACTATATGATCTCGGCTACGCCTGACCGATATACTTTTGTGACCATTAACAATGGCTCATGGAAAACACTTTGGAAAGATGCTTTCGGTAAACCTACCGTCAATTTGTTCCCCGGTTTTGTTGAAAACATCGAGATCTTGTCTCGCCACGGTGAATTAAAGTAGTGCAGAAATTTGCGACCGCTACTAAAGAATTATTGCCCGATGCGACCGCTCGGCGGATCTTTGGGCTGATCAAGAAGGAGCTTTCGCTTGTCGAGGATGAGTTTGAGCGGCAGGCTGCGTCGAACATTCAGGTGATCGGGTTTTTGGGTGATTATCTGCGGGCGTCGGGCGGCAAACGCGTTCGGCCGGCTTTAATGGTACTAGCTGCATATACTGTCGGCGGACGCGGTTCGGATGATAATGTGATCAGGCTGGCGACAGTAATGGAGATGCTCCACACGGCGACGCTCGTGCATGACGACATTATCGACAACGCAGATCTACGACGAAATCGGCCGTCTGTTAACGCTCGATTTGGCAATCATGCGGCCGTCTTGATGGGCGATTGGCTATACATGACGGCCTTCGAATCGTCACTGAAAGAACGCTCACTGCCGATCCTCGACATTCTCACTAAGCTGACTCGCAAGATGACCGAAGGCGAGATAGTTCAGCTTACAACGGTTGGAAACTCGGAGATCACTCGCGATGAGTATTTTGATATTCTTCGGCGGAAGACGGCATATTTGTTTGCCGGTTGTTGTGAGATCGGAGCGATAGTTGGAAGCGGTGATCCAAAGAACGGTGTAGCTCTTCGAGACTACGGAATGAATCTTGGCGTCGCCTTTCAACTCGCCGATGATCTTCTTGATTTCACGGCTGATGCGGAAACGCTTGGAAAAGCATCGGGAGCCGATCTTTTGGAAGGGAAATTGACGCTTCCATTGATAATACTTTCTGAACGCAAACCGCAGACGCGTCGACTGCTCGAAGAGATTATGGACTCGGGAAGTTACAAACCAGGGCAACGCGAGCAATTGTTCGACCAGATCATTGAATCGGGGTCACTTGAGGAAACCCGACGACTGGCAAATTCGTTTGCTGAAGCCGCTCGAAAAAGTCTTGAAGTTTTGCCGAAAAGCGAGTATCTTCAAGCTTTGGATGAGATTCCCGCTTACGTCATCCATCGAGGGAAATAACTCACTTAAGTTATAAACAAGCTTCCATTTATCCGTTTCGACACAAAATGTTAGACGCAAAATATATTTCGACACTTGAGAAAGGTCTTCAGGAAACTCGTAAGATCCAGAGCAGCCGTATGTCCCGGCTCCGCGAGGTCGAATTTGAGGCTGGACATTTGCGGGAAGAGATAAAGGCGCTGGAAAAGGCCGCAGAACAGACGGAATCTCTGATCGATGGTCTTCTCGTCGCTATGCGGGGAAGCGGAAGGGCCCTCAGTTCGTTGCACGAAAGTCCTAGAGATCAGGCTGAGGATCTTATGCCGAATGTGAGGTCAGCCCCTAAGCAGCCCCGACGGTCCGGCGCTAATAAGTTGTCGGAACGAACTTCCGGTGGAAACATCGCTTACCTGGATACGAGCCGTTCAGTACCCTCTCGAACTTCGAATACAGAACCTATCAGCCATAGGTTCTCCGATCGCACCATCACTCAAGCGTGTACGCTTCTGCTACGCGAAGCAGGAAGCCCGCTGCATGTAAACGAATTGTACAATTTGCTGGTCGCAGGCGGTATGGAATTTAAGGGAAACAATCCAACAATTTCGATCGCAGTTTCCCTTAATCGGAACCGCCGATTTATGAAGGTTGATCCCGGAACATTCGATCTTGCGATGCGAGACGTATCGCGAAAAGCATCGTAGGAAAAAAGGTTTTATATCAATGCTTGAGCGCATCGACAGATAGAGATCTTACAAGTATAATTTGGGGTTTGACTTCGATTTCTTTAGTTGCTCCGTCGCAAACGCATTTTCGCCAGATCGAATTTACACAAGATGATTATGAAGATAACGAGCCTTTTTCTCGCTCTTGCATTTTTTGCTTTTGTCGCCTCGGCCGATGCTCAG
The DNA here is from genome assembly GCA_041744555.1 of Pyrinomonadaceae bacterium. Lineage (GTDB taxonomy): Bacteria > Acidobacteriota > Blastocatellia > Pyrinomonadales > Pyrinomonadaceae > OLB17. The sequence continues at coordinate 3,239 of JBGTKQ010000130.1, forward strand.
GCTGTCAAGAATTTTCGCCTTCGGGCAAACATCAATCCGGGCTGTGCCTCCGCATCGAACCTAAAATACTCAGACATTTACGCAGATGGGAACATCGCAGTAATGGGAAGTTTTAACTGCCGCGGAGTGTTTATCTTTAATATCTCAAATCCTGATGCACCCGTACTCAGCTCATGGTACAACCCCGGAGCGAATCTTCAGTTCCTCGAAGCGATCGTTATTGGAAATCGCGGCTATTTTGGAACCGGTAACACGGGTGGCGTACATATTGTCGATCTAACCAATCCGGCCAGTCCGCAATTGCTCGGGATCGTCAATGCTGCGAATGGCGGAGGACATCCGACCATTCACGAAATGATGGTCTTTGATCAGGGTGGTTCTCGATACTTACTTGAAAATTCGAACTCTACCGGTACCCGACAACTCAGAATTATTGATATCACGAATCCCGCGGCGGCAGTTCTCAAGTGGAATTTCCTTTCGAGTGATGGCGGTTGGGTCCACGCGATGCACATCCGCGGCAACAGGCTTTTTCTGTCGGGGTTTTCCGCCAGCACTCGTATAGATATTTTTGATATGTCGAATGTTGCTACGCAAACGCCGGCACTTCTCGGCTCAGTGGCCGTGGGACTCGCTTCCAATCACAGCGCGTGGACAAGCGAGGACGGAAATTTCGTTTACAGTGCCCGGGAGATCAGTGATAGCGCCGCGGTAAACCCGGGAGATATTAGAGTTTACGACGTTTCTATACCCTCATCCCCGTTTCTTGTAAAGCGTGTTTCGATGGTTGATCTGGGGATCACCGCGGTCACGCCGCACAATCCGGTCGTGATGGGCAGCAAGCTTTATGTAGCTTGGTACCAGGCTGGTACACAGGTCTTCGATATTTCTGTGCCGGACGACCCGAAGAGAATCGGACAATATGACACTTGGCCTGCACAATTCACAGAAGAAGACCTTTCGGAAGTTCGAGAAGCGAATCGCAAATTCGATCCTAAGGATATAGTTTGCGGCGTGAACACGCTCGATGGCCAGCAGATCGCAGGATACAATGGCAACTGGGCGGTGTTTCCGTTCCTAGGTGAAGATCGAGTTTTGTTGGGTGATCTTGCAACCGGGCTATATATAATTGACGTAAGTAAGAGCAATCTCGTTTCTGACTTTGACGGCGACAAGAAAACAGACCTCTCGGTTTGGTCGCCGGCGACAGGCAACTGGAATGTTGAGCGAAGTTCTGACGGTGGAAACACAACCGTCCAATGGGGTGATCCCGGCGACATCCCGGTCGCTGCCGATTACGATGGCGATGGCAAGAGCGATCAAGCGATATTTCGCCCGAGCACCGGAACCTGGTGGTTCATTCTAAGTTCAAACAATTCACGGCCGGCTACGCAGTTCGGCGCAGACGGTGATATTCCGGTAACGGGCGATTTTGATGGTGACGAAAAGGCAGATCTGGCCGTCTTTCGACCTTCGACCGGCATTTGGTTTATTTCGAGGAGCACCGGCGGAATTACAATTCTTCAATGGGGTTTAGCTGGTGATAAACCCATCTCGATCGACTACGATGGCGACGGCAAAACAGATATTGGTGTTTGGCGGCCCACGGATGGTTCCTGGTACGTCATTCAAAGTTCTGACGGTGCATATAGGATCAATCCGTTCGGCACTAATGGAGATCGTCCTCTTAGCACTGACTTTAACGGCGATGGCCGTTCCGAGTTGACTATCTATCGGCCATCGACAGGTATTTGGTTCGTTTACGATCCAATTACATTCAACTTCTACGGATTTAATTTTGGCATCGCCGAGGACATCCCAGTACCATCGGATTTCGACGGCGACGGTAAGTCTGATATTGCGGTGTTTCGGCCAAGCACGCGCGAATGGTATCGGATAAACAGCTTAGATAGTGCCTTAATTATCCGGACGTATGGTGATGCCGGAGATGTTGCGTCTCCCGCTGCCTTTCAGGCTAGGTAGGTGTAAATAAATTGAGATTGCCCAAGGTCATTCGTATCGTTTGACTTTGGGCTTTTTGTTTCTATGATGGCTTTATGAAATTGAGCCTCACTATAAGCGAAGGCACGCTGGCCGGACAGGTCTTTGATCTCGAAACTGGCTTTATTTGGATCGGCCGCGGCGAAAACTGCAGTGTTCGATTCGATCCGGCAACCGAACGAATCGCGTCGAAGCAGCATGCCTTTATCGAGGCCAAGCCCGACGGCTATTTCCTGTCCGACAATCAGAGTACCAACGGAACGATCGTAAACGGACAACGCGTCGAAACGATCAAGCTGATCGATGGTGATGCGGTTCAATTCGGACGAAACGGTGTTACAGCTAGGGTTGGGATCGACAATGGACCTGAGGCATCCCAACCGCTCGGGGCGGAGAGTTTTCGAAACGAACAGATCCAGAACTTCCAACAGGCCGCAAACAGCGTTCCGACCGGTATCAATAATTCATTTGCCAGCATTGGCCTGGGACATATCGAAACTGCGCCACCGGAGCCTCCGAGACGCGTTTGGCCGATCATTGTCGTTTCGCTTTTATTTCTCGCACTAATACCTCTATCGATCTTCGTAATGGCGATCATCGGGCTGAGTGTTGGACCTGTTCCCGCGATCCTTGCGACAGTGATCGCGTTTACTCCGGCAGTGATCTACGCCTTCCCCTTGATCTGGCTTGATCGGTTCGATCCCGAACCGCCGTGGCTGATCGCACTCGTGTTTTCCTGGGGAGCGGTGGTCGCTGTTCTCGTGTCGATCGTTCTGAATACGCTTTTCGGGGCAGCGGTTTATGTTGGAACGGGTGTGCCCGAACTCGCCGAGATAGCCTCCGCCGTGATTTCAGCTCCTCTCGTCGAAGAAGCGTCGAAAGGCTTCGGATTACTTATTCTTATATTAGCGTTTCGGCGATATTTTGATGATATTTTGGATGGCATAGTCTTCGGCGGTCTGATCGCACTCGGCTTTGCAACCGTCGAAAATATCCTCTATTACGGTCGCGGTATTGATCAGGCGATCGGGGAATACGGACTAACATCATCGGCCGCCCTCAGCTTCCTTTTCTTGTTTACGCTTCGTGGGATCCTGTCGCCGTGGGCTCATGTAATGTTCACAGCGATGATCGGGATCGGTTTCGGTATATCGCGCGAATCGCACAATATTTTTGTAAAACTCTTAATGCCGTTTTTGGGTTACGTAGTCGCCGTAGGGTTGCACGGTATCTGGAATGGAATGGGAATCGTCATCACGTTGACGATCGTTGGACTTGGATTCGCTCCCGCATGTGAAAGCATCGGTCTTGGTGAAGAACTGATCAGCCTTTGCGGTTTCTTTACGCTCTATCTAATTTTTGAGATCCCATTATTTCTTTTATTTGTCGGTTTCGCGTTCTGGGTAATGCGTCGGCAGCGACGTATTTTGGACGACATGCTTGCGATCGATATTGCACGAGGCCTTTTGACCAAAGAGGATCTCGACCGCACATGCACATTTTTCACGAGCATGATATGGATCTGGGGCGGACTATTTAGCGGCAAGATGCTTGCACGTTATCGATACACGCGCGCCGTTTCGAAACTCGGTCTCAGCTATTGGCATATTCAGCGTGCGACAAAGGCTCAAGGCCATACCGCAAGTTTTCAACAGAATCCTTTGTTAAGAGATGAAGTACTCCGCTGGCGAACGAAGATCTAAATAAAAAAAGCAGCCGAGACAAACGCGACTGCTTTTTTTATAAAATGGTAGGCCGAGCAGGGATCGAACCTGCGACCCACGGATTAAGAGTCCGTTGCTCTACCGACTGAGCTATCGACCCATTTGACTTGCCGATTATAGCAATCAAAAAACGACGGTGTAAAGCTTGGGCTCGATTTAAGTACTTTTAGTTTCAACAAAATCGGAATATCCCGTATTATTACAAAAACGCGAACGTGGTAGTTGCGGCTATCCAAGCCCAACGACCGAAATCTTACTTTCACGATGAAAGAATGCCCAAAATGTGAAGTGTGCTACCCGGACGAGATCCCGGTTTGTCCGCAGGACAATACCGAAACGCGGTTCTCATTGCCCGGCCCACAGCTTCTCGCCGGTAGATATTTGCTTATCAGCCGACTCGGAAAAGGCGCGATGGGCCAGGTGTATTTGGCGAATGATAACAAGTTTTCTTCGCGTAAGGTTGCGGTCAAAACAGTCCGCCAAGACATTCTTTCGAGCGATAATCTGCAGGAGGGCGAAGCGATCGCGCGGTTCGAACGCGAGGCTCAAGCGGCCGCCTCGATCCAGCATCCGAACACTGTCAGCGTTACTGACTTTGGTGAATCAGGGGACGGCGTTTTCTTCTTGGTAATGGAATACGTCGAAGGCGAGACACTTCATCGTCTTCTTCGCCGTGAGGGAACCCTTCCCGTAAAACGTGCCGTCCGATTGCTAAGGCAGATCGCCGATGGCGTTGACGCTGCACATGAGATCGGAATACTACACCGCGACCTAAAACCGGCGAATATCTTCATTCTTCAGAAAGGCAAAGGCGACGGCTTTATTAAGGTCGGCGATTTCGGTCTGGCTAAGATAATCAGCCAAACCGTGACTGATATCAGTTCGAATGCAACCCCTTCCTCACGGGGAATTATCGGAACGCCTGAGTTTATGTCGCCCGAGCAGATGCAGCCGGAAGTCGGCGTTGATGTTAGGGCGGACATTTATGCGCTCGCCACGATCGCGTATTTGATGCTTGGTGGAAAGACGCCATTTGCGGGCGACATGATGCAGCTTGTCATGCAAAAGATCATGCACAAACCTGCACCGCTTTCGACCATAAGAACAGACATTCCAGCCGACGTCGAACGCGTCATTATGCGTTCGCTCGAGATCGAAGCATCGGCACGCCATTCAACTGTCGCTGAGTGGATCGAAGACCTCGAAGAAGCTGCGGAAGATATTGATGAATCAAAGAAAACTGGAATTTCGCGTCTTGTCGTACTTGCTCCTTCCGGTGCCGAAGTTTATGTCAACGACGAGCGGAAAGGAAGCATAGGGCGTTCGGGACGCGTAGTTTTGAACGATGTGCCGGCGGGCCAACACATTCTTCGAGTTTCCAAAACCGGGGAACGGGATGATGAGCGCGTTATCGAGGTACGCGAGGGTGCGAATGAACAAGTGATTCAAGCTCATCTCCGAACGGTGAAGGAATCCGGGAGCCAGCCGTCGCCGTCGCAGGGAACCGGAAGTAGCGGGATAAGCTCCGGCCTGATGCCCGGCATTGTCGCGTGCACCAATTGCAATTCTCGCTTCGCCGAAGGAGCAAAATTTTGCGGGCGGTGCGGTAACCGTTCATTCGTGCTTGTAAGCGCCGGCGACGTTCCCAATTCGTTCCCGTGTCCGCGATGTGCCACGCCGTTGGCAATGGATGCCCGATTCTGCGGACGCTGCGGTCTCAACATTACTCCCGGAACCGCCGCGAGTATTATACACGCCAGCCAATCGCCTCCTTTCGGTCAAAGAACACCAATGCAAGCGGAACGCATCTGCCGCAAGTGCGGCGGTTCGTTCCCTCCAAACATAAAATTCTGCGGCCGATGCGGCACGCCAATGACCTGATTCGTTGAGGAGCGCCCGAAAGGAACTTTTGAAGGTCTCCGTGCGTTATACCCATTGCTGAGAAAAACGGCTATAATGTTGCAGATTGCTAACTCTCGTAATCAATAAATCAGGAAATACTAGATGAAGATCTGCCCGACCTGTAGAAAAAATTACCCGGACGACGGCTTAAACTTTTGTCTCGATGATGGAAGCGTATTGACGTTTGCAAAATCGGACCTGCCGGAAACTGTGATGCTCCAACAGCCGCTTCCGACGAGCCCATCTGCACCGTTCGGAACCGAGCCGACGAATCCGGCCGGATGGAAGAACAATCAGCAATTTAGCATGCAACCGCCGGTCAAAAAGTCGAAAACGTGGCTTTGGCTTCTCGGCATATTTGGTATCGGCTTAGTGCTTTGCGGCGGCGGCGGAATACTCTTCGCCGGATTATATATTTACAACGTGCCGGACGAAGATCCGCCGATAGGGACAGCCTCACCAACCCCGACGCCAACGGGTCAAAAGTCGCCAACAACCGGTCCGTCGCCAATATTCAACGCAACTGCCAGAAAGATAGATCTTTCATCATGGGTAGCAACCTCCGAACACGGAAGTACGACGTTTAGCGGCGGTGAACTTACGATGTCGGCGGCGCGCCAAAGTTACTACTACGCGATGTGTGCAGCAGATACGGATAAGACCGAAAATGCGACCGTACGGGTTTCAGTCAAGAACGTCAACAGTGGTAATACGACTTTAGGTTATGGACTGATATTTCACAGTAATCCGACGCCCCTGCAACAGGGATATGCGTTGCTTTTGGATTCGACGAAGAAACGTTACCGGGTCGTTCGTCACGAGCCGAGAAAAGAGTTAGTTGTAGTGGAGTGGACGAATTCAGATGCGATCAATTCCGGGTCTGCACTCAATAAGCTAGAGATCAAGCACAAAGACGACATGAACGAGATCTTCATCAATGATAAGAAAGTCACATCCATCCGGAATACATACGGTTTCAAGGGTGGGGTCGCCGGACTATATGCGGCCGACGGCATCAAGATCGGATTTAGTAACCTCGAGATCGACAAATAATCACTGTAGAAGATCATGAAACAATGCCGTTCGTGCGGACAGACCTACTCCGATGCAGATATTAACTTCTGTCTAAACGACGGTGAACTTTTGTCGCGACTTGTCGATCCGTTGTCGAGATCGGTTACCGACGAACCGCCAGCGACTATATTTGCCGACGATGATTCGCCGCCGACGTTAATGATGGATTCGGCACGAGTTACCAACCAACACAGTTGGCAGGCATCAGCACCTCCGGTTCAATGGCAAGGTCAGAATGCGATGTCGTCGGTTGGTTTCGGGAATCTACCCGCCTATCTTCAACCAAAGAGCCACACACTTCCGACCGTAGGTTTGATCCTTGGCATTTCATCTTTGATATTCGTTTGTTGTTTTGGCGGTATCTGGCTTGGGCTTCCCGCCGCGATCGTTGGATTTCTCGGGCTCAGAAACGCCGACAATTTTCCCGACCGTTTCGGAGGCCGCGGAATGGCGATCGGAGCAATGATCGTCGGAGCGATCACTTTTTTTATCTCACTGATTCACATTGTTTTGACAGCGATCGGGTCCTGAACAGACCAGTTGGCGTGGTTTGACTAAATCTTTTATACTTTGCTAAATGCGTGTTACCTTGCATGTCGTCGCCGGTCCGCAGATCGGCCGCGAATTCACATTTGATCAACACGACACGTTTAT
>JBGTKQ010000131.1:0-20119 GCA_041744555.1 Pyrinomonadaceae bacterium
CTTAACGGCGGCATTGAGCTGTTCGTCCGAAAGTTCGTAAAATTCATTACCAACATAATCGCTAAAGCTTGGGATCTGAAACACCGCATCGAGTTTTGCATTTATCGTGAAATAGAAACCGACTGCAACCAAGAGAACAAGTATCGCCGCGAAAACCCAGCTTCCGCGATCAATTATGTCGCTCATAGCTGACGCCGGACGATAATAGATTTGAAGAAGCAGTCTTAATTTATCCATTAATTGATTAGCGGCAACGGCATATTAACACACGAAGAGCTAGACAAAAAGATTTACCGTCAGCTCCTTGGAAGTTGCGGATGTGAGTTAGAATAGATGAAAAACACTATGACAAATAAGATTGAGGGCAACGGAGTTTACAGGATCGAAACAGATTCGATGGGCGAGATCCAGGTCGCGTCGGGTGTTTATTGGGGGGCGCAAACGCAGCGTTCGTTGAAGCACTTTAACATCGGAAATGATGTAATGCCGCGTGAGATAATTAGAGCGCTTGGAATATTGAAGAAAGCTGCGGCGATCGTTAATTGCGACCTCGGAAAATTGTCGGCGGAGAAACGTGATCTGATTGTGCAGGCCGCCGACGAGGTGATCAAAGGTAAGCTTGATGCTCATTTTCCGCTTCGCGTCTGGCAGACCGGTTCCGGTACGCAAACGAACATGAACGCGAACGAAGTGATCTCGAACCGTGCCATCGAGATCGCAGGTGGCGAAATGGGTTCGAAAATGCCAATTCACCCGAACGATGACGTAAACAAATCACAGTCTTCCAACGACACGTTTCCGACCGCAATGTACATCGCCGCCGCGGAACGGACGACCGCGTTGATACCCGAAGTCGAGAAAGTTTCGGCTGCCATCAAGGCCAAAGCGAAAGAGTTTGAAGGCGTTGTAAAGATCGGGCGAACGCATTTGCAGGACGCAACTCCGGTGACGGTTTCGCAAGAATTCAATGGCTGGGCGAACCTTGTGGATCGCGATGTTGAACGATTGAAAATAGTTCTACCGGGATTGATGGACCTTGCGATCGGCGGAACCGCGGTGGGAACCGGGCTTAATTCGCATCCCGAATTTGCCGAACGGGCCGCGGCCAAGATCGCCGAACTCACCGGTTTACCTTTCAAGTCGCATCCCGACAAATTTGCCGCACTGTCGGCACACGACGAACTGGTATTTGCGTCCGGTGGATTGAAGACTTTAGCCGGTTCGCTAATGAAGATCGCTAATGATATTCGTTGGTTGGCTTCTGGCCCGCGTTGCGGCATCGGTGAATTAACTTTGCCGGAGAATGAACCGGGAAGCTCGATAATGCCCGGCAAGGTAAACCCAACCCAGTCAGAGGCACTGACAATGGTCGCCGCACAAGTTTTGGGTAACGACGCCGCGATCGGTTTCGCCGGTTCGCAGGGTAATTTCGAGCTAAACGTTTTCAAACCGGTAATGATCCACAATTACCTGCACTCGGTTCGGCTGATCCATGACGCCTGCCACGGCTTCGTCGATTATTGCATCGCCGGCATAGAACTAAACCGCGAACAGATCGATCGTTATTTGAATGATTCGCTAATGCTCGTAACCGCTCTAAACCAGCACATCGGCTATGACAATGCAGCAAAGCTCGCGAAACACGCACATAAAAAAGGCGCTTCGCTTAAAGAAGCGGCCATCGATCTGGGGCTGCTAACAGCAGAGAAATTTGATGAGCTTGTTATTCCGGAAGCAATGACGCGTCCTTGAACGTGAATCCCGAGGCGCCGTTCCGATTAGGTTATTTGCTTTACAGCCCGATTAAGCGTGGCAACGCGGGCCACTTCGGCGGCGCGTCTTGCTCGTTCGCGAGGGTCGCCTTTTCCAATGTTCTTTAGATACAGGATAGTATCCACTTTTTTTTCCAGGTCGGCTTTGAGATCGGGTGTTGGATTCTTTTTAAATTCGGCCGACAGATCATCCACGACCGTCTGCCGCTGCGAGATCTGATCGGCAATGCTCAATGCTGGCGCAGGTTTTTTCTCGGGTTCTTGTGCCATCTTTTACTCTGTTGTAAACCAGAACGAGTCTTCGTACTTCTTTTGGGCATCGGTCCAAGCACCATCCTGCACGCGCTCGAATAATTGAGAAAACCTCACTTCAGGCGTGAATCTTTCGTCATTTAAGACTTCGGCTATTTCGGCCTGTTCGTCGAAACGCGGAGCGACCTCAAACATCACCGCAACGAACGCGGCGATCGACTCAGCCCGTGTTAGTCCATGTGTCCGGGCACGGCCGATACCGATCTTTACCATCGCACCTAGTTCTTTGTCGTCATAGCCTGCAACGCGGGTGCCGTTCGCGAGACGAATCGATTTGGCGATCACGTCCACCAACTCGTTTTCATCGGCTGCGATGAAATGTTGAATCTGTGCTGTTTTGAGAACAAACATATTAAGTTCCTAGTCGCCGATCATGACCGTCATGCATCCTGACACGATCGTGTTAGGCGGTCCCACGGCTTCAAGAATCGTGTCGCCCATCCGAGCAGCCGGAAAGTTCGCAACGATGACGGATTTCGACGGCGTGATCACGATTCCCGGGCCGTGCGGCGGAATCGGTAACGGGGTCGTACACAGATGTATATCCGAACCGCCTGCCGCTGCCGATATTGCGCTGCCCATTGCCGCGGCTGCTGCGGCCTTGGCAAGTTCTTCCGCTGCCTTTGCCGCAGGGGCGGCAGGCGTCCCGGCCGCGGCCACCGTAACACCCTCAGCAGTTTTGATCACAGCATCCGAAACGGCTTTTGCGGCCTGCATCGCCGCTGCGACGGCTGGGTTTACTCCGCGCCATGCGGGAAGATTCCCGATAAATACCGTTATTGCCGTTGGGCCACCAGTGATAACCGGTGGTAACGGATGAGCAACGCTATCTGTAAGTCGTGCGGCTGGAGGCATAATTTATTACAACTCCCTTTTCTTTAATTGCCCTTCTTCCAAGTGAAAGCTCAAAAGCTTTTCACCGTCTTCGGCAAAGAAATTATCAACATCGCCGAAAAACTTCTTTAGCTGCTCCGCGTCGCATGTCGGTAAAAAGCGGTTCAGAACTCGCGGATCGTAAAAACGAAAGATGAGCGATCTTGCTTCTTCGTCATACACATTTATCAACGACCGAAAGTGACGGCGCATTTCCTGCATAGAACGGCGGCTATGTAAAAATATCCCCCAATGCTTTCCAAAACCCTCATTCAAGACCCAGTCAGTAAATTTATCGTCAGGCGGGAGATGAACCACGAACGGAGCGACATAAAGCATATCCGGCTCCAGATCACCTTTGAACAAACACACGTTCGCCGCCTGCATTTTGTGAAGCTGCCTCGGCAGTTCGGGAACCGACGCCCCATCGAGGATGCAGAACAGCCGCGTCGTCTCGCTGAGCAGATGTGGTTTTAATGTTTCACGCTGCATCGGTTCATTTAATCAAACCAGTCGTCGCTGCCGGGAGGAGGAGCGATTGGACGTCCCTGACCATCCGTCCAAGTTTCGCCACTATCATTACTCGTGGCAACCGGCGGCGTGTCGCCGGCCGCACGTCCACCGTCGCCGCCTGTACCTCCGCCTGACTTCGGCGGCCTTATAATCCCGACACCGCTAGCTGTATCCCTTGTTTCAGTGGTCCCATCGGGATTTTCTTGAGTATAGATTCCGTCCGGATCCCCCGGAGCTGCCGAACTGTTATATCCCGGACCCGTAGTAACTTTTGTTCCATCCGGGTATTCATCCGTCTGCGAACCGTCCGGATTATATGTCGATTTACTGCCGTCAGGTCTCTCGTCTACCTGAGTTCCGTCAGGAAACGTAGTAATTTTGGTTCCGTCAGAATTTTCGGTGGTCGTTCCCCCACCAGCAGCACCACCTGCGTCAGCTCCGCCCGCCCCGCCAGGAGGCGGACTTCCGAGCGAACCGCCTTCGTTCGCCCCGCCGTGGCCCATTCCATATGTTCCTGCTCCCGCTTCGCCGCTGTCGCCCCCAGAGTTGGCCCCTGCGGGGCTCGACTCTGCACCCGAGGACCCGCCCGCGTCAGCGCCTCCCGCTCCGCCGGGTGGCGGATTCCCTAATGAACCGCCTTCGTTCGCGCCGCCGTGACCCATACCATATGTGCCGGCTCCAGCGTCGCCACTGCCCGCACCCGAACTTGTTCCGGCCGGACTCGATTCCGCACCACCAGTTCCGCCGGGGCCGCCAGCTCCGGAGCCGGTCCCGACCGTGGGTGCTCCTGATCCGGCCGCCCCGGCAAGTGCGCCCGCCGTTGGTCCGGTTTGGCTGGGTGGCGAAGGTGGCGGCGGCTTGCCTGGCTCTTGTCCGGCTTTGTCGTCAACTGCTTCTTCAGGAGCAGTTGGCGATGTGGTGCTGGCTCCACTGCCTGAACCAGCCGCGCCGCCGCTATTAATATTCACGATCGCGCCCTTAATTGTAACGCCTGCCGGGCCGATGTCAACGAAATTGCCGCCAACCTTAAGCGTGATCTGCGTGCCGGCCTCGATGACTACTTTCATCCCTGCCTTCAGATGGATCTCGCTTCCAGCCTCGACTGCCACCTTGCCGCCAACCTTTGCATCGACGTCGCCGCCGACCTTAAACGAAGCTGAGCCCCCCATCTCCGCGTTGCTGTCACCGCTGAGCTTATTGTGCGAATCGCCTTTTCCTTCTTCAAATGAATTTCGTTCGACTATAACGTGTCGGTCACGTTTTACGATCTCTTTCTTGTCGTTCTTAACGCGTATATCGAGATCCTTCTCGGCATGAATAAATATTTGCTCTTCGCCTTTTTTGTCTTCTATGCGGAACTCGTTGAATCCATTGCCGCCCTTGCTGGAGTTGCTCTTTATCGTCGATCTGGTTTTGTGCTCCGGGAGATCATAGGGCGGCATCGCCTCTGCGTTATAAACACATCCCGTGATTATCGGTCGATCAGGATCGCCCTCAATAAAATCAACGAGCACTTCCATCCCAATACGCGGAATGAACATCGTGCCCCATTTCTTGCCTGCCCAACTTTGGGCCACGCGTATCCAGCAGGAACTTCGTTCATCCATTTGGCCATGGCGATCCCATCGAAACTGGACTTTCACTCGACCATATTTGTCCGTCAAGATCTCTTCACCGGCAGGCCCCATAACCGTCGCGGTCTGAGAACCGGTTACCAACGGTTTCGGCGTTACATGCTCGGGCCTAAACACCGGAGCTCCGGCTCCAACCGGAATACAGTTGAAAGCGTTGTCATATGGATCAAGGACAACATTTTCTGATGCGTAATCCGGGCTTTGGGTCGCCGAATGCGAGATCGACGTAATCACGTATTTTCCGTTGTTTGAACTAAGCGGATGGTTTACCAGATTGAAAGTGTGTCCGGCGGTCATCGAACTACACTCGCCAACGCCACTGATTATCTTGTAACGAGAATCGATCGCCTCCATCGACAGATTCGCTGCTTTATCCTTATCGGCAAAAACTTTGTTTAGCTCGCCTGGTTGTTCTCCGCCGCCGGAATCGATACCGTCAAACTTACGCGAATAGCCGCCCGGATAGTCATAGACTTCCAGCTTATCCTTTCCTTCCAAAGGGAACCGGCTGGGAACCGTTGCGTCCAGTCGATTGAAAGGAAGTTCGAAATTATGATCCCAAAATGTAACTTTCCCCGTTTGGAGCCGATGATTTACTATCCACTCACGCACCAATGGAACGAAATCGTCACCACTCGGCTGGTCCAGATCGAACGAAAATTCATGCGTATTGGGACAATCCGGATGAACGGTGGCAACATCTCCGACGATCATTTTGTGGGTCGTATCAGTATGTTCGAAGAAATAGAAGATTCCTTCTTCTTCCATCAATCTCGAAGCAAATTCAAAATTGGTTTCGCGATATTGCACGCAATAGTTGCGTTTATCGTATGTTCTCTGGAGTTGGAACGAAGGATTCAGTCCCTCAAATACTTTATTGAGTATCTCCGGAACTGTTTGATTCTGAAATATCTTGCTCTGAGCGATCTGTGTCAGCAGCCAAACCTGAGGGACGATCTCTGCTTGATAATGCGTGAAGCGATCGTCACGATTTCGCTGTTCAAACCGGTTCACGATTCCGTGGAAGAATCGTTTAGTTCCATCGCGCTGAAGAACCTCTATCGCGACGGCTTTACCAAGTATCGTATTCGGAGCTACCTCGTGCGGTACATCGCCGCCGACGGCTCCTTCATGAAGCAACTCCGCAGTGATGGTATAAAGCCGCGAAATCTCTTCTTCGGCCGTAAAACTGGAAAGCAACAGAACATCCTTACCCAAAGGGGTTCGGATATTCATCACGCGTTCGTCCTGGGTCGCCTTCGCCATAGATCTTCCTCAATTCCAGCCTAGCTGGCCGCTCGTTCGTTCGTTTAATTAAAGTCGTAAACGAACTTCTCGTTTTCGCCAACGCCGACGTGGACTTTCTGTATTCCTTGTCCGCTGGCCATACGCGAGAGAACCTCGCCACTCATTTCCGGTAAAAGCGAACCGGTGAGAATATTCAATACATTTCTCGCTCCGCTGTCCACATCCGTACAGCGCTTCGCCACCGTGTCTATGACGGAATCGTCGTAGGAAAATTGCGCACCGTGGTTATCGGAAATTCTTGTCTTGATCTTGCCGAGCTGTAATTTGATGATAAGACGCAGAATATCATCAGAGATCGGATAGAAAGGAACGGTCACCATTCGCCCAAGAAGCGCCGGCTTAAAGGCTTTGTTCATTTCCGGTTTTATAGCTTCTACGAGTCCGGCCGGTTCCGGTTTCGTATCCGGATCGGCGCAAAGCTTCATTATAGTGTCGGTACCGATATTAGATGTAAGAAGGATGATGCAGTTCTTGAAATCGATCTCTCGTCCCTCTCCATCCTCTAGAATACCCTTGTCGAAAACCTGGAAAAACAGCTCCATAACGTCCGGATGCGCCTTTTCGACTTCATCCAACAGCACCACAGAGTATGGCTTCCTTCTTACGGCTTCGGTCAAAACACCACCCTCGCCGTAACCGACGTAGCCCGGAGGCGAGCCCTTGAGGCTCGATACGGTATGAGCTTCTTGATACTCCGACATATTTATCGAGATCAAATTACGTTCGCCGCCGTAGAGCGATTCTGCAAGAGCGAGAGCTGTTTCGGTCTTACCAACGCCGGAAGTTCCGACCAGCATAAATACCCCGATCGGCCTTTTGGGATCAGTAAGTCCCGCACGCGACGTACGTATGCGCTGTGCGATCGCCTCCAGCGCGTGATCCTGTCCGAGTACACGTTCACCGAGGGTTTCATGCAGCTTGAGCACAGCATTGATCTCATCGGCGACCATCTTTCCGATCGGAATACCGGTCCAGCCGGAAATTATCTCTGCCACACTTTGGCCATTTACAACCGGTTGCATTAGCGGTGTATCACCCTGGATCGCTTTCAGTTCTTCGTTAAAACGCTTCAGCTCGCTTTTCAGAAATTCTGTGTCGACCGGGCTTGCCGATTCCTGGGCTGGAACTGAAGCAGTCGCTGATCCATCGTCACCCCCAGGAGCTGCATCTGTCTCTGCTGTTGCCGCGTCTGCGGTTTCGCCGATATTTGCCGACTCAGTAACTGAAACCGCATCGGCGAGTTTTCCGTCGAGCCGAGACATCTCAAGCTTTGTACGAACATTTCGGATCTGCTCGATCAAGGTCTTTTCTTTTTCCCATTGAGCACTGAGTTTTGCCAATTCAGCTTCGGTTTCAGCCCGCGACGCTTTTAGCTCACTGATTTTCTTATCGTGTTCCGCACCGGTGGCGAGCTCGCGTTCGAGAGCATCGATCTCAGATGTTAGGTTCTGGATTCGCCGGGTCGCATCTTCGACCGGAGCGGGCGTTGCACCTTGTCCGATCGCAACCTTCGCACATGCAGTATCAAGAACTGATACTGATTTATCGGGGAGCTGACGCCCGGTTATATAACGGTTGGAAAGTTTTACGCATTCAACGATCGCTTCGTCCAAAATGCGAACATTGTGATGCTCTTCCATCTTATCGGCGATGCCGCGCATCATGTCGATCGCTTTCGCTTCGTCGGGTTCTTCGACCTTGACCACCTGAAAACGGCGGGCAAGAGCTGCGTCCTTCTCGAAATACTTCTTGTACTCTGCCCATGTCGTAGCCGCGATGGTTCGCAGTTCGCCGCGTGCAAGTGCTGGTTTCAGAAGATTTGCAGCGTCGTTCTGTCCAGCTGCGCCACCCGCACCGATCATCGTATGAGCTTCGTCGATGAACATGATGATCGGCTGCGGCGACGATTTCACCTCGTCAATCACCGATTTCAGTCGGCTTTCAAATTCGCCTTTTATTCCGGCACCTGCCTGAAGCAGGCCAAGATCAAGCGAGCGTACGGCAACGTTCTTTAGCGGATCTGGAACATCGCCTTGCGAAATTCTAAGTGCGAAGCCTTCCACAACAGCGGTCTTGCCTACGCCGGCTTCACCGGTGAGGATAGGATTGTTCTGACGGCGGCGAGTCAAAATGTCAACGATCTGCCGGATCTCAAAATCGCGGCCAAGAACTGGATCGATCTTTCCGGCCGCGGCTTTCGCGGTTAGATCTTCTGTGTACTGATCAAGTGCTTTCGTTTTCCCCGGTACGCCCGACGCCACTGCCGCTCCGCCGGAAACACCGCCCGTTTCGCCCAGAGCCACCGCGTCGCGTTCCTCGGCCGATTCGGCTGCGATGTCGACTAATTTTGCTTGAAGGTCCTCGGCCGAGATGTGGCTAAACTCTTTTGAGATCTCGCGTGCGATCCGCGACAGGCCTTCATTCGAAAGTAGAGCAAGGACTAGATGACCCGAACGAACTCGGGCGGCGCCGTAATCTACCGATGCAAGAAGCCAGGCATCCTGAATCCAACGCGGGATCCGATCGCTCAATCCCGGCGTTCGCGAGTTGCCGCTCTTTAACCGGTCTAGCGCCGTGCTCACATCTTTGGTCAGACGATCGATGTTTACCTCATAATGCGTTGCGATCTTGTGCAGATCGGTGTCGTCTTGTTCGAGCAATTTCGCAAGAATGTGCTCGACCTCGACATCGTAGTTCGTTCGGGAAAGGCAAAGCCCGGCTGCACCTTCGAGCGCATTTCGCGATGTATCGTTCAGCCGGCCGACCAATGATTTAAGGTTGACGTTCATAACTTTTCTCCTAAGCTCCGTCTAAAAATAAAATTGCTAAATACTTTCAAGTCCAAATCGAAGCCGTTCTATTCGGCGACAGCCAAAACAACTTGTTCATCTACGGCCTCAAACGGCTGTGTCTTCAAAAAACTTGTCCATCCGAGCATTGGTTTTCTCATAGCCCGCGTTGTTAGGATCGTACTGGGAACCTGTTTGGCGAGTAACAAAAGCTGGATGTCGAAATCATGTTCGAGCCCCACTAAAAACTTCAACATTGAGCGGAGCGGCGGATCGGCCGAGCCATTGGGCAGAAAAGCCGAAAATTGCGAAAAAGTCAGCGGGCCCATTCGAACACGAAACTTTGATTGCTGATCCCAGATCTGCGATCCCGCGATAGCGGTTGCACCGAGTGCGTTATTCTGCCGTCCCAAAAAAGTATGATCTTCCGGATCCAATTGGATCCACTGGCCCTTAAACTGTGTTATCGAAACACCGGTAGAAAAATAGTCGGACAGGATATTTTCGATCGCCTTCTTAGAATGTGGACATTGTGCGATCAGGCCGGCATAAGGCAATAAAGATTCATCTTCGAGATTCATTCGACCGCGAAGTCCGGTCGTTCCAAGGCCCTCAAGGTCGAATAGATAACCTGTGAATCTATCGTCGCCCCGTTCATATGCCACCGGAAATCGATACTTGTTCCAGGCCCGGAAAAACATCGAAACCGAACGATGCGTGAAGATATCAAGAAATGCCCAAAGAGCCGTGTCGCGGTGACGAATGCGGTCGAACGCAAGTTCCGTATAGTGCATAGGCAGCACGCCGCTTACACCGACCATGCCCATAAAATTTACAAACATCTCGAACGATTCCCGGCCGGTTTGTTCGTCCGTACTTTTTTTGATCTCCTGGATCTCGCTCGACGGAAAATCAAACGCCACACGTGACCGGAAACGGATCATTTCGTCTGCGGGCAAGGCGGAACCACCGACCGGTTTAAGCTCGGGGAAAAGCTTTTCGAAGACCCGCACGGCTTGGAAAAACTCAAAGCGATACGGCTCTTCGGTCAACAATTCGTTTAGCGGTTTTACTGCCATCACACTTCTCGGTCTACAGAAGTTCTTGCTCACCGGCCCGAGGCGGAAACTGCTTAATATTTTCTTCACGTTGTTCCGACCGCATTACGACCTGGTTGAACGAATTGAGCGAAGCATACAGCCCGAGAAAACGTTCGAGAACGCAGCCGAACAGAAACAAGCCGCTGCCGACAAATTGTTCCTCATCGAACGTCAGCGTCGTCTGTAATCCGCGGACAAAACCGGTACCCACGCGGCCGCCGATCTGGCGAACGACCTTCTTTGAGCTAATTCCGGTTATCCCTAGGATCTGCTTTCGCGTTATTGATGAATCGTTAAAATTGTAAAGAAGTAATATTTCCTGAAGCGCTTCGGGGACGCCATTCTCGCTATTTACCAGCGAGAGATGGTTCAAATTTAAATGTGAAATCAATCGCCATTGTGCCGAACGTCTTTGCGGCGGACGGATCGTTTCGGTCGGCTTGGTCAAACATCTTACACGCGACAACAGAGCAGTTCCTTCCACCTCAAAATCGCCTTCCTTCCCTCCGAACAATAGACGTCCGGGAAGGTCACGATTCGTACACGTGGCCCTAACATTCAGAACTTCCGCTGCCGGAACGCGGGGGTTAAATTTCATATCAACGAGCGACATAAATATCTCCGTGCCTTCGTCATCTGGTCGTTGCGAATCGCGGCGTGTCGCGTACCAAAACGATTTTTCCATTTGTTCGCCGTATGCGTGACGAAGCGAATAAAACGGCGAAAAATTCCTTACGGCACCTGTCTTTGGGTCGCTCGTAAGAACTTCATCGACAGAATAGATCTCGGTAGTTGATTGCCGATGAACGTCAGGGATTATTTGATACTCGTACTTTTGTTGCGACAGATAAACAGGGTCAGCGGTACGCGCAAATAGGTTGATGATCGGCGAACAGTTCATTCGAAATGTCTCGTTAGTGATCGGCGCGATCGGCGGTGTAACGTCCTTTAGGTGGATCAGAATTTCGAAGTGGCTTCCGAACTTACGGCCGATCGCCTGATCAAGCCCGAGGATATCAAAGAAAAGAAACTTGTAAGGAAACGAAAAATATTCGGACAGTAGCCGATAGCCCGAAAAAGAACGTTTGGTATAAGGCAACATCGCTTCGTTGTCGCCAAAGCCGACCTGGCGAAGTGCGTCCTTTGCCGGAATAACTACCGGATCAGGAAGTTTTAGCTGGATGTTCGTGATCGTCTTTAGAGTCTTGTTGCTCAGCGGAGCGTCTTTCGGGCGGATCTCGATCGCCGTTGCATGGTTAAAGATTATTTCGTAAAGCGGGAACACGAGTTGCGGATCACCATCGAGATAAAACCGGATCGATTCAGGCGGCTTGCCGGTTTCGCCGATCTTCAGTTCATGAAGGTTTGCGTCGCCATGGCAACGCATTCCTAATCGAATAAAGCTTTCTGCGTATTTACCACGCCCGTCTTTCGGGGCCGGTGATTCGAGTGCCGCTGTTTCGAGAGCTATCGGCAAAAGCTGAACGTCGTAGGTCGTCCGGAACTGACACGGCGTGCCATCGACCGGCCGCGAATTCAGCCGAGCACCTCTCGCGATCCGCTGGACCGATGTCACCTTGTCATTTGGCGAGCCGAAACCCATCTGGACGATCGCCATCGATGGAAGCGGCGCAAGATAATGCGGATAAAGGACGTTTAAAAAAGATTCGGTAATCTCCGGAAGTTCGTCGTCAAGCTTCAACCCGATACGCCCAGTTAGGAAAGCGAACGACTCGATCATTCGCTCGACATGCGGGTCTTCGATCTTTTCTTCGTCGAGCAGCAATCGAGTTGCGATCTTGGGATACTTGCGCGCAAATTCGGCTCCCATGCGGCGAAGGAAGATCAGTTCGCGTTCATAATATCCAAGTAGTTCGTCGCGCATTTAGTGGGTATAAATCGTTATGATCTCGCAATCTATCACTTTTCGGTGACTACAAATTCGCCTTTGCCTAATTCCAAAACGGTGTCGAAGGCTATGGGCTCAGGTGCCGGTTCGACGTCTAAACGGGCCTCAATATGAAATTTCATTTGGCGATCAATGTTGCTGATCGGCTCGAGAGTAACTTTTAGATCGAGAAACCGCGGCTCGAAATAGTTGAGTGCCGTTTCAACGGCATTTGCCAATCGCTTTTGCTCCGAAGCGTCCTTTGCCGCCAATCCTGTAAAATCCGGCAGACCGTAAAACGCGACCGAACGCGGTGCTTCCTCGAGCGAATTATCAACGTCTTCCGCATAACAACGAGTATTTAGAAGCCATTCTAGATCGCGCCGCACGGCATCTCTTAGATCACGGAGCGAAGCGGAGCGAGTTCGGACAGCCTCTTGCGACGATCGCGGGTCGAGATCGATAAGCCGATCCAGAACCGACGGCGTTACTCTGATCTCGTTATCGATCCTTGCCATAAGTGAATGTGTAAATATCAGAATAACCGTGGGTCATGTTGGCTCGAAGTTTATCCGAATCAACATAACCCGACGGTTTGAATACGAGAAAGTTTCTCGAACAAAATTTAAGCTTAGACTTTTTTGTTGGCCTTTACGTCGTAGCCGGCCTTGATCGCACCGCCCAGCGAACCGTCTTTCTTCTGTTCCTTGTACTCGGTTTCAAGCTTCGTAAAGTTGAACGAGATCTGATCCATTGGCAGATCACCGCCACCTTGCGAACAACCGACCTGGTACGACGAGATCAAACAATCGCTGAACTTGACCTTCAAGTATTCCACCTGTTCGCCACCCGCCTTTCGGCAAGTAAGAACTGCTGAAGGGATATGCTTGCCGGTGCAAAGAAGTTCAAAAACCTTGGGTGAGTGCTTACCAAGATTGATCACAAAGTGAAAGTCCTGGAAGTTAGCTTTTCCGGCACCGCCACCGCCGCCCGATCCAAATGAACCGGATTGTGTTGCTCCAAACGAGAACGATTGGATCTCCAACGTACCTTTATATTTCGCGTCGGGGGATTCACCCTCCACACCTTCGATCTTCAAAAACATGTCAACTGCCATTTTAGTTTGCTCCTTTTTTCAAATATTGCTAACGATCTCTTCATCAGCTACACGAGTAAGACGATGTGCCGATTTCTTTTTGCGAACCCAACGAAAATTTCGATGGGATTTCGGAGCGCCTTTCCTTTCTATAAGAAAGATGCAACTGAAAAAGCGATCCGAAAACTCGGCCGTTTAACCCTTCGCCGGCTGCGGTAGATCTGCTACTAGGCGAAGCGATACTGAAAGCTCGTCGAGTTGGAAATGCGGACGCATGTATGCGACTGCACGATAGCAACCCGGCTTGCCCGGGATCTCTGCTACGTCCACACGAGCTTCACGAAGCGGATACTGAGCTTTCGTACTCGCAGAAGCGGTATCGTCTTCAGTTACGTAGTTCATGATCCACTTGTTTAGAAACACCTGACAGTCGTCGCGTGACATAAAACTTCCGATCTTGTCCCGCATCATCGACTTGAGGTAATGGGCAAAACGGGAAACTGCAAAGATGTACTGAAGCTGGGTCGAAAGCCGCGCGTTCGCGTTTGCTTCATCTGTGTCATATTTCTTTGCTTTGTTCGCAGATTGAGCTCCGAAAAAGGCTGCGTAGTCCGTGCCTTTACAGTGAACTAGCGGAATAAAGCCGTTGTCGGCAAATTCCTTTTCACGCCGGTCAGTAATGGCGACCTCGGTCGGGCATTTCATAGCGACTTCGCCTTCATCAGTTGCGAACGTATGCGTCGGCAATCCCTGAACCAAGCCGCCGCCTTCAACGCCACGAATAGCTACGCACCAGCCGTACATCGAAAATGCTTCGGTCAGACGGCCACCAAGTGCGTAGGCCGCGTTGCCCCACAGATATTTCTTATGGTCGGTTCCGTCAACATCTTCTTCAAAACGAAAGGTTTCGGTCGGTTTAGTTGCGGCTCCGTATGGTTCACGCATCAGCACGTGCGGCAGCGTTAGCCCGACGTATCGTGAATCCTCTGACTCACGGAAACTTCGCCATTTCATATATTCCGTTCGGTCGAAGATCTTGGAAACATCGCGGACTTCAGACATTTCACTGTAAGTGTCCCAACCGAAAAGACCGGCCGATGCCGCGCTCAGGAATGGTGCATGCGAAGCGGCTGCTACCTGCGACATATTCTCAAGCAGTGCCATATCCTGCGGGTGATTACCGAATTCAAAGTCTCCGATCAAAGCACCGAATGGAGCTCCACCGAACATTCCGTATTCGTCTTCATAGATCTTCTTGAACATTGCCGACTGATCGAATTCGAGAGCTCGTTCAAAGTCCTTAAGTAGATCTTTCTTGGTAACACTCAAAACGCGGATCTTGAGCTGTGGACTTGTAAGCGTATTCTTTACAAGATACTGAAGCCCTCGCCACGAACCTTCCAACTTTTGGAAATCTTCGTGGTGCATGATGTCGTTCATCTGCGAAGAGATAAGCCGATCGATCTCGGCAATTCGAGAATTGATCGCAACGTCCATGTTTTTGGACATTGTCAGTTCGCCGCACATTACCTGGCCGACGAATTCGCCGATCATGTCTTTGGCTCGTTCCTTTTGAAAATCGTCGCGGCCCATTCGGCCTTCGGTTAAGATCTGGTCGAGCAGGCCGCCGCCTTCTTCAACTTCTACGGCTTGTGCACCGGCTTCTTGTTCTTTCTGTTTTGCCATGGTTATGCGTCCTCCTTACCTTGGATCCCAAGAGCGTCGCTTAGCTCTTTCTGCTTATCAGCGCTCGAGATAATGTCTTCGAGCATCGATTCGAGCTTTTCATTTCCGTCCATTTTCGAGCGAAGATCGGATAGTTTCTGTCTTGCTTCGACAAGTTTTCTGAGCGGTTCGACCTGCTGGACGATCGCATCGGGCTCGAAATCCTCGATGTTCTTGAACTTTAGTTCAACGCCCATTTTGCTGCCGTCATCCTGAAGCTTGTTATCGACAGTATAGGCAAGCCGCGGAGCCATTCCGGCCAGAACGGAGTTGAAATTATCGGGATCAATCTCAACGAATTTACGGTTCTTAAGCGCCGGCAGCGGCTCTTCCGATTTACCCACGAAATCACCCATTACACCGACAACGAATGGAAGTTCTTTCAATTCGATCGCACCGCCGACCTCGACATCGTATGTGATCTGCACGCGCGGCGGACGAACGCGATCGATCTTATGCTGTAAACTTTCTTTTGTTGGCATTATTTTTCTCCTTCTTAATTTGAATTATTATATCCGGCCGATGCTCCGTAATGATCGCTATCGCGTCGGCAAACTTCCATACAATTATCACCACGAGTCGTCTGAACTCTCCGAGGTGGTTTCCGAACTTGTTTCTTCATATCCCGAACTGCCCCAATTGTCGCTACCGGTATCGAATCCAAGTGTTTGACGAAGCTGGGCCAGAACATTTTCGTCTTTGATCACATCTGTTAACCACGATTCCAACGGCATATTGCCCCATTTCACTGCCCTTTGTACAAGATAGGCGACCGGACTGTGTGGCTCGGCCCGCTGAAAATATGCCGCGACCTCGGCAAGTCTTTGAAGTGCATCGCGCCGATCGCGGACCGCTCCCGTAGGTATTCCTCGTCCGCCGCCACCGCCGGTCGATTCGCCCGAGATTTCGCCGTCGGAATATCCTTCATCCTCACTGTCTGAAGGATCGGGTTCTTCGAGCCGCTTTTCTTCAAGCAATCGCTTGACGATCGAATGTATCTCGTCGAGCGACTTCTTAAGGTTCGTCATTCCGGGGGTCTGATTCCGGTCGAATTTTTCTTCAATGACGCGATTCAATTCGGCAAAAGCTTCCCAGCACTCTTCGATCGCAAAATTAGTTTCCTCACAAAATTTACGCCGCGTTTGGCTTCGGGCTTTACGCCATTGTTCAGCCGTTGTTCGATTTTCCTTCTCTGCACGTTCTTTCAGAGCGTTGAATTTTTGCTGATCCTCGGGTTCTAAAGCCGAAAGGTCTTCAGGTATATCAAAGATCTTGGAGTCTTCGAAATTGATGAAACTCAACCCGGCTCCGGCGGTTAGCTTGATCGTCTGGATCGATTCTGCTCCTTGCACATCGAACCATTCGATCGCATTGCCGCGGCCTTCCATATCGCCTTCGTCGATTTCCGGATGGATCGTTTCCCAAAAGTTCTCCTGAAGCATCGCAAGCAGCTTTAAGCTGTCGCGGAGCCCTGCAAAACCGTATTGACGAACCAGCGATTCGGTAAGCCAAGCAGCAACCTGAAGGTCTTTTGTCCGTTCCGTTAGCGCTCCGACGCCGAGTTCGACCACTTTCCGGTAGTCGGCTGTTTTGAGATTTGCCAACCAATCGCCAAGGGCGATCGGATCGTCTGCCCGCCGGGCCTCCATTATTTCGTCGTAAAGCCCCGAATATCGTAGGTTTTCGCCCGCCGGAGCCTCGTCGGAGATCGGTTGCAAGATCGCATCGAGATCGATTACCGGGGCTGTTTGAAGGTCTTCGCTCATGAAAATGGGTCCTTTCTCCTGAGATCAAGGTGTTGAAAATATACAATTAGAATGGAAAGCAAACCATTCTAATCCAAAACCGCAAAATTAGCACTACAAAAAGCTATTCTACGCCGGTCGCGTGCCCGAAAGTTATCGATTCGATGTCGAGGATCGATCGGTCTGTTCCGTCCATCCAAAATAAACGCATGCCTTCGCCCGTGAACACATCTTCGCCGGCTTCTTTCCAATCGGTCATTCGGCCGAGACGAACCTGGTCGTTTTCGCTTTGCCATGAGCCGGAATAAAGTGCCGGAATAAACATTTCGCCGGCCGTCCCGCTACGCATTTCGATCTCGGCCTGGATCCAAAAAAGATCTCGGAGTGTTTTTGGCTTTGTGAACTTGATCGACTGTATCTGCTCGAACGGAAGCCAAACGTACGAGTCCTTGATGAAAACCTCAAGCACGCACATCGTCGCGTCGTTGTAATCGCGTATATCGCTGTATTTGACACCATCGACCTCGCATGGAAATGCAGGACGCTCTTCCTCGACCTTGTCGAGCAGCGTTCGGGCTTCGAGCATACTTCCTTCACGAATGCGGTTTGTCGCCGTCAGAAGATCGTCAATATACGCCGGTTTTGCGGTAACGAACTCCGGACTGAGGCCATCAGAGAAAAGTTTCGCCCGGTTTCTTTCGTTGTGAAAATTCTGCCGATACATCAAGGCGCCGATCATCGCGTTTGCGTCTTGATGGCCGATCACCTCTAGTTGCTTTTCCGCTCGTTCCCAATCGCCCGAGAAACAAGAAAGTTCGAACAGGAATATGCGGGCAGCAACATCAGTCGGGTTACCCTTAACAATGCTAAGCGCCGATTCAACCGCCCCTATCAGGTCGCCGGCGTCTAATTTTGATTTTGCTTCGTTCATAAACTTTGCTTTTCGTTTGCCAAACTATTTCTTCAAAAAGGAATCAGGTGCTTTTACTTGTTTGAATATCGTCTTATCGAAAAGGTCGCCACCACTTGGCTTGATCGTCGAAGTTACGGTCTTGCCGCTAACCGTGTGGGTCAACAGATATTCACCGGTCGGCTGCTTCTTAGCCCCGCCGGCATCAACGAACCTGAACAAACCCCATGCCCCCGGGAACCGCAAAGGTTGTGGACCGGCCGTGGGTTGGGTTGCATCCGGCGCCGGAGCCGCGGATCCAGCAGTTGAAACAAGATTTGCCAGAACACCAAGCTCCGAACCGCTTCCGGGAAATGCCGTCTTCAGTGAACCAGTGCCTTCGGATGTAGCCTTCTTTCCGTCAATTACGACCTCGACCATCGATCCCGTTACCGGTCTGAGCGTGTATTCAAATTCGAATTTCGGCGTCGGGCTCGTTCCGAACAGAACCCTTCGCAAGTTGAACGCGTTGTTCAAATATGCAACGAATTCATCGCTGAACTTGCCGGCCGCGCTTTCTTTCAATCGCAATTGGCCATTCGCCTCTTCAAAATATGTGCTTAGCTGCTTGTCATAAAACTCGGACAGTCTGCCCTTTTCAGGAGCAAGAAACTCAGTCAGTTTTGTCAGATCGGCATCGGTCTGGCCGTCTTCAAACGGATAACCCTTTTCGATCTCGCGAGCGGCGGGCAAGATCTGTTCGGTCCAGGTTTTTGCCATTTGGCTTTCGCGGTCAGCGCCAAGCAATGCCTTTAGATTGTCGATCGGCTTTTGGAGGAATACAGCCAATTCCTTTGCACCGGGCGTTTGAGCGTCATCGAATGAACTTAGTTTGCCATTGATGTTCTTTTCGCGTGTTCCGATCTTTAGGCGGTCCTTTGGCTCTTCGCCCGACATTTCGGTGGCGATCTTCTTGATCTCATCATCGCCTTTGCCATTCAACTCCCTTGCTAAAAGGCTCAACTCATTTCGATAGCTCGTGATCGGTGCGTTTTCTACGTCGCCTTTTTTCCCAACAAAATCGAAGAGCGGACGGAAATCCTTTTCGGGCTGTGTACCTCCGACAGTTTTGCTGTCGTCACCAAAAATCAGGCCCTTCACCCACGCGATGATTCCGCCGTCATCGATAGGAGCCGAAAGATTGGTATTGCGGGCGATCTCAACGACCAAAACTTCGATCGGCGATTTTGCAAGTGAAAATGCTTGCAATGCCGACTCGGCATCCCGGGCTGACGAGTATTTGACGACGCTAATGTTCTTTATAAAATTCCGCCATTGGTCCGCGTAATCTCGATAATAGATCTCTTCGAGGACGGCCGAATCTCCTGCCTGGGCAAGCTGATCGCGGCCCTGTTCGCCCATTACCCAATCGTCTTCGGTAAGCTTTGTCGTCGCTTCAGTTATTGCTACCTTCATCAAGTCGTGGCCGGCACGCGTATAAGCGCTTTGGACGGCAACACTGCCGGTCAACAAACTCGTATCGACGCTACGCCGCGAAAGAAGGCCTTCGAGCGTTGTTGGGCCGATCTTTTCGTCGATCTGCTTGGAGATCTCCGTAACTTTACGACGATAGTATCGCTGGATCGGCGGAAACGCCTGCAGTTTCTTGCGTGCGTTCTCGACAAGCTGTTTATCGAGATCGCTTCGCGGGAAACGACCGCGATCTTCGCCGCGATCGACCTGTTTTGCCCAAAACTCTAGCTGCTGTTGCGCGGTCGTGCGATATTGAGCTGGGACCTTTGATTCGGTCGCCCAAATATCCCTCAAGGCGTTAACCAGATGTGACGATTCTGCCTTCGCGGCATGGTCGCCCGTTAACATTAAATATGCCTTTAGGAGGTCGTAATGGCGGCCGAGATCTTGTTCTTCTTTGTCGGTCAACTTGCCGGGATTTGCTACTGTCGAAGTTTCGGCGAAGGTCTTTAATTCAGCCTTAATCTTTTCGATCGTTGGCTTTGCAAAACGCTGCTCAACAAGACCGAAATAGATCGGCAAAAGACGTTCGCGATAGACGCGGCCACCGGAATACATTCCGAAACGCATGTATAATGGCGGCCGTTCGCGTTCGTATTTGTCGAGGTTCGCCATCAGCGCTCGCATTTCCTCGATCGTTTCGACTTCTGTTCGAACTTCATTTTCGGGCTTAGCAAGAATGTTTTTACCCGCATCCGACTGCCGGAGGCTGATCGCTTTGCCACCGATACGTTCTGCATCGGCGAGCATTTGCCTATTTGTGACGAGGGAAACAGTAGAGATCGTCAGCAACGCAAACACCAGCAACAGTCCCACGATCGTCAGGAACCAACCAAGGATCGGCGGTTTTTGGCGTTGGGCGACGAAGGTCTTTACGAGGTCTTTGTCGCGAAGAACTACATCCTTAAAGAATCGCTCTGTGAAATAGCCGCCGTTGACCGA